>NZ_VIWV01000001.1:1866666-2200000 GCF_007829875.1 Streptomyces capillispiralis | reverse complement strand
CCCGTAGTCGAAACGTCAGCGGCTCGTTTGAGAGACACCCAAGTAGCACGGGGCCCGAGAAATCCCGTGTGAATCTGGCGGGACCACCCGCTAAGCCTAAATATTCCCTGGTGACCGATAGCGGATAGTACCGTGAGGGAATGGTGAAAAGTACCGCGGGAGCGGAGTGAAATAGTACCTGAAACCGTGTGCCTACAAGCCGTGGGAGCGTCGCGCAAGGACTTGTCCTTGCGTCGTGACTGCGTGCCTTTTGAAGAATGAGCCTGCGAGTTTGCGGTGTGTTGCGAGGTTAACCCGGGTGGGGTAGCCGTAGCGAAAGCGAGTCCGAATAGGGCGTTTCAGTAGCACGCTCAAGACCCGAAGCGGAGTGATCTAGCCATGGGCAGGTTGAAGCGGAGGTAAGACTTCGTGGAGGACCGAACCCACCAGGGTTGAAAACCTGGGGGATGACCTGTGGTTAGGGGTGAAAGGCCAATCAAACTCCGTGATAGCTGGTTCTCCCCGAAATGCATTTAGGTGCAGCGTCGTGTGTTTCTTGCCGGAGGTAGAGCACTGGATAGGCGATGGGCCCTACCGGGTTACTGACCTTAGCCAAACTCCGAATGCCGGTAAGTGAGAGCGCGGCAGTGAGACTGTGGGGGATAAGCTCCATGGTCGAGAGGGAAACAGCCCAGAGCATCGACTAAGGCCCCTAAGCGTACGCTAAGTGGGAAAGGATGTGGAGTCGCAGAGACAACCAGGAGGTTGGCTTAGAAGCAGCCACCCTTGAAAGAGTGCGTAATAGCTCACTGGTCTAGTGATTCCGCGCCGACAATGTAGCGGGGCTCAAGCGTACCGCCGAAGTCGTGTCATTGCAGCGTATAGCCCTAACGGGTGTTGTGATGGGTAGGGGAGCGTCGTGTGCCGGGTGAAGCAGCCGCGGAAGCGAGTTGTGGACGGTTCAGGAGTGAGAATGCAGGCATGAGTAGCGATACAAACGTGAGAAACGTTTGCGCCGATTGACTAAGGGTTCCTGGGTCAAGCTGATCTGCCCAGGGTAAGTCGGGACCTAAGGCGAGGCCGACAGGCGTAGTCGATGGATAACCGGTTGATATTCCCGTACCCGCTGTGAAGCGTCAAACATCGAGCATCGTGATGCTAAGGCCGTGAAGCCGTTCCGGACCCTTCGGGGAAAGGAAAGTGGTGGAGCCGCCGGCCCAAGCGGTTAGTAGGTGAGTGATGGGGTGACGCAGGAAGGTAGTCCATCCCGGGCGGTGGTTGTCCCGGGGTAAGGGTGTAGGCCGTGCGATAGGTAAATCCGTCGCACTTGTGGCTGAGACCTGATGCCGAGCCGATTGTGGTGAAGTGGATGATCCTATGCTGTCGAGAAAAGCCTCTAGCGAGTTTCATGGCGGCCCGTACCCTAAACCGACTCAGGTGGTCAGGTAGAGAATACCGAGGCGTTCGGGTGAACTATGGTTAAGGAACTCGGCAAAATGCCCCCGTAACTTCGGGAGAAGGGGGGCCACGTCCGGTGAGAGCACTTGCTGCTTGAGCTGGGGGTGGCCGCAGAGACCAGCGAGAAGCGACTGTTTACTAAAAACACAGGTCCGTGCGAAGCCGTAAGGCGATGTATACGGACTGACGCCTGCCCGGTGCTGGAACGTTAAGGGGACCGGTTAGCTTGGATTCGTCCGGGCGAAGCTGAGAACTTAAGCGCCAGTAAACGGCGGTGGTAACTATAACCATCCTAAGGTAGCGAAATTCCTTGTCGGGTAAGTTCCGACCTGCACGAATGGCGTAACGACTTCTCGACTGTCTCAACCATAGGCCCGGTGAAATTGCACTACGAGTAAAGATGCTCGTTTCGCGCAGCAGGACGGAAAGACCCCGGGACCTTTACTACAGTTTGATATTGGTGTTCGGTTCGGCTTGTGTAGGATAGCTGGGAGACTTTGAAGCGGCCACGCCAGTGGTTGTGGAGTCGTCGTTGAAATACCAGTCTGGTCGTGCTGGATGTCTAACCTGGGTCCGTGATCCGGATCAGGGACAGTGTCTGATGGGTAGTTTAACTGGGGCGGTTGCCTCCTAAAGGGTAACGGAGGCGCCCAAAGGTTCCCTCAGCCTGGTTGGCAATCAGGTGTTGAGTGTAAGTGCACAAGGGAGCTTGACTGTGAGACCGACGGGTCGAGCAGGGACGAAAGTCGGGACTAGTGATCCGGCGGTGGCTTGTGGAAGCGCCGTCGCTCAACGGATAAAAGGTACCCCGGGGATAACAGGCTGATCTTCCCCAAGAGTCCATATCGACGGGATGGTTTGGCACCTCGATGTCGGCTCGTCGCATCCTGGGGCTGGAGTCGGTCCCAAGGGTTGGGCTGTTCGCCCATTAAAGCGGTACGCGAGCTGGGTTTAGAACGTCGTGAGACAGTTCGGTCCCTATCCGCTGTGCGCGTAGGAGTCTTGAGAAGGGCTGTCCCTAGTACGAGAGGACCGGGACGGACGAACCTCTGGTGTGCCAGTTGTTCTGCCAAGGGCATGGCTGGTTGGCTACGTTCGGGAGGGATAACCGCTGAAAGCATCTAAGCGGGAAGCCTGCTTCGAGATGAGGGCTCCCACCTCCTAGAGAGGGTAAGGCTCCCAGTAGACGACTGGGTTGATAGGCCGGATATGGAAGCACGGTAACGTGTGGAGTTGACCGGTACTAATAGGCCGAGGGCTTGTCCTCAGTTGCTCGCGTCCACTGTGTTGGTTCTGAAACCACGAACAACCCCACGTCCACAGCGTGGTGCGGTTGATTGTTTCATAGTGTTTCGGTGGTCATAGCGTAGGGGAAACGCCCGGTTACATTCCGAACCCGGAAGCTAAGCCTTACAGCGCCGATGGTACTGCAGGGGGGACCCTGTGGGAGAGTAGGACGCCGCCGAACAATCATTCAAAGGGTTGGACCCCGAACTTCGGTTCAGGGTCCAACCCTTTTTTGTTGCGCGTCACTTGAAGTTCACGTTGCGCAACCAGCATCCAGTGCATGGGTACTGCTGCACTGCTCAGGGCCGCTGGTGTCGGAGTCGGTGACGAGGTCGTCGTGCCGGCCTTCGGGAACGTGGAGGTCGCCGAGGCCGTTGCGTTGGCAGGGGCGTTGCCGGTGTTCGCCGACATAGACGCGGCGACGTACTGCCTGGAGCCGGCCGCGGTGGAGGCGGCCGTAACCCAGCGGACGGCGGCGGTCGTTGCCGTCCACCGCTTCGGCAGGCCAGCCGACGTCGCGCGACTGCACGCGCTGGGCCGGCGGCACGGGCTGCTGGTGCTGGAGCACGCCGAATCCGAGGCGCCCTACGACGAGATAGCCCAGCGGCGGGAACGGGCGGCGTTCCTCGACGCCAGGTTGAGGGGTGTGCGCACGCCCGAGGGCGGGGTCGGGCACACCTATCAGCAGTACGTGGTGCGGGTGCCGGGGAACGGGCGGCCCGACCGGGACGCCTTCGCACGGGCCATACGGGCCAGGGGCGTTGAGTGCCGGGTGCCGGTGAAGACCCCCGTGCACCGACTGCCCGAGTTCCGGCGGTGTGTGTCCCTGCCCGAGACCGAGCGGGCCGCCGACGAGACGCTCGCGCTTCCCGTGGACGCCTCGCTCACCAAGCGGGACATGCAGCGGATCGCCTCCGCGTGCAATGCGCTGGGCGGGCTGCTGCAACCGGCTCTCTGAGCGTGGTTGGGAGCACGGGCTCGTTCGGGGTATGATCTATTCCGTTGCCGCGGGGGAAACCCGGAAGCGACAACAGGCCCCTATAGCTCAGTCGGTAGAGCGTCTCCATGGTAAGGAGAAGGTCAACGGTTCGATTCCGTTTGGGGGCTCCGGCAGGAAGGCCCCGCCCGATCGGGCGGGGCCTTTCGCATGCCCGGATTCCGGTGTCTTTCCGTTTCTAGTCCTTGTGCAGGCCGGGTACGCGCATGGCCAGGATGGCCATGTCGTCGGACGGCGCGTCAGTGGCGAACCGTTCCACGGCGCGCATGATGCGGGCCGCCACCGCGCCGGCCGTCAGCCCCGTGCAGGTCGTCAGGACGTCGGCGAGACCGTCGTCGCCCAGCATCCGGCTGCCCTCACGGCGTTCGGTGACCCCGTCGGTGACACAGAGAAGGACGTCGCCCGGGTCGAGGGTGACCGTCTGCTCGTACAGCTCCAGGTCCTCCAGGACGCCGAGGAGCGGCTGGGGCTCGGCTGCCGGTTCCACCGTGCCGTCCTGGCGCAGGCGCAGGGGGAGCGGATGGCCGGCGCAGACCACCTTCAGTTCCGCGCTGCCGTCCTCCTGCGGGCGCATCTCGCCGTAGAGCAGCGTGAGGAAGCGGCTGCGGGCCCCCTCGTCGAGGATCGCCGAGTTCAGGCGCTCCAGGACGGCGGGGCCGCTCAGGCCCTCACGAGCCAGCAGCCGGAGCGCGTGCCGGGCGAGGCCGGTGACCGCCGCCGCGTTCGGGCCCGTACCGCAGACGTCGCCGATGGCGAAGCCGTAGGCGCCGTCGCTGATCGGGAACAGGTCGTAGAAGTCGCCGCCGACCTCGTTGCCCTCGCCGGCCGCGCGGTAGATGACCTCGACCTCGACGCCGTCGATCAGCGGCAGCTCGGGCGGCAGGAGGCTGCGCTGGAGGGACTGGCTGATGGCCGTGCGCTCGGAGTAGAGGCGGGCGTTGTCCAGGGCCAGGGCGGCCCGCCGGGAGAGGTCCTCGGCGAGTTCCAGGATCTCCTGGCGGAAGTGCTCGTCGGTCGGCTTGCCGAGCGTGAGCATGCCGATGACGCGGTTGCGGGCGACCAGTGGCAGGACGACGGTCTCGCCCCCGACCGCGGAGGCCGTGGCGAGCGTCGGGCCGATGCCCGGGGTGACGTGGTGGGTCGGGCCACCGCTCAGGCCGAGGCTGCGCATGGAGCTGCGCAGCGCCGCCTGGTGGGCGACCTCCGCGGGGGCCGACCAGACGCGGGCGCCGGGGGTGGGGACCGGGTCGGGCGGGGAGATCTTCGACAGCAGCGACTTGATGCCGTCGATCAGCTCCTCGTCCTCGTGCAGCACGTAGGACAGATAGGGCTCGGAGGCCTGGTCGGCGATCGTGTAGACGGCGCACCAGGTGGCGAGCGTGGGGACCGTCATCTGGGCCATCAGGGCCAGGGTCTGGTCCCGGTCCAGGGTGCCGGCCAGCAGGTCGGAGGCCTCGACGAGGAAGCTGAGCGAGCCGCGGCGCAGCCGCTCCAGCTCGCCCAGGCGGGCCGACTCCACGGCGAGGGCGATGCGGTCGGCCGCGAACTGCAGACGCAGCGCCTCCTCGTTGGAGTACCTGCCCGGAGCCTCGGCGGCGACGCCCAGGGATCCGGTGAGGCGGCCCTCGACCTTCAGCGGGACGGTGACGACCGAGCGCATGCCGGTGCCGTTGAGCAGGGGGACCGCGCCGGGGACGGCGCTGAGGTCCTCGTGGACGGCCGGCATACGGGCCGAGCCGTAGCGGCCGGGGCCGGCCTCGACGGGGACGCGGGCGAAGCGCTGGCGGGCCGAGGGCAGGCCCGTGGAGGCGCGGACCTCCAGTTCCGTCTCGTCGTCGGTCGCGAGGAGCAGGAAGGCGGAGTCGGCGTCGAGCATGTCGCGGGCGCGTTCCACCGTGCGCTGGAGCAGGCCGTCGAGGTCGTCCGGGGCGGGGGAGCCGATGAACACCTCGAACGGGTCGGTGCTCTGGCCCTCGGAGGTGCCGGACGTGTCGGAGGCCGGTCCGCGCAGCGGGGTCTGCAGAACCGCCCGTTCGTGGTCCCTCACGAGGAGACAGACCGTTGACGGCTCGCCGTCGGTGTCACGGACGCGCAGGTGGGAGGCGTACACCGGGATGACCCGGCCGCCCGCGCCGCGGATGCCGTAGCTGCCCTCCCAGCGGGAGAGCCGCAGTGCGTCGGCGATGCCGGTGCTGGTGCCCGGGGTGTGCGGCCAGGCCGCGAAGTCGGTGAGCGGCTTGCCGGTGACCTGTTCGGCGGCGTAGCCGAAGAGGTCCTCGGCGTCCTCATTCCAGGCGGAGACGGAACCGGTCCGGTCGATCTGGACGACGGCGACGCGGACCCGGCTGTCGGCGAGGGGGAGGAGGTGGGCCGGCAGGGAGGGGCCGGCGCTGCGGGTGCCGACCGGGCGTTCGGGAAGGTCCAGCTGGAACCAGACGGTCTTGTGGGTGGGCGTGTAGTCCACGCCCCAGTGGCCGGCCAGGGCCGCGCACAGCTGGAGTCCGCGGCCGCCCTCGCGGTCGGGGCTGCCCATGCTGATGGGCGATCCCTGCAGGGGGACCTCGCGCTCGGGGTACCGGTCGGCCACCTCGATCCGCACGCCCACGTTGCTGCGCAGGCAGAGCAGGTCGGCGGAGGTGCCGGCGTGGACGACGGCGTTGGTCACCAGTTCGCTGGTGAGAACGACGGCGTCGTCGACGATGTCGCCGAAGCCCCAGCCCTGGAGGGTGTCGCGGACGAAGGAGCGGGCGCTCGCGACAGATCGCCCGACGGGCTCGAAACTGGCGGCCGCGCGCGCGGTGATCACAGAACTCCTCGACCGGTTCTCGACGGGCATGGCTCCCTGGCCGACCGGCTCGCGCCGCTGCTGCGGCAGGCCGTCAGTCGGCCGCGGGTCCGGGGGCTGCTCCCCCGGGATCAGTCCGGTGGTCATGTGTGCGGCCGCCCCTCCGATGCCCGCTCGACTCCGTGCCACCGCCCAGGCCGGACGGACCGGCGTGGCTGGACAGCCGGATGCAAGGTTACTTACCTTCGCGGTCCGAGCGGATGCCGGTCGGCTGTGATTCCGTCCGGAGGTGTTCTCCGTCCGGCGGGTGTGCGGACGATGTGCGAAGCTGCCGAACTGTTATGGCCTGGTTCGGCGGGGGTGAAACACTGGGCAGGCTTGTTGTGAAGGTCCGGACAGGCCGTGTGTCTTCCGCGTCGGGTGGGCAGCAGCCCCCCTGGCGGCGGCTCGGAACGTCGGGCAGGAAATCGCAGTAGTACAGGAACAGTGCGGTAGTGACGGGTACGCCCTGGAGGTGTGCTCGAGTACAGCGGTAACGGTCGACCCCTGCGGGAGGGACACAGTGGAGTCTGGCGCAGCGACGCGGGGCACGAACACGCGCGCGAAAGGCGGACAGTCCCTGAGTAGGCAGGGAAGGGCGCGGGGCGGGACCACGACGGTGGACACGGCGGCCCTGAACCGTCTGATGGGGGCCCTCGTGGCGATGCGGGACGGGAACTTCCGCAAACGCCTCACGGTGACCGGCGACGGCGTGATGGCGGAGATCGCGGCGGTCTTCAACGAGGTGGCCGACCGCAATCTCCATCTGACGGGTGAGCTGGCGCGGGTGCGCCGCATGGTCGGGCGTGAGGGCAAGCTCACTGAGCGGCTGGAGACCGGGGCCTCCGAGGGCTCCTGGGCGACCGCGATCGACCACTCGAACGCGCTGGTCGACGACCTGGTGCGGCCGGTGTCCGAGGTCAGCCGGGTGCTGTCGGCGGTCGCCGAGGGTGATCTGTCGCCGCGCATGGAGCTGCGTACGCAGGCGCCGGACGGGTCGGGGCATCCGCTGCGGGGCGAGTTCCTGAAGGTCGGGCGGACCGTCAACAACCTGGTCGACCAGTTGTCGACGTTCACCGACGAGGTCACGCGGGTGGCCAGCGAGGTGGGGACCGAGGGCAAGCTGGGCGGTCAGGCCCAGGTGCGCGGCATGTCGGGTTCGTGGAAGGACCTGACGGACTCCGTCAACACGATGGCGGAGCGGCTGACCGCGCAGGTGCGCGACATCGCGCTGGTGACGACGGCCGTCGCGCGCGGTGACCTGTCCCGCAAGGTCACCGTGCACGTCGAGGGCGAGATGCTGGAGCTGAAGAACACCGTCAACACGATGGTGGACCAGCTCTCCGCGTTCTCCTCCGAGGTGACACGCGTCGCCCGCGAGGTGGGCACCGAGGGGGCGCTGGGCGGCCAGGCGCAGGTCCCCGGGGTGGACGGCGTGTGGAAGGAGCTCACCGACTCCGTCAACACCATGGCCGGGAACCTGACGGCGCAGGTGCGCGGGATCGCCGAGGTGACGACCGCGGTCGCCAACGGTGACCTGTCGCGGAAGGTGACGGTGCCGGCGCGCGGCGAGGTCGCGCAGCTCGCCGAGACGATCAACCAGATGACCGAGACGCTGCGGATCTTCGCCGACGAGGTCACGCGGGTCGCCAACGAGGTCGGGGCCGAGGGGCGGCTGGGCGGTCAGGCGAACGTGCCGGGCGCCGCGGGGACGTGGAAGGACCTGACGGACTCCGTGAACACGGTGTTCCGGAACCTGACCACTCAGGTGCGGGACATCGCGGCGGTGACGACGGCGGTCGCCAATGGTGACCTGTCGCAGAAGGTCACCGTGGACGTGGCCGGCGAGATGCTGGAGCTGAAGAACACCGTCAACACGATGGTCGACCAGCTGTCGGCGTTCGGTGCCGAGGTCACGCGGGTGGCGCGGGAGATCGGCGTCGAGGGTGAGCTGGGCGGCCAGGCGCAGGTGCCGGGGGCGGCCGGGACGTGGAAGGACCTGACGGACTCCGTCAACACGGCGTTCCGCAACCTCACCGGACAGGTGAGGAACATCGCCCAGGTGACGACGGCGGTCGCCAATGGCGACCTGTCGCAGAAGGTCACCGTGGACGTCTCCGGCGAGATGCTCCAGCTGAAGAACACCGTGAACACGATGGTGGACCAGCTGTCGAGCTTCGCCGACCAGGTCACGCGGATGGCGCGGGACGTGGGCACGGAGGGCCGGCTGGGCGGTCAGGCGCAGGTGGACGGGGTGTCGGGCACCTGGAAGGAGCTCACCGACTCCGTCAACTCGATGGCGTCCAACCTGACCGGTCAGGTGCGCAACATCGCGCAGGTGACGACCGCCGTCGCGCGCGGTGACCTGTCGCAGAAGATCGACGTGGACGCGCGCGGGGAGATCCTGGAGCTGAAGAACACCATCAACACGATGGTGGACCAGCTGTCGTCGTTCGCCGACCAGGTGACGCGGGTGGCCCGTGAGGTGGGCACCGAGGGCCGTCTCGGCGGTCAGGCGCAGGTGCCCGGGGTCGCCGGTGTGTGGCGGGACCTGACGGACTCGGTGAACGGCATGGCCGGCAACCTCACCGCGCAGGTGCGCAACATCGCCCAGGTGGCGACCGCGGTGGCGCGCGGTGACCTGTCGCAGAAGATCACCGTGGACGCGCGCGGGGAGATCCTGGAGCTCAAGAACACCCTGAACACGATGGTGGACCAGCTGTCGTCGTTCGCCCAGGAGGTCACGCGGGTGGCCCGTGAGGTGGGTACGGAGGGCATCCTCGGAGGTCAGGCCGAGGTGCAGGGTGTCTCCGGCACCTGGAAGGACCTCACGCAGTCGGTGAACGGCATGGCGAACAACCTGACCCTCCAGGTGCGCAACATCGCCGAGGTCACCACGGCGGTCGCCAAGGGCGACCTGTCGAAGAAGATCACCGTCGACGCCAAGGGCGAGATCCTCGAGCTGGTGACCACCGTCAACACGATGGTGGACCAGCTGTCGTCGTTCGCCGAGCAGGTGACCCGGGTGGCCCGTGAGGTGGGCACCGAGGGCATTCTGGGCGGCCAGGCGCACGTGCCCGGTGTCACGGGCATCTGGAAGGACCTGAGCGACAACGTCAACCTGATGGCGAAGAACCTGACCACTCAGGTGCGCAACATCTCCCAGGTGTCCGCCGCCGTCGCCAACGGCGACCTGACGCGGCAGGTCAGCATCGAGGCGCGCGGTGAGGTGGCGCAGCTCGCCGACACGATCAACATCATGGTGAAGACGCTGAGCGCGTTCGCCGAGCAGGTCACCAAGGTGGCCCGCGAGGTGGGCACGGACGGCATCCTGGGCGGTCAGGCGCATGTGCCGGGTGTGGCCGGCACGTGGAAGGACCTCACCGAGTCGGTGAACCAGATGGCGTCCAACCTGACCGGTCAGGTGCGCAACATCGCCATGGTGACGACGGCGATCGCCAAGGGTGACCTGACGAAGAAGATCGACATCGACGCGCGCGGCGAGATCCTGGAGTTGAAGACGACCATCAACACGATGGTCGACCAGCTGTCCTCGTTCGCGGAGGAGGTCACGCGCGTGGCCCGCGAGGTGGGCACGGAGGGCCAGCTGGGCGGCCAGGCCCGCGTGCGGGACGTCGACGGTACGTGGCGGGACCTGACGGAGTCGGTGAACGAGATGGCCGGGAACCTCACCCGGCAGGTGCGGGCCATCGCGCGCGTGGCGACCGCGGTGACCCGCGGCGACCTGAACCTGAAGATCGACGTGGACGCGTCCGGGGAGATCCAGGAGCTCCAGGACTACATCAACAAGATGATCGCCAACCTGCGCGACACCACGATCGCGAACAAGGAGCAGGACTGGCTCAAGGGCAATCTGGCCCGGATCTCCGCGCTGATGCAGGGCCGCCGCGACCTGGAGGACGTGGCCTCGCTGATCATGAGCGAGCTGACCCCGGTGGTCTCGGCGCAGCACGGCGCGTTCTTCCTCGCGATGCCCCTGGTCGACGGCGAGGACGTGAACGGCGCCGAAGCCGACCGGTTCGAGCTGCGCATGCTCGGCTCGTACGGCTACTCCATGGGGTCCATGCCGACGTCCTTCCGTCCCGGTGAGGGGCTCATCGGGACGGCGGCCATGGAGAAGCGCACGATCCTGGTGGAGAACGCGCCCAGTGGCTATCTGAAGATCTCCTCGGGGCTCGGGGAGGCGCCGCCGGCGCAGGTGATCGTGCTGCCGGTGCTGTTCGAGGGGAAGGTGCTCGGCGTCATCGAGCTGGCCTCGTTCACGCCGTTCACGCACATCCAGAAGGACTTCCTCAACCAGATCGCCGAGATGATCGCGACGAGCGTCAACACCATCTCGGTCAACACCAAGACCGAGCGGCTGCTGGCGCAGTCCCAGGAGCTGACCGAGCAACTGCGGGAGCGGTCGGCGGAGTTGGAGCAGCGGCAGAAGGCGCTGCAGGCGTCCAACGCCGAACTGGAGGAGAAGGCCGAGCTGCTGGCCCGGCAGAACCGCGACATCGAGGTGAAGAACACCGAGATCGAGGAGGCGCGGCAGGTCCTGGAGGAGCGTGCCGAGCAGCTCGCGGTGTCGATGCGCTACAAGAGCGAGTTCCTGGCCAACATGTCGCACGAGCTGCGGACGCCGCTCAACTCGCTGCTGATCCTGGCCAAGTTGCTGGCCGACAACGCGGAGGGCAACCTCTCGCCGAAGCAGGTGGAGTTCGCCGAGACCATCCACGGTGCCGGGTCGGACCTGTTGCAGCTCATCAACGACATCCTGGACCTGTCGAAGGTCGAGGCGGGCAAGATGGACGTCTCCCCGACGCGGATCGCGCTGGTCCAGCTCGTGGACTACGTGGAGGCGACCTTCCGGCCGCTGACCGCGGAGAAGGGCCTGGACCTGTCGGTGCGGGTGTCCCCGGAGCTGCCGGCCACCCTGCACACGGATGAGCAGCGGCTGCTCCAGGTTCTGCGCAACCTGCTGTCGAACGCGGTGAAGTTCACCGACTCCGGATCGGTCGAGCTGGTCATCCGGCCGGCCCGGGACGACGTTCCGCAGCGGATCCGGGAGCAGTTGCTGGAGGCCGGTTCGCTGACCGATCCGGACGCGGACCTGATCGCGTTCTCGGTGAGCGACACGGGCATCGGCATCGCGGCGAGCAAGATGCGGGTGATCTTCGAGGCGTTCAAGCAGGCCGACGGCACCACCAGCCGCAAGTACGGCGGTACGGGGCTGGGGCTGTCGATCTCGCGGGAGATCGCGCAGCTGCTCGGCGGTGAGATCCACGCGCAGAGCGAGCCGGGCCGCGGCTCGACGTTCACGCTGTACCTGCCGCTGCACCCCAGTGAGCTGCCGCCGAACGGCTACCAGCAGCCCATGCCCGCGCTGGAGGCCGGTGACCTGGTGGCCTCGGCCGAGGTGTCCGCGCCGGAGGTCGAGACGCCGGCGGAGGTGCAGTCGTACCGGGACACCCAGAGCGGTCCGGCCGCGCTGTTCAGGCGCCGCCGCAGGATCGCGCCCCAGCCGGAGCAGCGGCCCGCCGCGGAGCTGGAGCAGTGGTCGGGGGTCGAGCAGCAGGAGCCGTCGCCCCGGCCGGCGCGCCGCGGGATCCGCTTCGGCGGGCAGAAGGTGCTGATCGTCGACGACGACATCCGCAACGTCTTCGCGCTGACCAGCGTCCTGGAGCAGCACGGCCTGTCGGTGCTGTACGCGGAGAACGGCCGCGAGGGCATCGAGGTGCTGGAGCAGCACGACGATGTGGCGGTCGTCCTGATGGACATCATGATGCCCGAGATGGACGGGTACGCGACGACCACGGCGATCCGGCGGATGCCGCAGTTCGCCGGGCTCCCGATCATCGCCCTCACCGCGAAGGCGATGAAGGGCGACCGTGAGAAGGCCATCGAGTCGGGCGCCTCCGACTACGTGACCAAGCCGGTCGACCCCGATCACCTGCTGACGGTGATGGAACAGTGGATGCGGGGGGAGTGAGGGGGGCGTACGGAGGGGGCGCGAACGTGGCGGGAAGGTTCGGTGTTCACGCCGAGTTGCCGACGCGGTGTGCGCGAAGTCGTGTAGAAGTACGGGATTCGGGGAACCTTCTGGTCTCCCGCCGCGTTTCTGCTACGTGCACAGTGACATCGCGGTGACAGGGTGTGTCGACGGGCGGGGTGCGGCTACGATGACCGGCACAAGGACGGGCGGCGCAAGGGAGTCGTCCCCTGGGGCGGTACCCACCGGTGCGTCCCCAGGTCCTGCGGACAGGGGAGGCCCCAAGCCGGGGCGAGGAGGGCGGGCCATGGTGCAGAAGGCCAAGATCCTCCTGGTCGATGACCGGCCGGAGAATCTGCTGGCGCTGGAGGCGATCCTCTCTGCGCTCGATCAGACGCTGGTGCGGGCATCGTCCGGGGAGGAAGCGCTCAAGGCACTGCTCACCGACGATTTCGCGGTCATCCTGCTGGACGTGCAGATGCCGGGCATGGACGGCTTCGAGACCGCCGCGCACATCAAGCGCCGTGAGCGGACCCGGGACATCCCGATCATCTTCCTCACCGCGATCAACCACGGACCGCACCACACCTTCCGTGGGTACGCGGCGGGTGCGGTCGACTACATCTCCAAGCCGTTCGACCCGTGGGTGCTGCGCGCCAAGGTCTCGGTCTTCGTCGACCTGTACATGAAGAACTGCCAGCTGAGGGAGCAGGCGGCGCTGCTGCGGCTCCAGTTGGACGGCGGCGAGAAGGACTCCGAGGAGTCGAAGGAGTCGGCGGGGCTGCTCGCCGAGCTCTCGGCGCGGCTCGCGGCCGTCGAGGAGCAGGCCGAGGCGCTCACCAAGCAGCTCAACGACGAGTCGACCGACGCGGCCGCGGTGGCCACGGCGGCTCATCTCGAGCGCAAGCTCACCGGGTTGCGCCGGGCGCTGGACGCCCTCGAACCGGGAGCGGGCGGCCCGCCGTCGGTGCCGCCGCAGAACTGACCCCGCGGACAGGGCAGTTGTCCGGCCCGTCCGGAGGGGCCGGGCCTGAGTCGGTGTCATGGTGCCGGTGTCCGTGACCTGTCGGCGTCACCTTCGCGCCTCGACGAGAGCGACACGAACGGGTGAAGCATCCGTCACGCGTGTCCCCCGCCGTCTCCACCGGTAACCTCACACCCATGGCCTCACGTCCCTCCGCAGCCAAGAAGCCGCCCGCGAAGAAGGCGGCCGCTTCCGCGAAGGCTCCGGCGAAGAAGGCCGCTGCCAGAAGGCCCCCGGCGAAGAAGGCTCCCGCCAAGAAGGCCGTGGCCAGGAAGCCGGCGCCGACACCGAACCCGACCAGTGGCGTCTACCGGCTCGCGCGCGCCCTCTGGCTGGGTCTCGCCCACGCCGTCGGCGCCGTCTTCCGCGGCATAGGACAGGGCGCCAAGAACCTCGACCCCGCCCACCGCAAGGACGGCCTCGCGCTGCTGCTGCTCGGCATCGCGCTGATCGTCGCCGCGGGCACCTGGGCGGACCTGAAGGGCCCCGTCGGCGACCTGGTGGAGATCCTGGTCACCGGAGCCTTCGGCCGCCTCGACCTGCTGGTGCCGATCCTGGTCGCCGTCATCGCCGTACGGTTCATCCGGCACCCGGAGAAGCCGGAGGCCAACGGGCGCATCGTCATCGGTCTGTCGGCCCTGGTCATCGGCGTCCTCGGGCAGATCCACATCGCCTGCGGCTCGCCCGCCCGCAGCGACGGCATGCAGGCCGTACGGGACGCGGGCGGACTCATCGGCTGGGCCGCGGCCACACCGCTGTCGTCCACCATGACCGACGTCCTCGCCGTGCCGCTGCTCGTGCTGCTCACGGTCTTCGGCCTCCTGGTCGTCACGGCCACCCCGGTGAACGCCATTCCGCAGCGCCTGCGCCGGCTCGGCGAGCGGCTCGGGCTCGTCAGCGAACCCGAGCCGGAGGACTTCGGCGCCGACGACGAGCGCTACGAGGAGCAGTGGCGCGAGGCGCTGCCCGCCGGCCGCCGCAGGCGCCGCCCGGCGCCCGAGGAGTACGACCCCGACGGCGTCGAGCAGGAGGCGCTGTCCCGGCGCCGTACCCGGCCCCGCAGGGCACCGGCGGACCCGGACCGGCCCCTGGACGCCGTCGACGTGGCCGCCGCCGCGGCAGCGGCGCTCGACGGGGCGGTGCTGCACGGGATGCCGCCCTCCCCGGTCGTCGCCGACCTGACGCAGGGGGTGAGCGCCGGCGACCGCGAGCCGACCACGCCGACACCGGTCCCGGCGGCCCGCTCCCAGCGCAAGAAGCCGGCGGCGGACGAGCCGAAGCAGGCCAGGCCCCCGGCCGGCGTGCTGGACATGACCAAGGCGCCGCCCCCCGAGCCCCGCGACCTGCCCGCCCGCGCGGAGCAGCTCCAGCTCTCCGGCGACATCACCTACTCCCTGCCCTCCCTCGACCTGCTCCGGCGGGGCGGCCCGGGCAAGGCGCGCAGCGCCGCCAACGACGCCATAGTGGAGGCGCTGCGGAAGGTCTTCACGGAGTTCAAGGTGGACGCCGCCGTCACCGGCTTCACCCGCGGCCCGACGGTCACCCGCTACGTCGTGGAACTCGGCCCGGCCGTGAAGGTCGAGCGGGTGACCGCGCTGACCAAGAACATCGCGTACGCCGTCGCCAGCCCGGACGTGCGGATCATCAGCCCGATCCCCGGCAAGTCCGCGGTCGGCATCGAGATCCCCAACACCGACCGGGAGATGGTCAACCTCGGTGACGTACTGCGGCTCGCGGAGTCCGCCGAGGACGACGACCCGATGCTGGTCGCCTTCGGCAAGGACGTCGAGGGCGGCTACGTCATGTCCTCGCTGGCGAAGATGCCGCACATGCTGGTCGCCGGCGCCACCGGCTCCGGCAAGTCGTCCTGCATCAACTGCCTGATCACGTCGATCATGATGCGGGCGACGCCGGAGGACGTCCGGATGATCCTGGTCGACCCCAAACGCGTGGAGCTGACGGCGTACGAGGGCATCCCGCACCTGATCACGCCGATCATCACCAACCCCAAGCGGGCCGCCGAGGCGCTGCAGTGGGTCGTGCGCGAGATGGACCTGCGCTACGACGACCTGGCCGCCTACGGCTACCGGCACATCGACGACTTCAACCGCGCGGTGCGCGAGGGCAAGGTGAAACCGCCCGAGGGGAGCGAGCGGGAGCTCCAGCCGTACCCGTACCTGCTGGTGATCGTCGACGAGCTGGCCGACCTGATGATGGTCGCCCCGCGCGACGTCGAGGACGCCATCGTGCGGATCACGCAGCTCGCGCGGGCCGCCGGCATCCACCTGGTGCTCGCCACGCAGCGCCCGTCGGTCGACGTCGTGACCGGTCTGATCAAGGCGAACGTGCCCTCCCGGCTGGCGTTCGCCACCTCCTCGCTGGCGGACTCGCGCGTCATCCTCGACCAGGCCGGCGCCGAGAAGCTGATCGGCAAGGGCGACGGGCTGTTCCTGCCGATGGGCGCGAACAAACCGACGCGTATGCAGGGCGCGTTCGTGACCGAGGAGGAGGTCGCGGCCGTCGTCCAGCACTGCAAGGACCAGATGGCGCCCGTCTTCCGCGAGGACGTCGTCGTCGGGACCAAGCAGAAGAAGGAGATCGACGAGGACATCGGCGACGACCTCGACCTGCTGTGCCAGGCGGCCGAGCTGGTCGTCTCCACCCAGTTCGGGTCGACGTCCATGCTGCAGCGCAAGCTGCGCGTCGGCTTCGCCAAGGCGGGCCGGCTGATGGACCTCATGGAGTCCCGCAACATCGTCGGACCGAGCGAGGGTTCGAAGGCTCGTGATGTTCTTGTGAAGCCTGATGAGCTGGATGGCGTGCTCGCGCTGATCCGGGGGGAGTCTGAAGGGTAGGCGGACGGGACGCGGTCGTCGCCTCGGGGCACCCGGGTGGCCGATCGTGACCCACCCGTGAGGGATCATTGGGCAACCGTTTCCCGTCGGCGTACGTCAAGTTGAGCGAAACGACGAACAAGAGGTCCACCATCGGGATGTCGGGCCATTCCGATGGCGTACAAAGTTCCACCGCCCAGTTGCCCCACCCTCTCGTACCCCTCCTAGACTGAACCTCCAGCACAGGTGGCTACACGCTCGAAAGGCGCCCCCGTGTCCATCGGCAACTCCCCTGAAGACGAGCGTCCGTTCGAAGACGTATCCGAGGAAGCCCGCCCCTCCGTCGGGCACGCGCTGCGCCGGGCGCGCATCGCCGCCGGGCTCACCGTCGACGACGTCAGTAGCGCCACCCGGGTCCGCATCGCCATCGTGCACGCCATCGAGTCGGACGACTTCGCGCCCTGCGGCGGCGACGTCTACGCGCGCGGGCACATCCGGACCCTGGCCAAGGCCGTCCACCTCGATCCGGCCCCGCTGATCGCCCAGTACGAGAGCGAGCACGGGGGTGGCCGTCCGGCGCCCACCCCCGCCGCTCCGCTGTTCGAGGCGGAACGCATCCGCCCGGAGCGGCGCGGACCCAACTGGACCGCGGCCATGGTCGCCGCCATCGTCGTCGTGATCGGCTTCGTCGGCTTCACCATGGTCAACGGCGGGGACGACGGCGACAACGCCAACGTCGCCGAGGGCACCGAGCCCACCACCTCGCCCTCGCCCACCCCCACGACAAAGAAGCCGGCCGACCCCGCGCCGGACCCGTCGGACAGCGCCATCGCGGCCGCGCCGCAGGACAAGGTGACCGTCCGGGTGACCGCCGCCGACGGACGCAGCTGGATCTCCGCCAAGGACCACAACGGCCGGCTGCTCTTCGACGGACTGCTCAAGCAGGGCGACTCCAAGACCTTCCAGGACAGTTTCAAGGTCAACCTGGTGCTCGGCGACGCCGGCGCCATCGACCTGTTCGTGAACGGCAAGAAGATCGAGGACGACTGGCAGCCGGGCGCCGTCGAGCGCCTGACCTACACCAAGGGCGACCCGCAGGCCGGATGAGCGGTCCCCCGGAGCACTCCGGCGACGGGGGCGGCCGTGATCGGCCAACCCCGTCGACGTGGGGTGCCGGCGGGACGAAGTAGTCTTGAGCCCATGCCTGAACGCCGTACCGTCGCACTCGTCACCCTTGGCTGCGCCCGTAACGAGGTGGACTCGGAGGAGCTCGCAGGCCGTTTGGAGGCGGACGGCTGGGAGCTCGTGGAGGACGCCGAGGACGCCGACGTCGCCGTCGTCAACACCTGTGGGTTCGTCGAGGCCGCCAAGAAGGACTCGGTCGACGCCCTCCTGGAGGCCAACGACCTCAAGGGCCATGGAAGAACGCAGGCCGTCGTGGCGGTGGGCTGCATGGCCGAGCGGTACGGCAAGGAACTCGCCGAGGCCCTGCCCGAGGCCGACGGTGTGCTCGGGTTCGACGACTACACCGACATCTCCGACCGCCTCCAGACCATCCTGAACGGCGGCATCCACGCCTCCCACACCCCGCGCGACCGGCGCAAGCTGCTGCCGATCAGCCCGGCCGAGCGCCAGGACTCCGCCGCCTCGGTCGCCCTCCCGGGCCACGGCCCGGTGGATCTCCCGGAGGGCCTCGCCCCGGCCTCCGGCCCGCGCGCGCCCCTGCGCCGCCGGCTGGACGGTTCCCCGGTGGCCTCGGTGAAGCTCGCCTCCGGCTGCGACCGGCGCTGCTCCTTCTGCGCCATCCCGTCCTTCCGCGGCTCCTTCATCTCGCGCCGCCCCAGCGACGTGCTGAACGAGACGCGGTGGCTGGCCGAGCAGGGGGTGAAGGAGATCATGCTGGTCTCCGAGAACAACACCTCCTACGGCAAGGACCTCGGCGACATCCGCCTGCTGGAGTCCCTGCTGCCCGAGCTGGCCGAGGTCGACGGCCTGGAGCGGGTGCGCGTCAGCTACCTGCAGCCGGCCGAGATGCGGCCCGGCCTGATCGACGTGCTGACCTCCACCCCTAAGGTCGCCCCCTACTTCGATCTGTCCTTCCAGCACTCCGCGCCCGACGTGCTGCGCGCGATGCGCCGCTTCGGCGACACCGACCGGTTCCTGGAGCTGCTCGACACCATCCGCAGCAAGGCGCCCCAGGCCGGCGTGCGTTCCAACTTCATCGTGGGCTTCCCCGGGGAGTCCGAGGCGGACCTCGCCGAGCTGGAGCGGTTCCTGAACCACGCGCGGCTGGACGCCATCGGGGTCTTCGGCTACTCCGACGAGGAGGGCACCGAGGCGGCGACCTACGACCGCAAGCTGGACGAGGACGTCGTCGCCGAGCGGCTGGCCCGTGTCTCCCGGCTGGCCGAGGAGCTCGTCTCGCAGCGTGCCGAGGAGCGGGTCGGCGAGACCGTGCGGGTGCTGGTGGAGTCCGTGGACGAGGCGGAGGGCGTGTACGGCCGGGGGGCCCACCAGGCCCCCGAGACGGACGGCCAGGTGCTGCTCACGAGCGGCGAGGGACTGCGCGTCGGCCGTATGGTCGAGGCGAAGGTGGTGGGCACGGAAGGTGTCGACCTGGTGGCCGAGCCGCTGTTCGAGGGTTCGCTCGCGTGGAGTGAGGAGGCGGGCAGATGACGGGTGTCCCGGCATCGGCGGCAGGAGGCCCCTCCGGCGCGCGGAGGGCGGCGAGCATCACCCCCGGGGGTGTTCCCGGGGCCGGCCGTGCGGTCGCGCGTGAGGGGCGGGGTGCGGGACCGTCCGGCGGCGGTACCGCGAGGCGCGGGCTGTCGGGCCGTGGCGCGGGCAGTGCCCAGCCGCACGCCGACGAGGCCGCCCGGGCCGCGGCGTCCCGGGCCGGAGCCGACTCCGAGGACGGTGCGGAGGCGGCGCGCGGCGCGAAGATCGCGGCGGCGGCCGTCAACCAGGCCAGCGTCTGGAACATCGCCAACCTGCTGACCATGCTCCGGCTGCTCCTGGTGCCGGCGTTCGTCGCGCTGATGCTCGCCGACGGCGGGTACGACCCGGCATGGCGGTCGCTGGCGTGGGCGGCCTTCGCCATCGCCATGATCACCGACCTGTTCGACGGCCACCTGGCGCGCACCTACAACCTCGTCACCGACTTCGGGAAGATCGCCGACCCCATCGCCGACAAGGCGATCATGGGAGCGGCCCTGATCTGCCTCTCCGCGCTGGGCGACCTGCCGTGGTGGGTCACCGGGGTGATCCTCGGCCGGGAACTCGGCATCACGCTGCTGCGTTTTCTGGTCATTCGCTACGGCGTGATCCCGGCCAGCCGCGGGGGCAAGCTGAAGACGCTCACCCAGGGCGTGGCCGTCGGCATGTACGTGCTGGCGCTCACGGGCTGGCTGGCGACGCTGCGGTGGTGGGTGATGGCCGCGGCGGTCGTGCTGACCGTGGTCACCGGACTCGACTATGTGAAACAGGCCATTGTGCTGCGCAGGCAGGGAATCGCCGAGCGCAAGGCCGCGTTGGAGGAGACGGAAGCGTGAGTTCCAGGGCCACCGAGGTGGTGCGACTACTCACCGTGAACGGCGAGACCCTCGCCGTGGCCGAGTCGCTGACCGGTGGCCTGGTGGCGGCGGAGATCACCGCCGTCCCCGGTGCGTCCAAGGTGTTCCGCGGGTCGGTGACGGCGTACGCGACCGAGCTGAAGCGGGACTTGCTCGGCGTCGACGCCACTCTGCTGGCGCAGCGCGGAGCGGTGGATCCGCAGGTGGCGGCCCAGATGGCGGCCGGTGTCCGCAAGGCGCTGGGCGCCGACTGGGGCATCGCGACCACCGGTGTCGCCGGTCCGGACCCCCAGGACGGTCAGGCCGTCGGCACGGTGTTCATCGCCGTGGACGGCCCTCCGGCAGCGGGTTCCGGTTCTGCCGGTGGCGGAAAAGTGGAGCGTCTGCGGTTGAACGGCGACCGTGCGGAAATTCGTATGGAGAGTGTACGGAGCGTACTCGCACTGCTTCTGACGGAGCTTGCGGGCGAACAGACCGGGAATGAGCGGGCACAGGATACGGAACGGAACGGGGGGTTTTGATGTTTGCAGCCCTGAGTGAACACGACATCGCTCCCCGCACGGCCGCGGCGGTAGGCGGTACGGTGGGGCGAGAAGGATGCGGCTACGCGGTCCGAGGAGGGAGCCACCGATGATTCTGCTCCGTCGCCTGCTGGGTGACGTGCTGCGTCGGCAGCGCCAACGCCAGGGCCGTACTCTGCGCGAAGTCTCCTCGTCCGCCCGAGTCTCACTCGGCTATCTCTCCGAGGTGGAGCGGGGGCAGAAGGAGGCTTCCTCCGAACTGCTCTCCGCCATCTGCGACGCGCTGGACGTACGGATGTCCGAACTCATGCGGGAAGTGAGCGACGAGCTCGCTCTCGCCGAGCTGGCCCAGTCTGCTGCAGCGACCCCCAGCACGCCCGTACCCACGCCGGTTCGTCCGATGCTGGGTTCCGTTTCGGTGACCGGTGTGCCGCCGGAACGGGTGACCATCAAGGCGCCCGCCGAGGCGGTGGACGTCGTCGCCGCGTGAGCGTGATGCTCCGCGTGTGTGCGGTGTGAAGGTGTGAGATGCCCCGGTAGGGGCCCTTCCGGAAGATCCGGGAGGGTGCTGCCGGGGTTTTTCGCATGCGCGGCACGTTCCCCGTGCGTTTGCCGGTGCGGCGCGCGGCGGTCATCGTTGAGGGACGAGACGGGGGACAGCCACGGAGGTGCGGATGTACGTCGTGAAGAGCCCGTTGTCCGACGCGAACCTGAAGACCGTGTCCGAGGCGCTGCAGGGTGCCCTGGTCGACCTGGTGGACCTCGCCCTGGTGGCGAAGCAGATCCACTGGAACGTGGTCGGGCCGCGCTTCCGTTCCGTGCACCTCCAGCTCGACGAGGTCGTGACCGTCGCGCGCACCCACTCCGACACCGTCGCGGAGCGTGCCGCGGCGCTCGGCGTCTCGCCCGACGGGCGTGCGGCGACGGTGGCCGTCGGCAGCGGGATCGGAGTGACCCCCGAGGGTTGGGTCGACGACACGACCGCGGTGGGCACGCTCGTGGAGGCGCTGGGCGCGGTGATCTCCCGGATGCGGGAGCGGGTCACGGCGACCGGGGAACCGGACCCGGTCAGCCAGGACGTCCTCATCGCGATCACCGCCGACCTGGAGAAGCAGCACTGGATGTTCCAGGCCGAGAACGGGTGACGTGGCCCCGGGGGGCCGCAGGCCCTTCGCAGGGCGGTCCCGCGGGCGTGGTGCGCCGGTGTGCCGCCGGTGCGCCCTGTGCGTGGGGGTGTGCGGCCTCATAGCGTTGCCGCCGTGGGGGGTGGCGGCGGTGACGATGGGGCGGGTGGTGCGCTGGGGCGCGACTGTGGGGGTCGGCGCGCTGTGGTGGTGGGCGGTGGCGCGACTGCTGCTGGTGCCCGACGCCGGTGTGCTGGAAGGCGTGGTCGCGGCCGGCGGGTGGGGGCTGGGTGTGCTGCCGGTGCACTGCATGCCCAAGGCGCGGGCGGAGGGCGCACTGGCTCCGGGGCGGTGGCGGCGGGCCTGGCGCGCGGGCGGTCACGGGATGAGGGGGCCGGACGCGCAGGGCTGACCGGGCGTCAATGAGCGGCATCAGGGCTTTGGTTGGGCCGTAAGCGGTCAGCGGGGTGTGCGGGTGGGCGCCGGGCCCGGCTGGCAGGTGGGGCACCAGTACGTGGGACGTTCGCGCGAGCCGTCGCCCTGGTCGGCGAGGCGGACGGGGGTGCGGCAGCGCAGGCAGGGGCGGCGTGCCCGGCCGTAGACGAACAGGTCCTGGCCGCGGCGGCCCGTCGTGCTGCGCACCGGGCGCTCGCGGTTGAACTCCAGCAGTCGCCTGGCGAGCCCGGGCAGGTGCGCGGCCCGTTCGGCGGGCAGGTCCCCCACGGGGAGCCAGGGCGTGACACCGAGCAGGAAGCAGAGTTCGCTCTTGAAGACATTGCCGATGCCGGCGAGGTTGCGCTGGTCCAGCAGGGCCTCGCCGAGCGGGCGGGCCGGGTCCTTCATGAGGTTGGCCAGCGCCAGGCCGGGGTCCCAGTCCGGGCCGAGGAGGTCGGGTCCGAGGTGGCCGACCGCGCGGTCCTCGTCGGTGGTGCGCATCAGTTCCAGGACGGGGAGCCGGTAGCCGACGGCGGTGCGGTCCTCGGTGCCGAGGACGGCACGGATCTGGTGGGCGGGGCCGCCGTTCCAGCGCTGCCCGTCCGCGTACACGCGCCAGGAGCCGTCCATCCTCAGGTGCGAGTGCAGGGTCAGGCCGCCCTCGACACGGGTCAGCAGGTGCTTGCCGCGCGGGGTGACGTCCAGCACGGTGCGGCCGGTGAGGTCGGCCGTGGCGAACCGGGGGACCCGCAGGTCGCTGCGGGTCAGCACCTTGCCCGCGAGGGCGTCGTGCAGCCGCCGCGCGGCCTGCCAGACCGTGTCTCCTTCGGGCATGCGTCCAGGGTTGCACGCCGGCCGGGTATGGTGCCCGACCGGCCGCACGGGCTGCCGGGGCACCGGCGCCGGTCAGGCGCGCAGGCGCAGGCCCCGGGGGGTGGCGATGAAGCCCGCGGCCTCCAGGACGGTGCCCAGCGGGGACGTCAGCGCCGAGGCGCCGTTGACCCGCTCCACCGTGACGGTGCCCAGGGAGCCCGCGCGGGCGGCCGCGGCGAGGGCTTCCGCGGCAGCCCGCAGCCGGGGGTCGTCGGCCGGCTCGTCGTCGGGGGTGGCCGGCCAGGCCAGCAGCGTCTTGCCGCCCCGTTCCATGTAGAGCGTCAGCTCGCCGTCCACCAAGACCACCAGGGAGCCAGCCTTGCGGCCGGGCTTGTGCCCGGCGCCGGTCGGGGGCTCGGGCCAGCCCAGGGCGGCTCCGTAGGCGTTCGCCGGGTCGGCGGCGGCGAGGACGACGGCGCGTGGGGCGCGGTCCGCGCCGGTGGGGCGGCCGGCGAAGGGGTCGTACGCGGCACGCCCGCCGTTCTGCCAGGGCGGCGGCGCCTGGGGGGCCCGGTCGCGCGGGGAGACGTAGTCGCCCGGCCCCGGGTGGGGCGGGCGCGTGTCGTCCTCGCCGGGGAACGCGCCGGGGAAGCCGTCGTGTCCCGGGACGCTTTCGCCGGGGCCGTCGGTGGGTGGGGCGAAGCCGTGGGTGGCGAAGGGGTCGGAGGCCCCGCCGAAGGGGTCGGGCACGCTCGTGCCGGGAGGGGCCGGCAGCCCGTCACCCCGGTCCCGGGCGTTGGCCGCCGCGCGGAGGCGGTCCACCGCCCCGTCCATCGCGAACTGCGCGGCGCCCAGTCCCTCCACCACGTAGCCGCGACGGGCCTGCCCCGTCTCCTCGAAGGCGGACAGGATGCGGTACGTCGCCGAGAAGCCGCCCTCGACGCCTTCCGCGGCGACGGCGCCCCGGGTCACCACACCGTGCCGGTCGAGCAGGGTGCGGGCCAGGGCGTGGGCGCGGACCGTGGGGTCGGCCTCCCGGTCCTCGAGCAGGGACCAGCGGCCGGCGACGGTCGGCGGGCCGGTGCGGGAGGCGCTGCGGGCGGCCGCCGTGAGCGAGCCGTAGCGCCCGCGCGGGGCCGAGCGCTTCGCGCGGTGGGCCGTGGCGCCGGCGGTGCGGCCCGAGCCCAGCAGGGAGCGCAGGGGCGAGAGGGTGTCGTTCGTGAGCCGTCCGGACCAGGCGAGGTCCCACAACGCGTCGGCCAGCTGGGGGTCGGTGGCCTCGGGGTGGGTGGTGGCGCGGACCTGGTCGGCGATCTGGCGGAAGAACAGGCCGTAGCCGCCGGAGAGGGCGTCCAGGACGGACTGGTGCAGGGCCGTGAGCTCCAGGGGGTGCGGGGGAGGGAGCAGCAGCGGGGCCGCGTCCGCGAGGTAGAGGGAGACCCAGCCGTCCTTCCCCGGGAGCGAACCGGCGCCGGCCCACACCACCTCCCCGGCCGCCGTCAGCTCGTCCAGCATCGCCGGGGTGTAGCCCGCCACCCGGGACGGCAGGACCAGCTTCTCCAGGGCGGAGGCGGGCACGGAGGCGCCCTGCAGCTGCTCGACGGCCCGCACCAGGCCGTCGACGCCGCGCAGGTTGTGCCCCTTTCCGATGTGCTGCCACTGGGGGAGGAACTGCGCGAGCGCGGGCGGTGGCACCGGCTCCAGCTCGTGCCGCAGGGCGGCCAGGGAACGCCGGCGCAGTCGGCGCAGCACGGCCGCGTCGCACCACTCCTGTCCGATCCCGGCCGGATGGAACTCGCCCTGGACGATCCTGCCCGCCGCGGAGAGTCGCTGGAGGGCGCCCTCGGTGACCGCCACCCCCAGGCCGAAGCGGGCCGCCGCGGTGGCCGACGTGAAGGGTCCGTGGGTCCGCGCGAACCGGGCGAGGAGATCCCCGAGAGGGTCCTTGACCGGCTCGGTGAACGCCTCCGGTACGCCGACCGGCAGCGCCGTGCCCAGCGCGTCGCGCAGCCGCCCGGCGTCCTCGATCGCCGCCCAGTGGTCGGCGCCCGCGACCCGCACCCGGATCGCGCGCCGCGCGGAGGCCAGCTCCCGCGCCCACCGCGGCTCGGCGCCCCGCTCGGCCAGCTCGGCCTCGGTGAGCGGGCCGAGCACGCGCAGCACGTCGGCCACGCCCTCCGCGTCCTTCACGCGCCGGTCCTCGGTGAGCCACTGCAGCTCGCGCTCCAGCTCGGTCAGCACCTCGGCGTCGAGCAGCTCGCGCAGCTCCGCCTGGCCGAGCAGCTCGGCCAGCAGCCGCGAGTCCAGCGACAGGGCGGCGGCGCGGCGCTCGGCGAGCGGGGAGTCGCCCTCGTACAGGAACTGGGCGACGTAGCCGAAGAGGAGGGAGCGGGCGAACGGGGACGGTTCGGGGGTGGTGACCTCGACGAGGCGCACCTTGCGGGACTCCAGGTCGCCCATCAGCTCGACGAGGCCCGGTACGTCGAACACGTCCTGGAGGCATTCGCGGACCGCCTCCAGGACGATCGGGAAGGAGCCGAACTCCCCCGCGACCTGGAGGAGCTGGGAGGCACGCTGACGCTGCTGCCACAGCGGGGTGCGCCGGCCGGGGTTGCGGCGCGGGAGCAGCAGCGCGCGGGCGGCGCACTCGCGGAAGCGGGAGGCGAACAGCGCCGAGCCGCCCACCTGGTCGGTGACGACCTGGTCCACCTCGCCCTTGTCGAAGACGACGTCGGCGGCGCCCACCGGGGCCCGGTCCGCGTCGTACTCGGTGCCGGCCTTCACCGGTGCCTGGTCGAGCAGGTCGAGGCCCATCAGATCGGCGTCCGGCAGGCGCAGCACGATGCCGTCGTCGGCGTGCATGACCTGGGCGTCCATGCCGTACCGCTCGGAGAGACGGGCGCCGAGCGCGAGCGCCCACGGGGCGTGCACCTGGGCGCCGAACGGTGAGTGCACCACGACCCGCCAGTCGCCCAGCTCGTCGCGGAAGCGCTCGACCACGATGGTGCGGTCGTCGGGGACGTGGCCGCAGGCCTCGCGCTGTTCGTCCAGGTAGGACAGCACGTTGTCCGCGGCCCAGGCGTCCAGTCCGGCCGCCAGCAGCCGCAGCCGGGCGTCGTCCTTGGTCAGCGAGCCCACCTCGCGCAGGAACGCGCCCACCGCGCGGCCGAGCTCCAGCGGGCGGCCCAGCTGGTCGCCCTTCCAGAACGGCAGCCGGCCCGGCACGCCCGGCGCCGGAGAGACCAGGACCCGGTCGCGGGTGATGTCCTCGATGCGCCAGGAGCTGGTGCCGAGGGTGAAGACGTCGCCCACGCGGGACTCGTAGACCATCTCCTCGTCCAGCTCGCCGACCCGTCCGCCGCCCTTCTTGGGGTCGGCGCCGGCCAGGAAGACACCGAAGAGGCCGCGGTCGGGGATCGTGCCCCCGGAGGTGACGGCCAGGCGCTGGGCCCCTGGGCGGCCGGTGATCTCGCCCGTGACCCGGTCCCACACCACGCGCGGGCGCAGCTCCGCGAACGCGTCGGACGGGTAGCGGCCGGCGAGCATGTCCAGCACGCCCGTGAAGGCGGACTCCGGCAGCGAGGCGAACGGCGCCGCGCGGCGGACCATGGCGAGCAGGTCGTCGAGCTGCCAGGTGTCCATGGCCGTCATGGCGACGAGCTGCTGGGCCAGGACGTCCAGTGGGTTGGCGGGCACCCTCAGGGACTCGATGGCGCCGGTGCGCATCCGCTCGGTCACCACGGCGGCCTGCACCAGGTCGCCCCGGTACTTCGGGAACACCACGCCCGTGGAGACCGCGCCCACCTGGTGCCCCGCGCGGCCGACGCGCTGGAGCCCGGAGGCGACCGACGGCGGCGACTCGACCTGGACCACCAGGTCGACGGCGCCCATGTCGATGCCCAGCTCCAGGCTGGAGGTGGCGACCACCGCGGGGAGCCGGCCCGCCTTGAGGTCCTCCTCGACCAGGGAGCGCTGCTCCTTGGAGACCGAACCGTGGTGGGCGCGGGCGATGACCGAGGGGGCGCCCTGGGCGGCTCCGGAGCCGCCCATGAGCTCGGCGGGGGAGTGGTGCTCGTCCAGGGGCTCACCGGTGGCCCGCTCGTAGGCGATCTCGTTGAGCCGGTTGCACAGCCGCTCGGCGAGGCGGCGGGAGTTCGCGAACACGATGGTCGAGCGGTGGGACTGCACCAGGTCGGTGATCCGCTCCTCGACGTGCGGCCAGATCGACGGGCGCTCGGCGCCCTCCGAGCCGTCGGCGACCGGCGAGCCGCCCAGCTCGCCCAGGTCCTCCACCGGCACCACGACGGAGAGGTCGAACTCCTTGCCCGACTTCGGCTGGACGATCTCCACCTTGCGGCGCGGGGACAGGAACCGGGCGACCTCGTCCACCGGCCGCACGGTCGCCGACAGGCCGATGCGGCGGGCCGGCCGGGGCAGCAGCTCGTCCAGCCGCTCCAGGGAGAGCGCCAGGTGCGCGCCGCGCTTGGTGCCCGCGACCGCGTGCACCTCGTCGAGGATCACCGTCTCCACGCCCGTCAGCGCGTCGCGCGTGGCGGACGTCAGCATCAGGAACAGCGACTCCGGGGTGGTGATCAGGATGTCCGGCGGCCGGGTGGCCAGGGCGCGGCGCTCGGCCGGCGGGGTGTCGCCGGAGCGGATGCCAACCTTCACCTCGGGCTCGGGCAGCCCGAGGCGGACGGACTCCTGGCGGATGCCGGTCAGCGGGCTGCGGAGGTTGCGCTCGACGTCGACCGCCAGGGCCTTCAGCGGCGAGACGTACAGGACGCGGCAACGCTTCTTGGGGTCGGCGGGCGCGGGAGTGGAGGCCAGCTGGTCCAGGGCCGCGAGGAAGGCGGCCAGGGTCTTCCCGGAGCCGGTGGGGGCCACCACCAGCACGTCCGACCCCTCCCCGATGGCCCGCCACGCGCCGGCCTGGGCGGCGGTGGGCGCGGAGAACGCCCCCGTGAACCAGCCGCGGGTCGCGGGGGAGAAGCCGTCGAGGGCCCGGTGCGGATCGCTGACCATGCGTCCATCGTGCACCCCGGCACTGACAATGCGGCCGAGCCGGGCGGACCTGGGGTGTTCCGGACGGGGGCGGACCAGGGGACGGGGACGGCGGGGACAATGGCCGCATGGCGGAATCGCGCAAGGAGCGTGCGCGGCACTGGCGGTACGACGAACTGCCCGGTGTCGACCTGCTGCGTGCCCGCTACATACGGAAGACGTTCGTCCGGCACACCCACGAGCACTTCGTGATCGCCGCCATCGCCGACGGCGTGGAGGTCTTCCACCACGGCGGCGAAGACGTGTACGCGGGCGCCGGAGCCCTCGCGCTCGTCAACCCCGACACCCCGCACACCGGCAGGGCGGGCGTCCCCGAGGGATGGCGGTACGGGGCGGTGTACCCGTCACCGGAGGTGGTGGCCGCGATCGCCGCCGAGACCACCGCGCTGCGCGGCACCCCGGGATTCGTCGCACCGGTCCTCGACGACCCGTACGCCGTCCACCTGGTGCACCAGGTGCTGCGGGCCACCGACGAGGGCAACGCGCTCGCCGCCGACACCCTGCTCCGGGTGGCCGTGACCCGGCTGCTGCGGCTGAACGGCGGGTCACCGCCGCGGCGCGAGGTGCGCACGGCGGGCGCCCGGATGGCCGCACGCGCGCGGACCCTGCTGGAGGAGCGGATGGCCGCGCCGCCGACGCTGGAGCGGCTGGCCGGCGAACTCGGCACCAGCCCCTTCGCCCTGCTGCGCGCCTTCCGGGACACCTACGGGATGCCGCCGCACACCTGGCTCACCGACGCGCGCGTGCGGCGCGCACGGCGGCTGCTGGACGCCGGGACGGCGCCGTCGGAGGCGGCCGTCGCGGTCGGTTTCACCGACCAGCCGCACCTGAACCGGCACTTCGGCCGGATCGTCGGCGTGCCCCCGGGCGCGTACCAGCGCGAGCGCAAGAACGTACAAGACGCGCGGCCCGGCCCCCTCGTACCGTCGGGGGCGTGGCAACGGAGCGGACAGCAGCACACGCGGACATACGGGACGACGGAGGAGGGAAACCGGACGGCGCCGTCGTACGGGACGCCCTCGGGGTCGGGATCGCCGTCGGGCTCTCCGGGTTCGCCTTCGGCGTGACCTCGGCGGGCAGCGGGCTCACCCTGCTCCAGACGTGCGCGCTCAGCCTGCTGGTGTTCACCGGTGCGTCCCAGTTCGCGCTGGTGGGGGCGCTGGCGGCCGGCGGCAGCCCGTTCACGGCCGCCGCGGGGGCGTTCTTCCTCGGGGTGCGCAACGCCTTCTACGGGCTGCGCCTGTCGCAGTTGCTGGCGCTTCCCCGCGCGGTGCGCCCGTTCGCCGCCCAGTGGGTCATCGACGAGACGGCCGCGGTCTCGCTCGCCCAGCCCACCCGGCGCGGCGCACGCATCGGGTTCGTGGTGACCGGGCTCAGCCTGTACCTGCTGTGGAACCTCACCACGCTGCTCGGCGCGCTGGGCGCCGAGGCCATCGGGGACACCGACGCGTGGGGGCTGGACGCGGCCGGTCCCGCGGTCTTCCTGGCGTTGCTCGCCCCCATGCTGCGGGCCGGTACCGAGCGGACCGTCGCCGGGCTCGCCGTCCTCCTGGGGCTCGGTCTGCTGCCCGTCCTGCCGGCCGGAGTGCCGGTCCTGGTGGCCGCGCTCGCGGCGCCGGCCGTGCTGTGGGCACGGGGCCGCGGGAGCGCATCGCGCGGTGACGCACCGGAGGGGGACCGTTGAACATCTGGATCGCGATCGGCGTGACGGCCGTCGGCTGCTACGCCGTCAAACTCGCCGGGCTGCTGGTGCCCGCCGGGGCCCTGGAACGGCCCGTCGTGCGGCGCCTCGCCGCGCTGCTGCCGGTCGCCCTGCTCGCCGCCCTGACGGCCCAGCAGACGTTCTCCGACGGCCAGGCGCTGGTCCTGGACGCCCGGGCGGCGGGGGTGGCGGCGGCCGCCGTGGCCCTGGTGCTGCGCGCCCCGTTCCTGCTCGTCGTCGCATCGGCCGTCGTCGTTACGGCGGGGGTGCGAGCCCTGGGCGGATGAGGCGGCGGCCGCGGCTTCGGCGTCCCCGCGCGGGGACGCGGGGGGACGCGCAGGGACGTCGCTCAGCGGACGGGGCGGCCGTACGCCTCCAGCGTGCGCAGGGCGTCGATCGTCACCATGGAGCGCGCCTCCAGAGAGGGACCCGGGGCCCACTGGCGCCACCGCACGGGCCAGCCGCCGTCCTCCTGCTGCTCGGCCGCGAGGAAGTCCAGGGAGCGTGCCATCTCCTCGTCCGTGAACCACGCGCGCGCCAGGGAGTGCGGCGTCCGCGCGTAGTCGTGCGGGAAGTGGTGCTCGCGCGGGGCGTAGCCCGGCGCCACCGGGTACGCGTCGAGGTCGTCCGGGTCGAGTGCCGCGAGCCGCTGCCGGCGTACCAGACGGCCCAGCCGGTCGGCGGCGGCCTCCGCGCGGGCGCGGTCGGGGGCGTTGTCCAGGAACGCCACCGCGGCCTCCACCTCGTAGGGGTGGGACCTCTCCAGCGACTCCGCGGCCCGCCAGCAGAAGTCCGTGGCGCGGAACAGCCAGGCGTGCCACACCTCGCCGCGGTGCAGCAGCCCCACCACCGGCCCGGTGGCCAGCAGCTCCCCGGGCGGGTCGTCCACGACCGGCACGAAGGGCGCCGCCGGATAGCCGCGCTGCCCGGGATGGATCGCCGGAAGCGCGCCGTCCGCCGTGGAGACGGACGTCAGGTAGCGGCAGACGTCCTCCGCGCGGCGGCCGCCGCAGCGCCCCACCGCGTCCAGCACCCGCAGCGCGCGGGCGGTGTGCAGCGGCTGGCTGACCGGACCGCGCAGATCGGGCTCCAGCCCGTGACCGTACCCGCCGTCCTCGTTGCGGTAGGCGTCCAGCGCCCGCTCCACCGGGCCGGCACCGCCGTCCCGGAAGTGGTGGGCGAAGAGGTGCTGTTCGAGCACCCGCGCGGTGAGCCAGACGAACCGCTCCGCCCGCGCGAGCGGGCCCTGCGGCGGGGAGGTCGGGGGCGTCGGGGCAGCTCCGGTATCGGCCATGGGTCCGACCGTAGGGGCAAAGTGGTGCCCGCAGGCGCACCGGCCCGGGGCCACCCCCACAGGCGGGATACTGGGGGCATGCGGTTGACGGTTTTCTGGGAGCGGATGACGGAGCACTTCGGTGCGGGGTATGCCGACACCTTCGCGCGGGACCATGTCATGTCCGAGCTCGGCGGGCGCACGGTGCACGAGGCCCTGGCGGCCGGCTGGAGCGCCAAGGACGTCTGGCACGTGGTCTGCTCGGTGATGCACGTCCCCCTGGAGAAGCGCTGATCGTCACAGAGACCGACGGGCGGCGGACGTCCCGCCGCCGGTGTGGGCGAGACTTGAGCCGTGGCAACCACTGACGAGACCGGGCAGGCAGCCCGGCATCCCACCGCGCCCGGAGCGCCGCCGCCCGCCGGCCCCCCGGTGGACCCCACGGCCCGGCCGGGTGCCCGCATGCCGCGCTGGCTGCCGCGCGCCATGGTGCTCGCGCTCGCGCTGATCGCCGTGTTCCAGCTCGGCAGCTGGGCCTTCCACCAGCTCACCGGGCTGCTGATCAACGTCCTGATCGCGTTCTTCCTGGCGCTCGCCGTCGAACCCGCGGTGAGCTGGATGGCCGCGCGCGGGGTGCGCCGGGGCCTGGGCACGTTCCTCGTCTTCCTGGGCGTACTGATCACGGCGGCGGGCTTCGTCACCCTGCTCGGGTCCATGCTGGCGGGCCAGATCATCAAGATCGTCGAGGACTTCCCGGACTACCTCGACTCCGTGATCAACTGGGTCAACGCGCACTTCCACACCGAGCTGCGGCGGGTGGACATCCAGGAGGGCCTGCTGCGCTCCGACTGGCTGCGCAACTACGTCCAGAACAGCGCCACCGGCGTCCTCGACGTGTCCGCCCAGGTCCTCGGCGGTCTCTTCCAGCTGCTGACCGTGGGCCTCTTCTCCTTCTACTTCGCCGCCGACGGGCCGCGGCTGCGGCGCACCGTCTGCTCGCTGCTGCCGCCCGCCCGGCAGGCCGAGGTGCTGCGCGCGTGGGAGATCGCCGTGAACAAGACCGGCGGCTACCTGTACTCGCGCGGACTGATGGCCCTGATCTCCGGCCTGGCGCACTTCGTGCTGCTGGAGATCCTCGAGGTGCCCTACGCGCCCGTCCTCGCCGTCTGGGTGGGACTGGTGTCGCAGTTCATCCCCACCATCGGCACCTATCTCGCGGGTGCGCTGCCCATGCTGATCGCCTTCACGGTCGACCCGTGGTACGCGCTGTGGGTGCTGATCTTCGTGGTGTTCTACCAGCAGTTCGAGAACTACGTCCTGCAGCCCAAGCTGACCGCCAGGACCGTCGACATCCACCCGGCGGTCGCCTTCGGCTCGGTCGTCGCCGGCACCGCCCTGCTCGGTGCCGTCGGCGCGCTGATCGCCATCCCCGCGATCGCCACCCTCCAGGCGTTCCTCGGCGCCTATGTGAAGCGGTACGACGTCACGGACGATCCCCGTGTGCACGGGCACCAGGGCCCCGGCGGAGAACCGGGAACCCTCGCGCGCGTCCGTCTCCCGTGGGCCCGTTTCCCGTGGGTCCGCCGGCCGCGTCTGGTGCGGCCCCGCGGCGAGGACTCGGGAGCCTCCTGAGGCCGGGCCCCGTACCGGCGCGGGGTCCGGCTACGCGGGCACCGCTCCGCTCTCCGCCGCCTTGCGGTGGCGCGCGGCCAGGCGGGAGCCGGACTCCCGGCGGGCCGCGCGCCGCAGCAGGGGCACCGCCAGGAGGAACCCGACGACCGCCCAGGCGGCCAGTACCAGCGCGACCATGGGCAGCTCCCAGGAACCGGCCGGCTCCGCCGCCCGCGCGGCGTCCGGCAGCAGCGCCGAACGCAGTCCCTGGGCCATCCACTTCAGCGGGAAGACGGCGGCCACCTGCTGGACCGGCACGGGCAGCGAGGTGATCGGGAAGACCGCTCCGGAGGTGATCAGCAGCCCCATGGCGGGCAGCACGATCAGGGCCAGCGCCTCCCGCGGGTTGGGCAGCACGGCGCCCAGGGCGGCGCCCAGCGGTACGACGGCCAGCAGACCGAGCGCGGTGACCCACAGCAGCGTCACCCAGCCGCCCCCGTCGCGCGGCAGCGGACCGTCCACCAGCAGCGCCGAGGCTCCCAGGAGCAGCGCCAGGCTGCCGGTCGCCATGGTGACCAGCAGCAGGCACTTGGCCACGAGATACGCCGGTATCCCGCCGGGCGTGGCGCGCAGCCGCAGCAGAACACCCTCCTCCCGCTCGGTGACGAGCATCTGCGGGAGGCTGATCAGGCCGATCTGGAACAGCAGGTAGGCGGCGAAGCCCGCGAGCACCAGATGGGCCAGCGGGGTGTCGGTGCCTGGCACGTCGTCGCTGATGTAGGCGGCGACCAGCAGGGCCACGACCACATTGGTGACGTGGCCCGACATCTCCTTCGGGTTGCGGAGCAGGTGCCGCACTTCGATGACGCCGCGTCGGCACCCCGTACGCCAGGCCGGGCGGCGCGGCCCCTGTGGCCGGTGTGCCCCGGCTGTGTCGTTCGTCATGCGATCCGTTCCTCCCCCTCCGCGGCCCCGTCCGTGCCGTCGGCGTGCCGATGCACCATGTGCAGGTAGGTGTCCTCCAGCGTCGGGCGGCGGACCTCCAGGCCGGCGATCGGCCCGTCCGCGTCCCGGTGCATCTCCCAGACCAGCCGGGACGGGTCCGCGGTGCGTTCGCGGTGGTGCGTGCCGTCGTCGGCGGTCCAGCGGACCTCGGCCTGTGCGGCGGCCTGCCGGGCCAGGTCCGACGGGGTGCCGCAGGCCCGGATCCGGCCGCCGACCAGCATGCCGATCCGGTCCGCGAGCCGTTCGGCCTCCGCCAGGTCGTGGGTGGTGAGCAGGACGGTGACGCCTTCGTCCCGGGCCAGCCGTTCGACCAGGGCGTGGAACCGGTGCCGCGCCTCGGGGTCGAAGCCGGTGGTCGGCTCGTCGAGGAAGAGCAGCTCCGGCCGGCCGACGATCCCGAGTGCGACGTCCAGGCGCCGCCGCTGGCCGCCGGACAGCAGTTCCACCCGCCGGTCGGCCTGCCCCGTCAGCCCGGTCAGGCCCAGCAGCTCCACCGGGTCGCGCGGGTCGGGGTAGTAGGTCCCGAAGTGCGCAAGGAGCTCGGCCACCCGCCAGCGGCGGTGGTCGCGCCAGGACTGCAGCACCAGTCCGATGCGGCCGCGCCAGGCGTCGTCACCCCGCTCCGGGTCCGCGCCGAGGACGCGGACCTCCCCGGCGGACCGCTTCCGGAAGCCCTCGAGGATCTCCACGGTGGTGGTCTTCCCCGCGCCGTTGGGGCCGAGCAGGGCGAAGACCTCGCCGCGGCGGATGTCCAGATCGACGCCGTGGAGCACGTCGACGGCGCCGTACGACATACGGACGTCGCGGGCCCGGACGACGGTGCGGTCGGCGGGGACGGCGGCCGTCATCGCCCCGCCTCCGCGGGCCGCCGCGCGGCCGGGCCGGACTCGGCCCCGGGGGCCCCGGCACCCTCGACGATCGCCCGGAGCGCGGCCACATGCCCCTCGAACGCGGCGCGGCCGCGGTCCGTCAGCCGGACCTTCGTGCGCCGCTTGCGGCCGCCGCCCTCCTTCAGCACTTCCAGATATCCGGCGTCCTCCAGGGTGTGCAGCTGTTTGGACAGCGCGGAGTCGCTGAGCGAGAGGCTGTCGCGGACGAACGCGAACTCCGCCCATTCGGTGGTGGCGAGCAGCGCGACCACCGACAGCCGGGTGGCGGGATGGATCAGCTCGTCGAAGCCCGCGGGGGTGCTCATCGGTCCGCACCTCCGCGCGGTGCCCCGTCGGTGTGGTCCCCGCCTTCGTGGGCCGTCCGCCCGGTGTGGCCGGCACCTCCGTGGGCCGCCCGCCCGGTGTGGCCGGCACCTCCGTGGGCCGCCCGGGCCGCGTGCCCCCGCAGCGAGCCGATCGCCCAGCGGCTCGCCGGCCCGGTGAACAGCAGGAACGCGGCCGTCGTGACCGTCGCCCGGATCAGGCCGCCGAGCGGCGGCTCCAGCGGCTCGACCAGCAGGCCGGCCAGCAGGGCCGTCCCGCCGGTCACCAGCGCGCCTCCGGCGAACGTCACGAACGTCCGCCTGTTGTAGCGGGAGTGGTGCAGCCGCATGCGGCTCCTGCGGCTTTGGATCGCGAGGAGCGCGCTCAGCAGCGCGACGTAGACGGCGACGGCCAGCCAGACGCCCCACAGGGGGAGGTCCAGGCCCACGCCGGCCAGGAAGGCCCACATGAGGGCAGCCGCGGCGTAGGTGGCACCCGGGCCCCCGGACCCCGACCGCTCCATCTCGTCGTACACCCGCTCCTGCGGCACCCGGATGCGCTGCAGGTCCTTCCATGCCTGTTCGGCATCCACCGGCGTACTCACGGCCATCGCCTCCCCTGTGCGACACGGCGTTCTACTTTCCTGGTGGGAAAGTTACCGTCGACTTTCCGAGTGGGCAAGTCGACGGGGCCCGGTGCCACGCCGCGAGGGTGCGGCTTGACACAAAAATCGAACATCCATTCTCATGGGAGAGCCGGTGAGGCTCAACGGCGGGTGCTCTGCCCTAATTCGGGTAGGAATGCACCCGCGTTATCCACAGGCCGGACGTGCGTCGGGGCGCGTTGTCAGTGGCAGGCGTTAGCGTCTTTGACGTGAAGCGATCGACACAAGCAAATCGGGTGGAACCCATGGCAGGAACCGACCGCGAGAAGGCGCTCGACGCCGCGCTCGCACAGATTGAACGGCAATTCGGCAAAGGCGCGGTCATGCGCATGGGCGAGCGGTCGATGGAGCCCATCGAGGTCATCCCGACCGGGTCGACCGCGCTCGACGTGGCCCTCGGCGTCGGCGGCCTGCCGCGCGGCCGTGTGGTGGAGATCTACGGACCGGAATCCTCCGGTAAGACCACCCTGACCCTGCACGCGGTGGCGAACGCGCAGAAGGCCGGCGGCCAGGTCGCCTTCGTGGACGCGGAGCACGCCCTCGACCCCGAGTACGCGAAGAAGCTCGGCGTCGACATCGACAACCTGATCCTGTCCCAGCCGGACAACGGCGAGCAGGCCCTGGAGATCGTGGACATGCTGGTCCGCTCCGGCGCCCTCGATCTCATCGTCATCGACTCCGTCGCCGCGCTCGTCCCCCGCGCCGAGATCGAGGGCGAGATGGGCGACAGCCACGTGGGTCTGCAGGCCCGCCTGATGAGCCAGGCCCTGCGGAAGATCACCAGCGCGCTCAACCAGTCCAAGACCACCGCGATCTTCATCAACCAGCTCCGCGAGAAGATCGGCGTGATGTTCGGCTCCCCGGAGACCACCACCGGTGGCCGGGCGCTGAAGTTCTACGCCTCGGTGCGCATCGACATTCGCCGCATCGAGACCCTGAAGGACGGCACCGAGGCAGTGGGCAACCGCACCCGCTGCAAGGTCGTCAAGAACAAGGTGGCACCGCCCTTCAAGCAGGCCGAGTTCGACATCCTCTACGGCCAGGGCATCAGCCGCGAGGGCGGCCTGATCGACATGGGCGTGGAGCACGGCTTCGTCCGCAAGGCCGGTGCCTGGTACACGTACGAGGGCGACCAGCTCGGCCAGGGCAAGGAGAACGCCCGCAACTTCCTCAAGGACAACCCCGACCTCGCCAACGAGATCGAGCGGAAGATCAAGGAGAAGCTGGGCGTCGGCGTGCGGCCCGAGGCGCCGGCCGCCGAGCCGGCCGCGGACGCGGCGGACACCACCGCACCGGAGGCGGCCGCGGTGCCCGCCCCGGCGGCCAAGGCCACCAAGTCCAAGGCCGCGGCGGCCAAGAGCTGACCCGTGACCCGACGAACCGACTGGGCCGAGTACGAGTTCGCCGCCTCCGGCGCCCCACGGGGGAGGGGCACCGGAGGCGACGAGGGCTCAGCCGTGGGCGGTGACACGGCGTACGACGACAGCACCGACGCGAGCGGTCCCCGGGACACCGGTTCCGGTGGTGGCCGCCGGCGTGCCGGGGGCGCACGGGCGGGCGGCTCGCGTGACGGCGGGTCGCGCGGTGGACGCGGGCGCAGGCGCCGGGACTTCGGCGAGGCGGCCGCGGCGGACGGAGACGCCTCTTCCTCATCGAGGGCAGAGCGGGAGGAGCCTCCGGGGGACCCGGTCGAGCGGGCACGGGCGATCTGTCTGCGCCTGCTCACCGGGACCCCGCGCACGCGCAAACAGCTTGCCGACGCCCTGCGCAAGCGGGAGATCCCGGACGAGGCCGCCGAGGAAGTGCTGTCCCGGTTCGAGGAGGTCGGACTGATCAACGACAGCGCCTTCGCGGACGCCTGGGTGGAGTCCCGGCACCACGGCCGGGGGCTCGCCCGGCGGGCGCTCGCCCAGGAACTGCGCACCAAGGGCGTCGACCCCACGCTGATCGACGCGGCCGTCTCCCGGCTCGACTCCGAGCAGGAGGAGGAGACCGCGCGGGAACTGGTCTCCCGCAAGCTCCGTGCGACGCGTGGGCTCGACCGCGACAAGCGGATCCGCCGCCTCGCGGGCATGCTCGCCCGCAAGGGCTACCCCGAGGGCCTCGCCCTCCGCGTGGTCCGGCAGGCGCTGGAGGAGGAGGGCGAGGACACGGAGTTCCTCGGCGACGGGGGCTTCTGAGCAGCCCTACACCGGACCGGTATGCGAACCCGGACCCGGCACCACCGGCAGCCCCGCCGCCCGCCATGCCTGGAAACCGCCCACCAGATCGGTGGCCCGGCTCAGCCCCAGCCGGTGCAGGGACTCCGCCGCCAGGCTGGAGGCGTAGCCCTCATTGCAGATCACGACGACCCGCAGGTCATGGCCCGTTGCCTCGGGGAGGCGATGGCTGCCGCGCGGGTCCAGGCGCCACTCCAGCTCGTTGCGCTCGACGACGAGGGCGCCGGGGACGAGTCCGTCCCGCTCGCGCAGCGCGGCGTAACGGATGTCCACCAGCAGCGCCTCGCCGGCGCGGGCGGCCTCGTGCGCGTCCACGGGCCCGATGCGCGCGTACGTCGCGCGTACCCGCTCCAACAACGCGTCGATCCCCACGGATTCACCACCCACCGCGCCGGTGGCCCCAGGTCCGGTCTCCACCGCGTCGGTCGTCACCGATTCGCCACCCACCTCGTCGGTCGTCACCGATTCGCCACCCACCTCGTCGGTCTCCAGAGTTCCGGTATCCACCGCGTGAGTGTCCGCAGGTCCGGTACCCACCGCGTCGATCCCCACGGATTCACCACCCACCGCGCCGGTGTCCGCAGCTCCGGTACCCACCGCGCCGGTGTCCGCAGCTCCAGTACCCACCGCGTCGCTCGTCACGATTCCCGTCCTTCCGCTCCCCACCGCTTCGCTCGCCAGGGCGCCGTCAGCCCGTTCCCGCGCCCCGCTCACTGCCAGTCCTCCGGGCGCTCGACCTGCTCCAGCCGGAGGATGCCGCCACTGCGGCTGTAGCGGCGGATCCGCGGCAACGGCGGATGGTAGGCGTGCACGGAGACCGCGTGCCGGTCCGGGGACAGGTTGAGCACCTCGTGGACGTGATGCCGTCCGAAGGCGCGGCCCTGCCCGGCCGGCAGCCGGCGCTCCCGGTCCACGCCGTCGGTGAGTTCCAGGGTCTTCCAGCCGTCGGTGGGCAGCCGCGCGGCGAGCGAGTTCTCCTTCAGCTCGCCCGAAGCCGTCATGAAGGCACCGACGGAGTCGGCGTGGTCGTGCCAGCCGGTGCCGGTGCCCGGCGGCCAGCCGATCAGCCAGGCCTCGCTGCCACCCGGCCCGTCGAGCCGCACCCAGGTGCGTCCCTCCGGGTCGAGCGGAAGCGAGGCGATCAGTTCCGCGTCGGCGGCGGTACGCCGTACGAAGTCCAGGAGTTCCGCCTGAGTGGGCGCGGAGGCGGCGGCCGACACCGGGGCGGCCGGGGGAGGGCCAGAAGGGGAGACAGACATGTGCACCGTCCTGAAGTGGGTTCGCTCAGGCGCGCGGCGGCGGCATACGGGGGCCGCTACGGAGGGCGCGCGAGGAGGGGGAGAGGCGAATCAGCAGGACGGGCGACACACGCAGCCCGCATAGCGGACGAGGTCCATATGGACCCTCCGCCACAGGTGCACACAGGTGTCGGTCACATCGCGGAGTACACCACGAGGCCGCCCCCCGGTTCAACTCATCGTCACCATGCGGACCGCAGCGTGACCGTGCGCGCCCGGAGCGGGGCGCGGCTGCCCCGCGCCCCGGTTCCCTCAGCGCGACCCCGCCCCCGCATCGGCCCTGGCATCGGCCCCGTGGCTGTCCCCGGTCCCGGACTCCTCTTCGGCGCCCGCCTCCTCCGTCGCGGACCCGCCGAGCGCCGCCCGGGCCGCCGCGTACAGATCCGCCGGGCGTACCCCGCTCAACGCCGTGACGAGGTGACCGTCGGGGCGCACCAGCAGCACGGTGTGGGCAGCCGCCCCGGGATAGCTCTCCGCGACCAGCAGCTCGGCCGGGTGCGGCAACGCCGAGACGGCCGCCGCCAGCCGGGGCATGATCCCCGCGGACACCCAGTGCCGGCGCTCCCACACCCCCGTACCCGGCGCGACCAGCACCACCAGCAGCGCGCCCCGGCCCAGCCGGCTGCGCAGCCGGACGAACGTTCCGTCCTCCGCGGTGACGCGCACGTCCGTCACGGCCGCACCGGGAACCGTCCCGACGGCCACCTCGCCCTCGAGGCGGCCGGGCGCGAGCGGCGAGTCGGCGTGGATCCCCGGCGCGCCCAGCGCGCCCCGCCCCAGATGCCCGTCCAGCAGCAGCGCATCGTGCCCGCGCGCCGAGCCGGGGACGTAGGAACGCAGCCCGCCGCCGCCCCGCACCAGCGGCAGTGCCTGGTCGGCTGCGCGCAGCCGGGAGGCGAGGATCGCGCGCCGCTCGGTCTGGTAGCTGTCCAGCAGCGCCTCGTGCGGACCGTGGTGCCAGGCCAGCGCCAGCTTCCAGGCGAGGTTGTCGACGTCACGCAGCCCCTCGTCCAGACCGTGCGTGCCCAGTGTGCCCAGCAGATGGGCCGCGTCCCCGGCGAGGAACACCCGCTCGGCCCGCCAGCGCCGGGCCAGCCGGTGATGGACGGTGTGCACCCCGGTGTCCAGGAGTTCGTACGGCGGGGTCGGGCCGCCGGTCCAGCCGGCCAGGGTCTCCCGGACGCGGGCCAGCAGCAGCTCGGGGGTGACCAGGTCCTTGCCCGGCGGCAGCAGCCAGTCCAGGCGCCACACCCCGTCCGGCAGCGGCCGCGCGCTGATCTCACCGGCCGAGGGCCCGGACGTGCGCCACGGCGGCGCACGGTGCAGCAACGCTTCGTCAGGCCACGGAAGCTCCGTGCGCAGCGCGGCCACGGCGTGACGTTCCACCGCGGTGCGGCCCGGGAAGCGGATGTCCTGGAGCTTGCGCACGGTCGAGCGCGGGCCGTCGCAGCCGACCAGGTAACTGCCCCGCCACCAGGTGCCCTTGGGGCCGCGGGTGTGCGCGGAGACGCCCGCCGGCTCCTGTTCCACGGCGTCCAGACGGCTGTCCACGGCGATTCTGACGAGCCCTTCGCCGGCGAGGGCCCGCCGCAGGGCTCCGGTCAGGACGTGCTGGGCGATGTGCAGGGGAGCGGGCTCCGCGTCGCCGAAGGTGATCTCACACATCACCTGCTTGCGCCGCATCGACCGCCATCCGGCCCAACGGACACCGGCGCGTGCGAGCGGCACGCCGGTGAGCCGTTCCATCAGGGCGGCGGTGTCCTCGCGCAGGACGACGGTGCGGGCCGGGCGGGGTTCCTCCTTGCCCGGTCCTTCGTCGAGGACCACGCACGGCACCTCCTGACGGGCCAGTGCCAGCGCGAGCGCCAGCCCGACGGGGCCGGCTCCGACAATGATCACCGGGTCCACGGCGCGGCGCCCCCTGCTCGAAGTGACGTCCGAAGGGACGGAGCGGAACAGGAAGATGGAGCAGGGTGCACGATCACAGAACGTATGCAACCTATTGCCGGTGCTTGCGTCAAGTGACCGAAGGCCAGTGGCGATCATGACATGGAGCCGGACCGGTCCCATCACTTGACTGTTCATCACATGTGTCCGGGGCGCACCGCTCTTCCGCACCGCCTGGGGCGGCCCGCCACTCCACATGACTGTGGCCCGCCGGGAAACGGCGGGCCACAGTCATGTCGTACGGCAGGCGTGCGTCAGACGGCGCCGCCACCGGCCTTGTGCGGGCCCCCGACCTCGGCCGCGTTGAGGTCGTCGACGTCCTCGGCGCCGAGCACCGCACCCGTGCTGCGCTTGCTGCGGCGCAGACGTGCCTCGAGCCAGGAGGCGAACGAGGTGAGGATGAAGTTCAGGACGATGAAGATGACCGCCACGACGATGAAGCTGGGGATGACGTTGGCGTAGTTGGCCGCCAGCGTGCCGCGCGAGTTCAGCAGCTCGGTGAAGCCGAGCATCACGCCGCCCAGCGCGGTGTCCTTCACGATGACGACCAGCTGGCTGACGATCGCCGGGAGCATCGCCGTGACCGCCTGCGGCAGCAGGATGCTGCTCATGGTCTGGCTCTTGCGCAGGCCGATCGCCTGGGCCGCCTCCGTCTGCCCCCTGGGGAGGGAGAGGATGCCGGCCCGGACGACCTCGGCGAGGACCGAGGCGTTGTAGAGGACCAGGCCCGTGACGACCGCGTACAGGGGCCGGTCCTCGCTGGTGACGTCCGTGGAGCGCGCGAAGAACTCGTTGGCGAACAGCATCAGCAGCAGGACCGGGATGGCGCGGAAGATCTCCACCACCGCGCCGGCCGGGACGCGCACCCACCGGTGGTCCGACATCCGGGCGATGCCCAGGACCGCGCCCAGCGGCAGGGCGATGACCATGGACAGGGCCGCGGCCTTGAGGGTGTCACCGAGGCCGGGCAGCAGATACGTCGTCCACGCCTCGGCCTGGGTGAAGGGCTTCCACAGCGCCCACTCCAGCTGCCCCTTGTCGTCCATCGTGCGGTAGACCCACCACAGGAGGAGGAGCAGGGCGGCCACGAAGACGACCGAGAAGATGACATTGCGCCGCTTGGCCCGGGGGCCGGGGGCGTCGTACAGAACGGAGGTCACCGCTTCACCGCCAGTCGCTTGCTCAGCCAGCCGAGGATCAGGCCGGTGGGCAGGGTCAGTACCACGAATCCGAAGGCGAAGACCGCACCGATGAGCAGCGTCTGCGCCTCGTTCTCGATCATTTCCTTCATCAGCAGAGCGGCCTCGGCCACACCGATCGCGGCCGCCACCGTGGTGTTCTTGGTCAGTGCGATCAGCACGTTCGCGAGCGGGCCGATGACCGCTCGGAAGGCCTGCGGCAGCACGATCAGGGTGAGGACCTGGGTGAAGTTCAGCCCGATGGCGCGGGCCGCCTCGGCCTGCCCGACCGGCACGGTGTTGATGCCGGAGCGCAGCGCCTCACAGACGAAGGCCGCGGTGTAGGCGATCAGACCGAGCACCGCGAGCCGGAAGCCCTGGAGCTCGAAGTCGTCCCGCGCGCCCATGGTCACGCCGAAGATGTCGGCGAGACCGAGCGAGGTGAAGACGATGATGACCGTCAGGGGGATGTTCCGGACGATGTTCACATAGGCGGTGCCGAACCAGCGCATCAGCGGGACCGGGCTGACCCGCATCGCTGCCAGCAACGTGCCCCAGACCAGGGAGCCGATGCCGGAGAACACGGTGAGCTGCACCGTTACCCAGAAGGCACCCAACAAGGTTGGATCGTCATAGTCAGAAATAAAGTCGAACACGATCTCCCGCGCTTCCGGGTGTGTGGCGTACGTGGCGGACACGGCGCGCCGCCGCCCTGATCGTGACGGACGGCGGCACGCCTCCGAGAACCCGCGTTACTGGGCGGTCCTGGGGGTTACTTGACGATGTTGCCGATCTTCGGGGCCGGCTCGTTGTTGTACTCGGCCGGACCGAAGTTGGCCTCGACCGCCTTGTCCCAGGACTTGTCGCCGACCATCTTCTCCAGGGCGTCGTTGATCTTGTTCACGGTCTCGGTGTCGCCCTTCTTGACACCGATGCCGTAGTTCTCGTTGCTCAGCTTCAGGCCGACGAGCTTGAACTGGCCCTTGTACTGGTCCTGCGCGGCGAAGCCGGCGAGGATCGAGTCGTCGGTGGTCAGCGCGTCGACGGCACCGCTCTGCAGGGCGGCGATGCACTCCGAGTACGTGCCCCGCTCCCGCAGCTGCGCCTTCGGGGCGAAGTCCTTCTTGACGTTCTGCGCCGAGGTGGAGCCGGTGACCGAGCACAGCTTCTTGTCGTTGAGGTCGGTGGCCTCGGTGACGTCCGCGTCCTTCTTCACCAGCAGGTCCTGGTGGGCCAGCAGGTAGGGACCGGCGAAGTCGACCTTCTCCGCGCGCTCGTCGGTGATCGAGTACGTCGCCGCGATGAACTTCACGTCGCCGCGGGCGAGGGCGTTCTCACGGTCGGCGCTCTTGGTCTCGACCCACTCGATCTGGTCGGCCTCGTAGCCGAGCTCCTTGGCCACGTAGGTCGCGACGTCCACGTCGAAACCGGAGAAGGAACCGCCCGGCTCCTTCAGGCCGAGACCGGGCTGGTCGTACTTGATGCCGATCTTGATCTTGTCGCCGCCACCGGAGGACGAACCGCTGTCGTTGCCGTCGTCACCACCACAGGCGGTGGCGGTCAGGGCAAGGGCGAACACGGCGGCCGAGGCGGCGGTGACCTTGCGGAGCTTCATGGTGCACATCCTTTGACTGGTGAAGTGATGCGGCCCGGTCGGTGGCCGGTGACGCGAGTCGTCAGGGCGCGGGCTGCGCCGTCAGTGGTGAAGGATCTTCGACAGGAAGTCCTTGGCGCGGTCGCTTCGCGGATTGCTGAAGAACTGATCCGGCGAAGCCTCTTCGACGATGCGACCGTCCGCCATGAACACCACGCGATTTGCGGCCGAACGGGCGAATCCCATCTCGTGGGTGACGACGATCATCGTCATCCCGTCGCGGGCGAGCTGCTGCATGACCTCCAGCACCTCGTTGATCATCTCCGGGTCGAGAGCCGACGTGGGCTCGTCGAAGAGCATGACCTTGGGCTCCATCGCCAGGGCCCGCGCGATGGCGACACGCTGCTGCTGGCCACCGGAGAGCTGGGCGGGGTACTTCTCCGCCTGGGCACCCACGCCGACCCGGTCGAGCAGGGCGCGGGCCCGTTCCTCGGCCGCCTTCTTGTCCTTCTTGCGGACCTTGACCTGGCCCAGCACGACGTTCTCCAGCACGGTCTTGTGCGCGAAGAGGTTGAAGGACTGGAAGACCATTCCCACGTCGGCCCGCAGGCGGGCAAGTTCCTTGCCCTCGTGGGGCAGGGGCTTGCCGTCGATGGTGATCGACCCGGAATCGGTCGTCTCCAGGCGGTTGATGGTGCGGCACAGGGTGGACTTCCCGGACCCGGAGGGTCCGATGACCACGACGACCTCGCCGCGGGCGATCGTCAGGTCGATGTCCTGGAGTACGTGCAACGCGCCGAAATGCTTGTTGACGCTCTTCAGGACGACCAGCTCGCCGGTCGCGGCCACACTGTCCTTGGCCGCCGATACTTCGGTCATCGCTCTCAGGCTCCGTCCTCCTCGGTTTCGGAGGACAGTAGTGATCCTTCAGACCTGCGTCATTACATCTGAGGGGAATCTGAGCATCACGATCCGATAGCAATCGGACACTTGTCGTAGCACTTGTGAGCAGGGCTCATATCGGCCAGGTAACGGTACGCAACAGCAACCGGAACACCCTTGACGCCGACCTCGTCCGTCGGACTCACTGCAAGGTGCACGCGGGCGTGCACACGTTTTTGTACACATGGAGATCGTACGGCCGATGAACCTAAGGGGTCCCGGGTGAGGCTGCTGCTCGTCGAGGACGACAACCACGTCGCCGCCGCCCTGTCGGCGATCCTGGCGCGGCACGGGTTCGACGTCACCCATGCGCGCAGCGGCGAGGAGGCCCTCCAGGCGCTGGTCCCCGAGGGCAACGGCTTCGGCGTCGTCCTGCTCGACCTGGGGCTGCCCGACCAGGACGGTTACGAGGTCTGCGGCAAGATCCGCAAGCGCACCAGCACACCGGTGATCATGGTCACCGCGCGGTCCGACGTGCGCTCCCGCATCCACGGCCTCAACCTGGGCGCCGACGACTACGTGGTCAAGCCGTACGACACGGGGGAACTCCTCGCGCGGATCCACGCCGTCAGCCGCCGCACCGTCCACGAGGAGGCGACCGGCAGCACGGAGACCGAACTGCGGCTCGGCGCGGTCCGCATCGAACTGCCGACCCGCCAGGTCAGCGTGAACGGCGCGGTCGTCCAGCTGACCCGCAAGGAGTTCGACCTGCTCGCCCTGCTCGCCCAGCGGCCGGGGGTCGTCTTCCGCCGGGAACAGATCATCAGCGAGGTGTGGCGCACCAGCTGGGAGGGGACCGGACGCACCCTGGAAGTGCACGTCGCCTCCCTGCGCGCCAAGCTGCGCATGCCCGCCCTCATCGAGACCGTGCGCGGCGTGGGCTACCGGCTCGTCGCGCCCGCGGCATAGCGGGGCCGGGTGCACACGCGTCTGCTTCCGCTGCTCATCGTCCTGATGGCGGCCGTGCTGCTCGCTTTGGGTGTCCCGCTGGCCGTGAGCCTGGCCGGCGCGCAGCAGCAGAAGGTCGTCGTCGACCGCATCGACGACACGGCACGCTTCGCGGCCCTTGCCCAGTTCGTCACCGAGCCCGCCGACCCGGCCGGCGGGGACATCAACGAGCGCCGTGAGACCCTCAGCAGCGAGCTCCGCAGCTACCACGAGGTCTACGGCATCCGCGCGGGGGTCTTCTACCGCAACGACTCGCCCATGGCGCACGCCCCGGACGACTGGTTCCTGCCCCGGGCGGGCGAGGTGCGCGACGCCTTCGAGGAGGCGCTGCTCAGCCGCCGCAGCCACGACCCCGAGCAGGTGTGGCCCTGGCAGCGGCACAGCCTGGTGGTGGCCTCCCCGGTGATCCGTGACGGTGACGTCGTCGCGGTCGTGGTCACCGACTCGCCCACCGGGCAGATGCGTTCCCGCATCCTCGACGGGTGGCTGGTCATCGCCGCCGGCGAGGCGGCCGCGATGCTGCTCGCCGTCGGCGCGGCCCTGCGCCTGACCGGCTGGGTGCTCAAACCCGTACGGATCCTGGACGCCACCACCCACGACATCGCCACCGGGCGGCTGAAGTCCAGGGTCGCGGCGGCGGGCGGACCGCCGGAGCTCAGACGGCTCGCCCGCTCGTTCAACGAGATGGCCGACAACGTGGAGAGCGTGCTGGAACAGCAGCGTGCCTTCGTCGCCGACGCCTCCCACCAGCTGCGCAACCCGCTCTCGGCCCTGCTGCTGCGCATCGAACTGCTCGCCCTGGAGCTGCCCGAGGGCAACGAGGAGATCGCCTCCGTCCGGGCCGAGGGCAAGCGCCTCGCGCAGGTCCTGGACGACCTGCTGGACCTGGCGCTCGCCGAGCACAGCGAGGCCAGCCTCCAGATCTCCGACATCGGCGCCCTGGCCGCCGAGCGCGTCGCGGCCTGGGCCCCCACCGCCGAGGCCAAGGGCGTCCGCCTGACCGGGACCTGTCCGCCGACCACCGCGTGGGCCGACCCGGTCGCGCTGTCCAGCGCCCTGGACGCGGTCATCGACAACGCGGTGAAGTTCACGCCCGAGGGCGAGAGCGTCGAGGTCGCCGTCACCTCCAACGGCGACACCACCACGGTCGTCGTCACCGACAACGGCCCGGGCCTGACCGACGAGGAGCTGACCCGCGTCGGCGACCGCTTCTGGCGCAGTGGCCGGCACCAGAACATCAGGGGCTCGGGCCTCGGCCTGTCCATCTCCCGGGCCCTGCTCGCGGCGGGCGGCGGCTCCATCGCGTACGAACGGCACGAGCCGCACGGGCTGCGGGTGACCGTGACGGTGCCGAGGAGCGGAACCGGGGTGTGACGGCCGGCCGCTAGGGCTTCACGGAGCGGTAGTAGCGGCGCGCGCCCTCGTGCAGCCGGAGCGGGTCCGTGTAGATCGCGGTGCGGACGTCGACCAGCTGGGCGGAGTGGACGTGCGCCCCGATGCCGTCCCGGCTCTTGAGCACGATGCGGGTCAGCCACTCGGTGAGCCGGGGATCCGCGTCCGCCCGGGTGATCAGGAGGTTCGACACCGCCATCGTCGGGACGGTCGCGCCGAGCTGACTGCCCGGGTAGGCCGACTCCGGCATGTTGGTCGCGCGGTAGTAGCGGGTGGCGCCGCCCTGCTCGTGCAGCTCGGCGACCAGGCCCGCGTCGATCGGCACGAAGCGCAGCGCGGACTTCTCGGCGAGCGCCTTGAGACCGTCCGTGGGCAGCCCGCCGGACCAGAAGAAGGCGTCCAGCCCGTGCCCCAGCCGCTCCGGGCCGGTGTCGATGCCGTCCGCGGAGGGCCGGATGTCCGTCTCCGGGTCGATGCCCGCCGTCTTCAGGACCTGGTTGGCGATGAGCCGGACCCCGGACTTCGGCGGTCCTATGGCGACCCGCTTGCCCCGCAGGTCCGCGACGGAGCGGATGTCGGAGTCCCGCGCGGTGACCAACTGCACGTAGTCGTCGTAGAGGCGGGCCACGCCGCGCAGCCGGTCGGCGCCCTCGCGGCCGCTCAGCCGGTACGTCTCCACCGCGTCGGCCGCGGCGATCGCGAAGTCGGCCTGCCCGGTCGCCACCCGCCGCACGTTCTCCTGCGAGCCGTCGCTCGTGGTCAGCCGCACCTCGAGGTCGGGCATGTGCCTGCCGAGCGAGTTGCGCAGCAGCTCGCCGTACTTCTGGTAGACCCCCGCGCGGGTGCCCGTGCTCAGGGTGACGGTCCCGCCGGGCGGCTCCTCGCCCCAGGGCGCGAGCCACCACAGCAGCAGTCCGAACGCGACGAGAGCGGCGGTCGCGCCCCGCAGGACCCGCCGCCTGCCGATCCGGGACAGCGCGTTGGACATGCGCGCGATCCTGCCAGCCCGTGTGCCCCGCTGACCAGGGCGGCGCTCACAGGCGTGCCCGTCGCGCGGGGCGGGGGAGTGGCCGAGGCGGCCGTTACAGTCGCCGCATGAGTTCCTCGCCCGCCGATCTGGTCCGTGACTTCCACCGTGCCTTCGGGCTGGACGCCCGCGACATACCGTCCGAGGTCCCGCCGGAGCTGGCCGCCCACCGCGGCGAACTGCTCGCCGAGGAGGCCAGGGAGGTCGCCGAGGTGTCCGTGACGGGCCCGCTCGACCGGCTCGCGCACGAACTGGCGGACGTGGTCTACGTCGCGTACGGCACCGCGCTGGTCCACGGCATCGACCTCGACGCGGTGATCGCCGAGATCCACCGCTCCAACATGACCAAGCTGGGCCCCGACGGCCAGGTCAGCCGCCGTGCCGACGGCAAGGTCCTCAAGGGCGACCACTACGAGGCCCCGGACGTGTCGGCCGTGCTGCGCCGGCAGGGATGGGCGCCGGGGGACGGGGCCTGAGCGCGTCCCACCGGGGGGTGCGGCTGCCGTGGCGGAAGGCTGTCCGTGGTACCGCCTACCCTTATGGGCATGAGCAGCATCGACCGGAGCCAGTCAGTGGGCGGCACGCGCACCTATGAAGTACGCACCTACGGGTGCCAGATGAACGTCCACGACTCCGAACGATTGGCCGGGCTGCTGGAGGGCGCGGGCTACGTCCGCGCCCCCGAGGGCTCCGACGGCGACGCCGACGTCGTCGTCTTCAACACGTGCGCCGTCCGCGAGAACGCCGACAACAAGCTGTACGGCAACCTCGGCCACCTCGCCCCGAAGAAGGCGAGCCGGCCCGGGATGCAGATCGCGGTCGGCGGCTGCCTGGCGCAGAAGGACCGCGACACCATCGTGAAGCGGGCCCCCTGGGTGGACGTCGTCTTCGGCACGCACAACATCGGCAAGCTGCCCGTCCTCCTGGAGCGCGCCCGCGTGCAGGAGGAGGCGCAGGTCGAGATCGCCGAGTCGCTGGAGGCGTTCCCGTCCACGCTGCCCACCCGGCGCGAGAGCGCCTACGCGGCCTGGGTGTCCATCTCCGTCGGCTGCAACAACACCTGCACCTTCTGTATCGTCCCGGCGCTGCGCGGCAAGGAGAAGGACCGCCGTCCCGGCGACATCCTCGCCGAGATCGAGGCCCTGGTCGCCGAGGGCGTCTCCGAGATCACCCTGCTCGGCCAGAACGTCAACGCCTACGGTTCCGACATCGGTGACCGCGAGGCGTTCAGCAAGCTGCTGCGGGCCTGCGGGAGGATCGACGGCCTGGAGCGGGTCCGCTTCACCTCGCCGCACCCGCGCGACTTCACCGACGACGTGATCGCCGCCATGGCCGAGACGCCGAACGTGATGCCGCAGCTCCACATGCCGCTCCAGTCCGGCTCGGACCCGGTCCTGAAGGCCATGCGCCGCTCCTACCGGCAGGAGCGCTACCTCGGCATCATCGAGAAGGTCCGCGCCGCCATCCCGCACGCCGCGATCAGCACGGACATCATCGTGGGCTTCCCCGGCGAGACCGAGGAGGACTTCGAGCAGACGCTGCACGTGGTGCGCGAGGCCCGTTTCGCGCAGGCGTACACCTTCCAGTACTCCAAGCGTCCGGGCACCCTGGCCGCCGAGATGGACGGCCAGATCCCCAAGAAGGTCGTCCAGGAGCGCTACGAGCGGCTGGTGGCCCTCCAGGAGGAGATCTCCTGGGAGGAGAACAAGAAGCAGGTCGGCCGCACCCTGGAACTGATGGTCGCCGAGGGCGAGGGCCGCAAGGACGACACCACCCACCGCCTCTCCGGCCGCGCCCCCGACAACCGTCTGGTGCACTTCACCAAGCCGGAGCAGGAGGTGCGCCCTGGCGACGTGGTCACCGTGGAGATCACCTACGCCGCACCGCACCACCTCCTCGCCGAGGGCGCCGTGCTCGACGTGCGGCGCACCCGCGCGGGAGACGCCTGGGAGAAGCGGAACGCCGAGAAGGCGGCCGCGCCGCAGGGCGCGGGCGTGATGCTGGGCCTGCCGAAGATCGGCGTCCCGGAACCGCTCCCGATGGCCACGAGCGGCTGCGGCTGCGACTGACACCGCAGAGACGTACCGAGGCGCCGCACAGGCCGCCCCGGCCCGTCGAGGTCGCCCCGGCCCGTCGAGGTCGCCCAGGCCCCCGGCCCGTGGAGACTGCCCCGGGCCGCGGGCTCCGACCCCCGCGGCGAACGGGCCGACCCGGGCAGTGGACGGGCCGACCGGCGGGGCGGGACGCCCCGTGGGGGCTACGCTGCCGATCATGCTTGTCGCCGCCGCCGTCTGCCCCTGCCCGCCGCTGCTCGTGCCCGAGATCGCCGCGGGTGCCGCCCCCGAGCTGGACACCGCGCGTGCCGCCTGCACGGACGCGCTGGGTGTGCTCGCCGCCTCCCGGCCCGACCTGCTCGTGGTCGTCGGCCCGGCGGACGGCACCGGCCCCGAGACCTATCCGGAGGGCAGCAAGGGGTCCTTCCGCGGCTTCGGCGTCGACCTGGGCGTACGGCTCGGACAGGGCGAGGGCACGCTGGCCGGGCGCAGGCTTCCCCACGGGCTCGCCGTCGGCGCCTGGCTGCTGGGCCGCACCGGCTGGGCCGACGCCCCCGTCGAGGGCCGGGGCGTGGGGGAGCCGCTCACGGCCGAGCGGTGCGTCCAGGAGGGAGAGGCCGTCGCGGCCCGGGCGGAGCGGGTGGCGCTGCTGGTGATGGGGGACGCCAGCGCCTGCCGCACCCTGAAGGCGCCCGGCTACCTCGACGACCGTGCGGCCCCGTTCGACGCGGAGATCGCGCGGGCGCTGGGCGCGGCCGACACCGAGGCCCTGCGGGCGCTGGACACCGGACTGGCGCGCGAACTGAAGGTCTCCGGCCGGGCCCCCTGGCAGGTCCTCGCCGGCGCGGCCGCGGGCAACGCCGCGCTGGAGGGCACGCTGCTCTACGAGGACGCCCCCTACGGGGTCGGCTACCTCGTGGCCACCTGGTCCTAGGTTGCGGAACCGGCCGCCCGGTCCCCGGTCACGCGCGGGCCGCAGCCCGTCCGTGAAGCGGCGGACGGCCGGGAGCGCTCACCGCGCTCCACGGCCGTCCGCCGGTTCGCCGCTCAGGAAGCGGGCGGGGGCCCGGCCGGCGGCGGGGTGGTGCCGCCCGCGTCCGGACCGTGGTCCTTCTTGTGCGCGAAGCGGTCCACGGCATCCTTGGCCTTGCCCGTACCCGTCCGGATCCGGTCGCTGTACTTGCCCTTGGTCCGCTCGTCGACGGTCCGCGCGGCCCTTTCCAGGCCGTGCTGGATCTTGTCCTCGTGCTGCTGTGCGAGGCCGGAGGCCTTGTCCTTGGCGGGGCCGAGCTTGGCCTTCAGACTGTCCAGGAGACCCATGGCGTACCTTCCCTCGCGGCCATCTACGTGCGGGCGCCCTCACCGGCCTCGTTACCGGCCGCCTCGGAGGACTGCTGCTTCGGGATCTCGACGCTCCCCGCGCCGGTTACCTTGTCGCCGGCCTCCCTCACCGCCGTACCGGCGTCCTCCGGTGCCTCGGCCGAGCCCTTCGGCTCAGCGGCGTCGGCCGCGTCCTCCGTTCCGGAATCGGCCGTCGCCCCGCCGGCCCGTGCCCCGCCGGCCTCGACGGTCCCCGTCTCCTCCGCGGCCTTCGACCTCCGAAAAATCCGTGCAAAAACGCCCATTTCCACTCCATACGTTACTCGTGCGGGCGAAATCCCGCGTCGCCCGGTGTGTCCGTTCGTGTGACCCGGGCTGCCGCCCCTGCGATCCGGCGGCAGGAATCTCGCAACGGGCAACGACCCGGCCTCCGTCGCGTCACGTAACCCGTTCGAGAGCCGGGTGCGAGGTTTGCGAGACTGGATCAGTGAGCAGCGCACCCCACGCCCCCCGCGTCATCGCCGTCGTCGGACCCACTGCGGCCGGAAAGTCCGATCTGGGTGTTTTCCTGGCCCAGCGGCTCGGCGGCGAAGTCGTCAACGCCGACTCCATGCAGCTCTACCGGGGGATGGACATCGGCACCGCCAAGCTGACGACCGAGGAGCGCGGCGGCGTCCCGCACCACCTGCTCGACATCTGGGACGTCACGGTCACCGCGTCCGTGGCCGAGTACCAGCGGCTGGCCCGCGAGCGGATCGACGCACTGCTCGCCGAGGGGCGCTGGCCCGTCCTGGTCGGCGGGTCCGGCCTCTACGTCCGCGGCGCGGTCGACCACCTGGAGTTCCCCGGCACCGACCCCGAGGTCAGGGCCCGCCTGGAGGAGGAGCTCACGCTGCGCGGTCCGGGGGCGCTGCACGCGCGCCTCGCCGTCGCCGACCCGGGGGCCGCGCGGGCGATCCTGCCGAGCAACGGCCGCCGCATCGTCCGCGCCCTCGAGGTCATCGAGATCACCGGACGCCCCTTCACCGCCAACCTCCCGGGTCACGACTCGGTCTACGACACCCTCCAGATCGGTGTCGACGTGGCCCGCCCCGAACTGGACGAGCGCATCGCCCGCCGGGTCGACCGGATGTGGGAGGCGGGCCTCGTGGACGAGGTCCGCGCACTGGAGGCGCAGGGGTTGCGCGAAGGGCGTACGGCCTCCCGCGCCCTCGGCTACCAGCAGGTCCTCGCCGCGCTCGCCGGGGAGTGCACCCTGGAGGAGGCACGGCTGGAGACCGTGCGTGCGACCAAGCGCTTCGCGCGCCGTCAGGATTCGTGGTTCAGGCGCGATCCCCGGGTGCACTGGTTGAGTGGGGCCGCGGCGGACCTGACGGAACTTCCGCAGCTCGCGATGTCGTTGGTCGAACGACCGGTTACAGCCTGATCACGTCCTGGCATCGGGACGCCCAGGCCGTCATCCGGCCCTGTGGCGCCGTGCCATCATCGAGCTTCGATCGACCAAGTGGAGTCCTAGTTGGGAGGGCGCGTGGCGATGGAGGCCGGCCCTCGCGACACCGCACACGGCACCGAACACCTCACCACCGAGCGAGGTGCACCGGAGCAGGAAACCGACCGTCTCAGCCCCGACGGGCCGGAGGAGACGCAGGGCGGTGTGACCGACGACGGCCCCGAGCCGGACGAGATGTTCGCGGGCGGCGACGAGGTCGAGGTGGAGCTGCGCCCGCAGCGCCGGCTGCGCATCTGGCAGCTCGCGCCCATCGTCGGGCTGGCCGCGGTCGGCTCCCTGATGTTCGCGTTCCCGCTCGCCTTCGACTTCGGCGACAGCGGCGCGGTGATCGCCATGCTGGGCCTGCTGATCTGCTCCTGCGCGGCCGGCTGGGGCATGACGGCCGCCCGCAGGGTCGGCCACACCTGGCCGGGACTGCCGGCCCGGGGCTCGGGACGCAGGCCCGACTGGCGGGTCGTGATCGCCTACGTCGTGATGGTCGCCGCCGTGGTGGCCCTGGCGGTCTGGCGGGTCGCCCGGCTCCGCTGACGCCCCCGCGCGGGCCCGTCGGCCGGCGGCGGCACGCCGTCACCACCACCCCGTACGATCGAGGAATGAGCACGCGGATCGCCTTCCTCAAGGGGCACGGCACGGAGAACGACTTCGTGATCGTCCCGGACCCCGAGAACGCCATCGACCTCCCCCCGGCCGCCGTCGCCGCCCTGTGCGACCGCCGCGCGGGCATCGGCGGCGACGGACTGCTGCACGTCGTGCGGTCGGCGGCCCACCCCGAGGCCCGGGACATGGCCGGCGAGGCCGAGTGGTTCATGGACTACCGCAACGGCGACGGCTCGATCGCGGAGATGTGCGGCAACGGAGTACGTGTGTTCGCGCGCTACCTCCAGCACGCCGGACATGTGGCCGAGGGAGACATCGCGGTCGCCACGCGCGGGGGCGTGAAGACCGTGCACATCGCCAAGGAGGCGTCCGACGGCGGTACCGCCGGGGGTGACATCACCGTCGGCATGGGGAAGGCCGTGTTCCCGGCGGGCGACGTCACTGTGAGCGTCGGCGAGCGCAGCTGGCCCGCGCGGAACGTGAACATGGGCAACCCGCACGCCGTCGCCTTCGTGGACGACCTGGCCCACGCCGGCGACCTGTACACGGCCCCCCCGTTCAGCCCGGCCGCCGCCTACCCGGACGGGGTGAACGTGGAGTTCGTCGTCGACCGCGGTCCGCGGCACGTGGCGCTCAGGGTGCACGAGCGCGGGGCCGGCGAGACCCGCTCCTGCGGCACGGGCGCGTGTGCGGTCGCCGTGGCCACCGCCCGCAGGGACGGGGCCGACCCGGCCGCCACCGGCACCCCCGTGACGTACACGGTCGATGTGCCCGGCGGCACCCTGGTGATCACCGAACGGCCCGACGGCGAGATCGAGATGACCGGTCCCGCGGTGATCGTCGCCGAGGGCGTGATCGAGGCCGGGTGGCTGGAGAACGCCCTCCGCTGACCGGACGGACGCCCCGGTAACCCAGCCTCCGGACCCTAAGGCACGCACTTCCGCAGGACGGGGGCGGGGTCCGGCTTCGAGATCATGGCGAACCGCCGACCCGTTGGCGTGAAAGTGACGCTTCATCGGCCATCGCTCGTTGGGGTGATCCGTTTCACGCTCGGCCGGAGGCGGTGAGCCCGAGGGTGCCGGGCTCGGTAGCATCAAGCACCGGCCCGGACGGGGGGACGAACGACGTCCCCTGAGCCCGAGTCCGCCCTGGGGCACGCCGTCCGCCGGTCCACGCAGCCGGAGGTGCCCATGAACGCGGAGGCCGTCAATCCCGCGACCCCAGGCCCGGTGACCTCTGGTCACGTCACCCCCGCGGGGTCGCGTAGGAAGGCCCGCCCCCGGCTCGACCTGCGCCGGCTGGGCCGTGCCGCACTGCTCGGCCCCGCCGCCCGCGACCGGCTCCCCGACGCCATCGGACACGTCGTCGACGCCCACCGCGCCCACCACCCCGACGCCGATCTCGAACCCCTGCGCCGCGCCTACGTCCTGGCCGAGTCCTCGCACCGCGGCCAGATGCGCAAGAGCGGTGAGCCCTACATCACCCACCCGCTCGCCGTGACCCTCATCCTCGCCGAACTCGGCGCCGAGACGACCACGTTGACGGCCTCCCTGCTCCACGACACCGTCGAGGACACGGACGTGACGCTCGATCAGGTGGGTGAGCAGTTCGGGGAGGAGGTCCGCTATCTCGTCGACGGCGTCACCAAGCTGGAGAAGGTCGACTACGGCGCCGCCGCCGAGCCCGAGACCTTCCGCAAGATGCTCGTCGCCACCGGCAACGACGTCCGGGTGATGTCGATCAAACTAGCCGACCGGCTGCACAACATGCGCACCCTCGGCGTGATGCGCCAGGAGAAGCAGGAACGCATCGCCAAGGTCACCCGGGACGTCCTCATCCCGCTCGCCGAACGCCTGGGCGTCCAGGCGCTCAAGACCGAGCTGGAGGACCTGGTCTTCGCCATCCTGCACCCCGAGGAGTACGCGCACACACGGGAGTTGATCGTCGGCAACGCGGCCCGCGCGGACGATCCGCTCGCCGAGGTCGCCGAGGACGTGCGCAAGGTGCTCCGCGAGGCCGACATCAGCGCGGACGTCCTCATCCGCCCGCGCCACTTCGTGTCCGTGCACCGGGTGTCCCGCAAACGCGGCCGGCTGCGCGGCGCCGACTTCGGCCGCCTGCTGGTGCTGGTGAACGAGGACGCCGACTGCTACGGCGTTCTCGGCGAACTGCACACCTGCATGACCCCCGTGGTCTCGGAGTTCAAGGACTTCATCGCCGTACCGAAGTTCAACCTGTACCAGTCGCTGCACACCGCCGTGGCCCGCGAGGACGGCCAGGTCGTCGAAGTCCTCATCCGCACCCACCAGATGCACAAGGTCGCCGAGGCCGGCGTCGTCGCCCTCGGCAACCCCTACGCCACCCCGCCCGAGGAGCAGTCCGCGAGCGACGGCGAACGCGTCGACCCCACCCGGCCCGGCTGGCTCTCCCGGCTCCTGGACTGGCAGCGCGGCGCGCCCGACCCCGACACCTTCTGGTCCACCCTGCGCGAGGACCTCGCCCAGGACCGCGAGATCACCGTCTTCCGCCCCGACGGGGGCACGCTGGGCCTGCCCGAGGGGGCGACCTGCGTGGACGCCGCCTACGCGCAGTACGGCGAGGACGCGCACGCGTGCATGGGGGCCAGGGTCAACGGGCGGCTGGCGACGCTGAGCACCGTCCTGAAGGACGGCGACACCGTCCAGCTCCTCATGGGGCAGGACCCCGCCTCCGAGCCGTCCAGGGAGTGGCTGGAGCACGCCCACACCCCCGCGGCCCGGATCGCCATCCAGCGCCGGCTGACCGCCCACCCCGCACAGGACGAGGCGCCCGCGCCCGAGGCGCCGACGGCCTCCCGGCCCGTCCCTGGCGGCGCCGCCGTTCCGCAGGTGCCGGACGCGCCGGGGGCGGCATCCGGCCGTCCGGCCGCCGCCCAGGTCCTGGCCGACCGGGACGGCGCGACCGTACGGCTCGCCGGCTGCTGCACGCCCGTACCGCCCGACGGGGTGACCGGATTCGCCGTGCGCGGGGGAGCGGTCACCGTGCACCGGGTCGAGTGTCCCGCGGTGGCGCGCATGAAGAGCGCCGGGCGGGCGGAGGTCGGCGTGCGCTGGGGGGAGGGCGCCGAGTGCCGGGTCACGCTGGTCGCGGAATCGTTCGTCCGTCCGCACCTGCTCGCGGACCTCACCGAGGCCATGGCCCTCGAAGGCGCCGAGATCGTCTCCGCGACCGTCGAACCGCCGGACCGGCAGCAGGTGCGGCACACGTACACCGTCCAGCTGCCGGACGCCGCCCGCCTGCCCGTCCTGATGCGCGCCATGCGCAATGTGGCCGGTGTGTACGACGTGACCAGAGCCCAGTCGTCGGCTCCGGGCGCCTGACCCGGGCCCCGCCCACCCTCACCACCACGGCCGACGGCCGACGGGCGTCGGCACTCGGCGCACCGGCCCAGCGGTGTGATTACCCGATCGGGTGGGCCGGGAGCGCGCCGTCGCCGCGGCACCCGCGCGCGCTGATAGCCGTGAGGCATGCCGCTCACCCCCCACCGCCACGCCTCCGACGGCGCCGCACCCCACGACCGGACCGTCCGGGCCCCGGCCCGCCACCGTGCCTCCCGTGCCGACACCGGTCACGCGCACCGCCGGCGGACGGCCACCGCGCTGCTCGCCCCCGCCGTCTCCGTCTGCCTCCTCGCCGCGAGTCCCCCCGCCGTCCCGCTGGGCATCGGCGACCGTCTCTTCCCCCACCTGGGCAACCCCGGCTACGACGTGCTGGCGTACGACCTCGCCCTCACCTACCCCGGTCGCAACGACCGGCCGCTGCGGGCCGTCACCACGATCGACGCCCGGATCACCGCCGACCTGGACCGGATCAACCTCGACTTCGCCCACGGCACCGTCGCCTCGGTCGAGGTCGACGGGGCTCCGGCCGTCTTCGCCGCCGCCGGCGAGGACCTCGTGATCACCCCCGAGGACGTACCGGACCGGGGCGAGCGGACGCGCGTCACCGTGCGGCACACCAGCGATCCCGTGGCCGGGGACCGCGAGGGCGGCTGGGTGCGCACCGCGGACGGCCTCGCCATGGCCAACCAGGCCGACGCCGCCCACCTGGTGTTCCCGTGCAACGACCACCCGTCCGACAAGGCCGTGTTCACCTTCCGGATCACCGCGCCGGACGGTCACACGGCCGTCGCCAACGGGCTGCCCGCCGGCGCCGACCGCACGCGCCGGGCCACCACATGGACGTACCGGACCCCGCACCCCATGGCCACCGAGCTCGCCCAGGTGTCCATCGGCCGTTCCACCGTCCTGCACCGCACCGGCCCGCACGGTCTGCCGCTGCGGGACGTCGTCCCCACCCGGGACCGCGCGAGGCTCGAACCGTGGCTGGCCAGGACCCCCGGTCAGATCACGTGGATGGAGGGGAAGGCCGGACGCTACCCGTTCGCCACCTACGGGCTGCTCATGGCCGACGCGTCCACCGGCTTCGCGCTCGAGACGCAGACGCTCTCCCTCTTCGAACGGGACCTGTTCACCGATCCCGCCCTGCCCGCCTGGTACGTCGAGTCGATCATGGTGCACGAACTGGCGCACCAGTGGTTCGGCAACAGCGTCGGCCCCCGCACCTGGTCCGACCTGTGGCTCAACGAAGGCCACGCCACCTGGTACGAGGCGCTGTACGCGCAGGAGCGGGGCGGCCGGCCCCTCGAGGCCCGGATGAAGGCCGCCTACGAGGCCTCCGACGGCTGGCGCGCGTCCGGCGGACCGCCCGCCGCCCCGAAGCCGCCCGAGCCGGGCCGGAAGATCGGCATCTTCCGGCCGAACGTCTACGGCGGTGCCGCGCTCGTGCTGTACGCCCTGCGCCAGGAGATCGGCCGCACCGCCTTCGACCGCCTGCAACGCGACTGGGTCGCCCGCCACCGCGACGGCACGGCCACGACCTCCGACTTCGTCCGTCTCGCCTCCCAGGTCGCCGGACGCGACCTGACCGGCTTCCTGTACCCCTGGCTGTACGGAACCAGGACACCGCCCATGCCCGGCCACCCAAAGTGGAGGTCCACGGCCCGGACCACGACGGCCGACCCCCGCCCGGGCACGCACGACCACCGGACCGCGGCCCTGCCGGACACGGGCGCGCATCGACCGCGCGGAAGCCGGGAATAACACGGTGACCGGGCGGGCCGCGCCGTGCGACCATCGTCCGGTCCGCACAGCGCGGGGCACGGGAATCTCCCGGGGCGCCCGGACGTTGTGCACAGTGACGGCGGGTCCGCGGACCGGTCCGTCGCCGCAGACGGTTTCCCAACGACGTAAGGACCCAATGACCTCCTCTTCTTCCCCTTCCCAGGACACCAAGCGCTTCGCGCACACCCATCCCGAGGGTCTTCGGGCCGATGCCCTGATGGAAGAGGACGTCGCCTGGAGCCTCGAGATCGACTCGGAGCGGGACGGCGACCAGTTCGACCGTTCCGAGCGCGCGGCACTCCGCCGTGTCGCCGGCCTCTCCACCGAGCTCGAGGACGTCACCGAGGTCGAGTACCGGCAGCTCCGTCTGGAGCGGGTCGTGCTCGTCGGGGTGTGGACCTCGGGAACCGTGCAGGACGCGGAGAACTCCCTGGCGGAGCTCGCCGCCCTCGCGGAGACGGCGGGTGCCCTCGTGCTCGACGGCGTGATCCAGCGCCGCGACAAGCCCGACGCGGCGACCTACATCGGATCCGGCAAGGCCGAGGAGCTGCGCGGCATCGTGCTCGACACGGGCGCGGACACCGTCATCTGCGACGGTGAGCTCAGCCCGGGCCAGCTCATCCACCTCGAGGACGTCGTCAAGGTCAAGGTCATCGACCGTACGGCGCTGATCCTCGACATCTTCGCCCAGCACGCCAAGTCCCGCGAGGGCAAGGCGCAGGTGGCGCTCGCGCAGATGCAGTACATGCTGCCGCGACTGCGCGGCTGGGGTCAGTCGCTGTCCCGGCAGATGGGCGGCGGCAAGGGCGGCGGCCTCGCCACCCGTGGTCCCGGTGAGACGAAGATCGAGACGGACCGGCGCCGGATCCGCGAGAAGATGGCGAAGATGCGCCGTGAGATCGCGGAGATGAAGACCGGCCGCGAGATCAAGCGCCAGGAGCGCAAGCGCCACAAGGTGCCCTCCGTCGCCATCGCCGGCTACACCAACGCCGGCAAGTCCTCGCTGCTCAACCGCCTCACGGGCGCGGGCGTCCTGGTCGAGAACGCCCTGTTCGCGACCCTCGACCCCACCGTGCGCCGGGCCGAGACGCCGAGCGGACGGCTCTACACGCTGGCCGACACGGTCGGCTTCGTGCGCCATCTGCCGCACCACCTGGTCGAGGCGTTCCGCTCCACCATGGAGGAGGTCGGCGACTCCGACCTGATCCTCCACGTGGTGGACGGTTCGCACCCGGTCCCGGAGGAGCAGCTGGCCGCCGTGCGCGAGGTCATCCGGGACGTCGGCGCCACCGGCGTACCCGAGATCGTGGTGATCAACAAGGCCGACGCGGCCGACCCGCTGACGCTCCAGCGGCTGCTGCGGGTGGAGAAGCGCTCCATCGCGGTCTCGGCCCGCACCGGCCAGGGCATCGCCGAGCTGCTCGCGCTCATCGACAACGAGCTGCCGCGTCCGTCGGTGGAGATCGAGGCACTCGTGCCGTACACCCACGGCAAGCTGGTCGCCCGCGCCCACGACGAGGGCGAGGTGATCTCCGAGGAGCACACCGGGGAGGGCACCCTGCTCAAGGTGCGGGTGCACGAGGAGCTCGCGGCGGAACTCACGCCGTACGTTCCGGCCCCGGCCGGCTGACCGGCCCTCCGGCAGGACGAAGGCCCGCCCCCGCGCGCGCAGTGCGGAGGCGGGCCTTCACGTGTGCGGATCACTGACCGCCGTAGGTCCTGCTCATGTTCTGGTACAGCGCCTCGGCGTCCTCGCCCAGCTGCGGGCCCGCCAGCCAGGTGTTGTCCATCGGGCCGATCGAGGTGTTGGAGACCAGCACCGTCTCGCCGTCGCGCACCCGGAACCAGCCGCCGCCGGACGATCCGCCGGTCATGGTGCAGCCGATGCGGTACATCGCCGGCAGGCCGGGGCTGAGCGAGAAACGGCCCGGCGTGTCCAGGCACTTGAACATCTGCAGACCGTTGTAGGGCGGCGCGGCCGGGTAGCCCCAGGCGCCCATCTCGCCCGCCTCGGCCGCGGACGGGGCCGAGAAGTCCACGTCGAGCGCGGCACCGACGGTCTCCTCCAGGGACTTGCCGCCCTGCTCCGGCTTCACGTGCAGCACGGCGTAGTCGTACGGCGCGCCGTCGCCGCCGGTGTCCGAGCCGCCCTGGATCCAGCCGCCCGAGGTCGAGGCCCAGTCCGCCCACCAGTTGCCGTAGGGGGCGACCTCGGAGGCGCTCGCGCTGCCCAGCTCGGCCTCGGACTTGCCGAGGTCGTTGTAGGCGGGGACGAAGACCAGGTTGCGGTACCAGCCGCCCTCGCCGCCGGCGTGCACGCAGTGCCCGGCCGTCCACACCAGGTTGGACTTGCCCGGGTGGTTGACGTCCTTGATCACGGTGCCGGAGCAGACGCTCGGGCCCTCCGGGGAGTCGAAGAAGACCTTGCCGACCGGGGCCGCGTTCTCGTGGTACGGCGTCTTCTCGGCCTGGGCATCGACCGGGGCCGGCTCGGGGTCACTGACCCCCTCGGCCGCGGAGGCGTCCTGGGTGGTGACGGTCTTGTCCGCCTCCTCGGCGGAGCGCATCCGCTCCGGCTTCCACAGGCCCTCGATCACCGGGTTGACGAAGTCCTTGGCCTCCCTGAGCCACTTGTCCTTGTCCCAGTCCTCCCAGCCGCCGTCCTTCCACCGGTCGACGTCGATCCCGTGCTCCTTGAGCCTGTCCGCCAGGTCGGACGGGATCGTGACCTTGCCGCCGTCGCCGCCGGCGGCCTGCGAGGTGGTGGCGTCGGGCTTGTCGCTCGCCTCGTCCTTACCGGAACCGCCGCACGCGGTCGCGGTGAGCGCCAGCGCGGCGACGAGCCCGGTGGCGGTGAGGACGGTGCGGCGTCCACGCCTGGGCGGAGCGGACGTACGAATGGAACGCATGGTGCGATGACCCCCGTTGTGGTGAATGAATGTCCTGCCGCGCGTCGATCCCGAGCCGGGGCGGCAGCTGGTGCCGCCGCCCCCGCCCGGCCCCGGGTGCGCGGCGGCACCGGGACCGGGCGTGGCGGTCACTGTCCGGCGAACTTCCCGCTGACCGCGTCGTACACGCCCTTGGCCTCGTCACCCAGGCGCGGGCCGGCCAGCCAGCCCGACGTCACCGGGCCGATGGAGGTGTTGGACACCAGCGCCGGCTTCCCGTCCGCGCCGGCCGCGATCCAGCCGCCGCCGGACGAACCCGCGGTCATGCTGCACCCGATGCGGTACATGGTCGGGTCGGAGGCGGTGAGCGACAGCCGGCCCGGCCGGTCCTGGCAGCGGAACAGCGTCTGACCGTCGTACGGCGGAGCGGCCGGGTAACCGATCGCCGTCATCTCCTTCACCTCGGGCACCGCCGGGGCGTCGAAGTCCACCGGGAGCGCCGAACCGACCGTCTCCTCCAGCGACTTGCCGTTTCCGCCCTTCTCCGGCGTCACATGGATGACGGCGAAGTCGTACGAGGCGCCGTCACCGCCCGTGGAGCCGCCCTGCTCGATCCACTGGTCCGAGGTCTGGGCCCAGTCACCCCACCAGACGCCGTACGGAGCGATCTCCTCCTTGGTGGCGGTCTCCAGCTCCTGCGCCGACTTGCCCGAGTCGTTGTACGACGGCACGAACGCGATGTTGCGGTACCAGCCGCCCTTCTTGCCCGCGTGCACGCAGTGGCCCGCCGTCCACACCATGTTGGACTTGCCCGGGTTGGCCGGGTCCTGCACCACCGTCGCCGAGCACACCATCGTGCCCTCGGGGGAGTCGAAGAACACCTTGCCCGAGGTGGGGGCGTTGGCGTGGTACGACGCCGCGACGGCCTCCGCCCGCACCGGGTCAGGCGTGGGGTCGGTCACGCCCTGGTCACGGGAGATGTCGCTCTCGTCGACCCCCTGGTCCGGCTCCTCGGCGTCCCGCATGCGGTCCGGGTCCCACAGGTCCTCGATGATCGGGTTGACGTAGTCCTGCGCCTCGCGCAGCCAGTCGTCCTTGTCCCAGTTCTTCCAGGCGCCGTTCTTCCACTGGTCGATGTCGATCCCGTGCTCCTTGAGCCGGTCCCTGATGTCGTCCGGGATCTTGAGCTTGCCGTCGTCGGCGCCGGCGGTCGCGGAGGTGTCGGCGCTCGCGTCGGCGTCCCCCGAATCGCAGGCGGTGGCGGTGAGGGCGAGCGCCGAGGCGAGCGCAACAGCCGCGAGAACGGGGGAGGTTGAGCGGCGCGCCCTCCCCCCTCGACGCGGGCTGGACGACGGCCGTATGGATCGCATGATCTGACTCCCCCTGGAACGAACGGACTTGGCGCTTCGGCCGTGCTCCGACCCGGACCCGGCGAGGGGTGCGCGGTCGCTCCCACGGCCTGCGGGAACGGCACCACACACTATGCGCTCGCCGTGGGGGACGTCCGCCGGAACGGCAACGGTTCGGCTACAAGCCGCCTGACCTGGCCACTCGTCCGGAGATCTGCCGGTTTGAGGCCGACGGGCCCCGGAGCCGCCGGCGCAGGCGACCGGGCGACCCGAGGCAGCCCGTAACCCGGTGAGCGGTCCGGGGTTGGTAGCGGTGAGGGCTCCGCGCCCGCACCGGCGGACGACGAGCGGCCGCGGTCCCTCCCACCGCCGTCGCGGGCGCCGGTCCGCCCCCGGCCCGGCGCGGGCCGGGCGGGACCGACGCCCCGCCCGGACTCCCACCGGACGTCCCCGAACCACTCGACGAGGACCCGCCTTGCACACGACCCCCGCCCCGGCCGACCGCACGCACTCCCCGGTCCCCCACCAGAAGACGGAGCCGCACGACACCGCGCGGTTCCGGGACACGTGCCCCCTGGAGCATCCGGACCCCCGCCGGGTGGCCCAGGCGGCGGCCCTGGAGAACCTGCTGCGCTGCTGGGTGCGCGAGACCGGCGTGCCCGCTCCGGACGGTGACGTCCTGCGCCTCCTCCTGCCGTCCAGCGGCACGGCCCTGCTCGTCCCCGTCCTGTACTGGTCTCCGACGGGCTGGCACCGCTTCGGCCTCCCGCACCTGGCCGACGCGCCGCCCCCCGCCCCACCGGTCGACGCCGTCCTGCTCGCCGCCCTCCTGAGCAGGGAGAACGCCGGTGTCCCGACACCGGCTCACCCCGGCACCCGGCCCGGGCGGACGGCCGGCTCGCCGCCCACTCCCGCCGAGCCGGCTCCCCGCGCCGCGGAGCCCGGCGACTGCACCGACCTCGTCTCGCGCGTCGCCGACTCCGTCCGGCGCGTGGAATCCTTCGTCGCCGCCCGGCGGGCGGACCCGGCCGGCCACCCCGACCTCTTCCTCACCGCGGAACAGGCCCTCGTCCTGGGGCATCCGCTGCACCCGGACCCCAAGAGCCGCGAGGGCCTCGCCGACGCCGAGGCGCGGCACTACTCACCCGAGCTGCGCGGCTCCTTCCCCCTGCACTGGATGGCCGTCGCCCCCTCGCTGCTCGCCACCGACTCCGCCTGGACGGAAAGCGGTCGTCCGGTCACCGCGGCCCGGCTCACCGCACGCCTCGCCGGAAGCGGACTGCCCCTGCCGGACGGCTACGCCGCCCTCCCCGTCCACCCCTGGCAACAGCGCCAGATCCGCCACCGCCCCGAGACGGCCGGCCTGCTCGACGCCGGACTGCTCCGCGACCTCGGCGCCCACGGCGCCCCCTGGCACCCCACCTCCTCCGTACGCACCGTTCACCGCACCGGTGCGCCCGCCATGCTCAAGCTGTCCCTCGGTCTGCGCATCACCAACTCCCGGCGGGAGAACCTCCGCAAGGAACTCCACCGGGGCGTCGAGGTCCACCGGCTGCTGCGCACCGGACTGTCCCGGCAGTGGCGGGCCGAGCACCCCGGCTTCGACATCGTCCGGGACCCGGCCTGGCTCGCCGTGAACGAGCCGGACGGCGACCCGGTGCACGGGCTCGACGTGGTGATCCGGCACAACCCGTTCCGGCCGCAGGACGACGTCGCCTGCCTCGCCGGACTCGTCTCTCCCCGCCCCGGGGCACGGACGCGGTCCCGGCTCGCCGAACTCGTCACCCGCCTCGCCGCCCGGACGGGGCGATCCGCCGGGACGGTCGCCGCCGAGTGGTTCCTGCGGTACCTCCACCATGTGGTGCGGCCCGTGCTCCGGCTCGACGGAGCGGCCGGTATCGCCCTGGAGGCGCACCAGCAGAACACCCTGGTCCTGCTGGACGCCGACGGCTGGCCCGGCGGGGGCCGCTACCGGGACAACCAGGGCTACTACTTCCGCGAGTCGCGCCGCGCGGAACTCGACGCCCGGCTGCCCGGCATCGGCGAGCACAGCGACACCTTCGTCCCCGACGAGGTCGCCGACGAACGCTTCGCCTACTACGTGGGCATCAACAACGTCCTCGGCCTCGTCGGTGCCTTCGGCTCCCAGCGCCTCGCCGACGAACGGCTGCTGCTCGCGGCCTTCCGCCGGTTCCTGGCCTCCGCGGCGGCAGGCACGCGCAGCACGCTGCCCGCCCTCCTGCTCGACTCACCCGTGCTGCGCTGCAAGGCCAACCTCCTGACCCGGCTGCACGGCCTCGACGAACTCGTCGGTCCGGTCGACACCCAGTCCGTCTACGTCTCCATCGCCAACCCCCTCCACCCATGACATGCGACGACTCCCCGGGCGGGACCGCCACGGGCCCCGGGGGCACCTGCGGCGAGGCCGGCGGTGAAATCTTCGACGCCATCGACGACTGGGGTCCGACGCCCACCCCCGCGGGCCTGTTCCGACTGGTCCCCGTCACGATCGAGCGTGACCTGCCGCTCCTGACGACGTGGATGAACGACCCCGCCGTCGCCGCCTACTGGGACCTGTCCGGACCGCCGGCCGTGACGGCGGAGCACCTGCGGGCCCAGCTGGACGGCGAGGGACACAGCGTTCCCTGCATGGGCGTGCTGGACGGTACGCCGATGAGCTACTGGGAGATCTACCGCGCGGACCTCGACCCGCTGGCACACCACTACCCGGCCCGGCCCCACGACTCGGGAGTCCACCTCCTCCTCGGTACCGCCGGCGCCCGGGGACGGGGACTGGGCAGCATCCTGCTCAGGGCCGTCGCCGACCTGGTCCTCGACCGGAGGCCGGCCTCGGCACGCGTCCTCGCGGAACCCGATCTGCGCAACGTGCCCTCCGTCGCCGCCTTCCTGAGCGCAGGGTTCCGCTTCTCGGCCGAGGTCGACCTGCCCGCCAAGCGGGCGGCCCTCGTGATCCGGGACCGCTCCCTGCGCCATCTGATGTAGCGCTGCGTCGCCGTCACCCCACCCCTGGCGCACAGCGGCACCTTCCCCGCCCCCGCCCCCGCCCCGTCCCGATACTGGAGCCCCGTCTTGATCGCACCCCCCGCGTCCGCCGTGAGCGCACGAATGTCAGTGCCGGGTCGTAGGGTGGTCGCGCTATGACGAAGCCCTCACTCCCCGAACTCCTGCACGCCGCCGTCACCGCCGTCGGCGGCACGGAGCGTCCCGGCCAGGTCACCATGGCCGAAGCCGTCGCCGAGGCGATCAACGGCGGCGCCCATCTGCTCGTCCAGGCCGGCACCGGCACCGGAAAGTCGCTCGGCTATCTGGTGCCCGCCCTGGCGCACGGGGAGCGGGTCGTCGTGGCCACAGCCACCCTGGCCCTGCAACGCCAGCTGGTGGAACGCGACCTCCCGCGCACGGTGGAGGCGCTGCATCCGCTGCTGCGCCGCCGGCCGGAGTTCGCGATGCTCAAGGGCCGGTCCAACTACCTGTGCCTGCACCGTCTGCACGAGGGAGTGCCGCAGGACGAGGAGGAGGGGCTCTTCGACCAGTTCGAGGCGGCCGCCCCCACCAGCAAGCTGGGCCAGGACCTGCTGCGCCTGCGCGACTGGTCCGACGAGACGGAGAGCGGCGACCGGGACGACCTCACACCGGGCGTGTCCGACCGGGCCTGGTCCCAGGTGTCGGTGTCCTCACGCGAGTGTCTGGGCGCCACGAAGTGTGCCTACGGCGCCGAGTGCTTCGCCGAGATGGCCCGCGAGCGCGCCAAGCTGGCCGAGGTGGTCGTCACCAACCACGCGCTGCTGGCCATCGACGCCATCGAGGGCGCGCCGGTGCTCCCGCAGCACGAGGTGCTGATCGTCGACGAGGCCCACGAACTGGTCTCCCGGGTCACCGGAGTCGCCACCGGGGAACTCACCCCCGGCCAGGTCAACCGCGCGGTGCGGCGCGCCGCGAAGCTGGTCAACGAGAAGGCCGCCGACCAGCTCCAAACCGCCGCGGAGGGGTTCGAGCGGCTCATGGAGCTGGCACTGCCCGGCCGGCTGGAGGAGATCCCGGAGGACCTCGGCTACGCGCTCATGGCCCTGCGCGACGCCTGCCGGACCGTCATCTCCGCGCTCGGGAACACGCGGGACAAGTCCGTCCAGGACGAGGACGCGGTCCGCAAACAGGCGCTGGCCTCCGTGGAGAGCGTGCACGACGTGGCGGAGCGGATCACGAACGGTTCCGAATGGGACGTGGTCTGGTACGAGCGGCACGACCGTTTCGGCGCGTCCGTGCGGGTCGCCCCCATGTCCGTCTCCGGTCTGCTGCGGGAGAAGCTCTTCACCGACCGTTCCGTCGTCCTGACGTCCGCGACGCTGAAGCTGGGCGGCGACTTCAACGGTGTGGGGGCGTCGCTGGGCCTCGGCGCCGAGGGCGTGAAGGGCGACGATCTCCCGGAGTGGAAGGGCGTGGACGTCGGCTCGCCGTTCGACTACCCCAGGCAGGGCATCCTGTACGTCGCGAAGCACCTGGCGCGGCCGGCCCGTGACGGTGATCGCGCGGACATGCTGGACGAGCTGACCGAGCTGATCCAAGCGGCGGGCGGTCGCACCCTGGGGCTGTTCTCGTCGATGCGGGCCGCGCAGCTCGCCGCCGAGGAGCTGCGCTCCCGGATCCCGGAGTTCCCGATCCTCCTCCAGGGCGAGGAGACCCTTGGCGAGCTGATCAAGAACTTCGCGGCCGACCCGGAGACCTGCCTCTTCGGCACGCTGTCGCTCTGGCAGGGCGTCGACGTCCCGGGCCCGAGCTGTCAGCTGGTGGTCATGGACAAGATCCCCTTCCCGCGTCCGGACGACCCCCTGATGAGCGCCCGCCAGAAGGCGGTGGAGGAAGCGGGCGGCAACGGCTTCATGGCGGTCGCGGCGACCCACGCGGCGCTGCTCATGGCGCAGGGCGCCGGACGTCTCGTACGCGCGTCGGGTGACCGGGGTGTGGTGGCCGTCCTGGACCAGCGGCTGGCGACCGCTCGCTACGGGAGCTATCTGAAGGCCTCGCTGCCCGACTTCTGGTACACCACGGACCCCAACCAGGTCAGGAAGTCACTGGCCGCGATCGACGCGGCGGCGAAACGCACGGAGGCGGAGGCGCAGGCCTAGGTCCTGCCCCGGGGTGTCCAGGGCGGCGGCGCGGCGGGGCGGGAGGGCGTGTCGTGCCGGCACGACACGCTCCCGCGACAACGGTTGCCGTCACGCGACGCAGGACGTGACCGCGGAGGACGTAACCAGGGAGTACGTGACCCCGGAGCACGTGACCGCGGAGGACGTAACCAGGAGTACGTGACCCGGGGTCCGGGCAGCACAGGACCCCGGAACCGGCGCAGGGGTCCCGGGGTCCGGTCCAGGGGCGGGGCGGCGGTCGAGGCCGGCCCCGCGCCGAACTCAGACGCGGCGCAGAACGGCCACCACCTTGCCCAGGATGGTCGCGTCGTCGCCGGGGATCGGCTCGTAGGCCGCGTTGTGCGGGAGCAGCCAGACGTGGCCGTCCTCGCGCTTGAAGCGCTTGACGGTCGCTTCGCCGTCGAGCATCGCCGCCACGATGTCACCGTTCTCGGCGACCGGCTGGCGGCGGACCGTGACCCAGTCGCCGTCACAGATCGCGGCCTCGATCATGGAGTCGCCCACGACCTTCAGCACGAACAGCTCGCCGTCGCCGACGAGCTGCCGGGGCAGGGGGAAGACGTCCTCAACGGACTCCTCGGCGAGGATCGGGCCACCGGCGGCGATACGGCCGACCAGCGGCACGTACGACGCGGCGGGCTTGCCCGCGGTGTCCGTCGGCTGGACGGAGGCAGCCTGGTCGGAGCCGCGCACCTCGTACGCCCGCGGGCGGTGGGGGTCGCGGCGCAGGAAGCCCTTGCGCTCCAGTGCCATGAGCTGGTGTGCCACGGAGGAGGTGCTGGAGAGCCCGACCGCCTGGCCGATCTCACGCATCGACGGCGGGTAGCCGCGCCGCTGCACCGAGTCCCGGATGACCTCGATCACCCGGCGCTGCCGGTCGGTGAGTCCGGAACTGTCCGCCCGGATGCCGGGAGGTCGCCCCGGCAGGGAGCGCTTGTGCGCCTCGGGATTCGTGGCTTCGTTCATCGCATGCACCGGCTCGAGTCGGCCCTGGGAGCGGTCCTGGGCAGTGATGGCGGCACTGTCTGCGGTGGTGGTCACGTCGGCCCCTCTCGATGGTCTCCCTGCAGCACAACGGTAGTTGCTTTCGAAAGGTTGCGCCAAACACACGTTCGAGTGAAAAATCGCGAATTGCCTTCCGCGATCTCTTGTCGAGGTGTATTGACCGCCACGCTTCCCGCCGGGCAAACGGGCTGATTGTTGTACTCTTCACCGCCGGGGTGATGACCTCCCCGGCCGGCCCCAGTCTGCCATCGGACACTCCGTGGTGCGGGGAGGGGGGCCCGCTCTCTTCGGGAGTCGCACCCCGCCTCCTCGTCCCGTGCACCGCTTCTCCACCGTCTGCGCGGAGTCCTCACGGAGTTCTCGCGGGAGTGCGTCGGCCGTGCGGGGGTACTGCGGGGGCGGGCCGCGGCGCCGTGGCCGGCCCCGAGGGCGCGACACGCGTGCCCGGCGTGGATGTATGAGCCAATCCCCACATCTAGTGGTTGGATTGCGGCGGCAGCCCAGAAGTTGTGGTCCCCCGGGTCTCAGCGCCCTCCGAGATCGCCTATGCTGGTGCTGCTTCGTGAGGCCCAAGAGGCCTGGCGAGGCCATTGAGTCTGCTGTGAGGAGGGTTGGGAGTTCATGCACTGCCCCTTCTGCAGGCACCCCGACAGCCGCGTCGTCGACAGCCGTACGACCGACGACGGCACGTCGATCCGCAGGCGCCGCCAGTGTCCGGACTGCTCCCGTCGTTTCACGACCGTGGAGACGTGTTCGCTCATGGTGGTCAAGCGGTCCGGGGTCACCGAGCCGTTCAGCCGCACCAAGGTCATCAACGGGGTGCGCAAGGCGTGCCAGGGGCGGCCCGTCACCGAGGACGCCCTCGCCCAGCTCGGCCAGCGTGTCGAGGAGGCGGTGCGGGCCACCGGAAGCGCCGAGCTGACCACCCATGACGTGGGGCTGGCCATACTCGGCCCGTTGCAGGAGCTCGACCTCGTCGCCTACCTGCGGTTCGCGTCCGTCTACCGGGCGTTCGACTCGCTCGAGGACTTCGAGGCCGCGATCGCGGAACTCCGCCGGGCGGAGCGGACGGCCGCGGACGACGGGGACGGCGACGGAGCCGTCCCGGGGAGCCAGGAAGACGACAGCGGGCCCGCGGGGACTGCCCAGGTCCCCGCCCCCGCTCCCGCCGCCGGCTGACCCGGCGGGCCGGGCCCGTGCGCAGGCGCGGACCGGCCGGGCGGCGGCGATGAGAAGACCTGCTGCGGGCGGATGCCTGTGCGCTCGCAGCACCAGACAGAACACCGTGTCCCGGGAACATCGGGGCACTTCAGGGCGTTTTCGCCCGTAGAGGGAGGCGGCATGACAGAGACGGCGAGCGGTCCGGCACGGAGTCCCCGAGCCAAGAGCAACAAGACCGGCAAGGGACTGCGTGTGGAGCGCATCCACACCACTCCCGGAGTCCACCCGTACGACGAGGTGGCCTGGGCGCGCCGTGACGTCGTCATGACCAACTGGCGCGACGGCTCGGTCAACTTCGAGCAGCGCGGCGTCGAGTTCCCCGACTTCTGGTCGGTGAACGCGGTCAACATCGTCACCAGCAAGTACTTCCGGGGCGCCGTGGGCACCCCGCAGCGCGAGACCGGCCTCAAGCAGCTGATCGACCGCATCGTGAAGACGTACCGGAAGGCCGGTGAGGACCACAAGTACTTCGCCTCGCCCGCCGACGCCGAGATCTTCGAGCACGAGCTGGCGTACGCCCTCCTGCACCAGATCTTCAGCTTCAACAGCCCCGTGTGGTTCAACGTGGGCACGCCCCAGCCCCAGCAGGTCTCCGCCTGCTTCATCCTGTCCGTCGACGACTCCATGGAGTCGATCCTCGACTGGTACAAGGAAGAGGGCATGATCTTCAAGGGCGGTTCCGGCGCCGGCCTGAACCTGTCCCGCATCCGCTCCTCCAAGGAGCTGCTGTCCTCCGGCGGCAACGCCTCCGGCCCGGTCTCCTTCATGCGCGGAGCCGACGCCTCCGCCGGAACGATCAAGTCCGGTGGTGCCACCCGGCGCGCCGCCAAGATGGTCGTCCTCGACGTGGACCACCCGGACATCGAGGACTTCATCGAGACCAAGGTCAAGGAAGAGGAGAAGATCCGCGTCCTGCGTGACGCGGGCTTCGACATGGACCTGGGCGGCGACGACATCACGTCCGTCCAGTACCAGAACGCCAACAACTCGGTCCGCGTCAACGACGAGTTCATGCAGGCGGTCGAGCAGGGCGGCAAGTTCGGGCTGCGCGGCCGGATGACCGGCGAGGTCATCGAGGAGGTCGACGCCAAGGCGCTCTTCCGCAAGATCGCCGAGGCCGCGTGGGCCTGCGCCGACCCGGGCATCCAGTACGACGGTGTCATCAACAACTGGCACACCTGCCCCGAGTCCGGCCGGATCACCGCGTCGAACCCGTGCAGCGAGTACATGCACCTGGACAACACGTCCTGCAACCTCGCCTCGCTGAACCTGATGAAGTTCCTCAAGGACGACAGCAAGGGCAACCAGTCCTTCGAGGCCGAGCGCTTCCAGAAGGTCGTCGAGCTGGTCATCACCGCGATGGACATCTCGATCTGCTTCGCCGACTTCCCGACCGAGAAGATCGGCGAGAACACCCGCGCGTTCCGCCAGCTCGGCATCGGCTACGCCAACCTCGGCGCCCTGCTGATGGCGACCGGCCACGCCTACGACTCCGACGGCGGCCGCGCCCTGGCCGGCGCGATCACCTCCCTGATGACGGGCACGGCGTACCGGCGCTCCGCCGAACTCGCCGCGGTGGTCGGCCCCTACGACGGCTACGCGCGCAACGCCGACGCCCACAAGCGCGTCATGAAGCAGCACGCCGACGCCAACGGCACCGCCGTGCGCATGGACGACCTGGACACCCCGGTGTGGGCCGCCGCCACGGAGGCCTGGCAGGACGTGCTGCGCCTCGGCGAGAAGAACGGCTTCCGCAACTCCCAGGCGTCCGTGCTCGCCCCGACCGGCACCATCGGTCTGGCGATGTCCTGCGACACCACCGGTGTCGAGCCCGACCTGGCGCTGGTGAAGTTCAAGAAGCTCGTCGGCGGCGGCTCGATGCAGATCGTCAACGGCACCGTCCCGCAGGCCCTGCGCCGCCTGGGCTACCAGGAGGAGCAGATCGAGGCGATCGTCGCCCACATCGCCGACAACGGCAATGTGATCGACGCCCCCGGTCTCAAGCAGGAGCACTACGAGGTCTTCGACTGCGCCATGGGCGAGCGCGCCATCTCCCCGATGGGCCACGTCCGCATGATGGCCGCGATCCAGCCCTGGATCTCCGGCGCCATCTCCAAGACGGTCAACATGCCGGAGACGGCGACCGTCGAGGAGGTCGAGGAGATCTACTTCGAGGCATGGAAGCTGGGCGTCAAGGCGCTCGCCATCTACCGCGACAACTGCAAGGTCGGCCAGCCCCTCTCCGCCAAGACCAAGGAGAAGGAGAAGGTCGAGATCACCGAGAAGGCCGAGGAGACGATCCGTACCGCGGTCGAGAAGGTGGTCGAGTACCGCCCGGTCCGCAAGCGTCTCCCGAAGGGTCGTCCCGGCATCACCACCTCCTTCACGGTCGGCGGCGCCGAGGGCTACATGACCGCCAACTCCTACCCGGACGACGGTCTCGGCGAGGTCTTCCTGAAGATGTCGAAGCAGGGCTCGACCCTCGCGGGCATGATGGACGCCTTCTCCATCGCCGTCTCGGTGGGTCTGCAGTACGGCGTGCCGCTGGAGACGTACGTCTCGAAGTTCACCAACATGCGCTTCGAGCCGGCCGGCATGACGGACGACCCGGACGTGCGGATGGCGCAGTCGATCGTCGACTACATCTTCCGCCGCCTGGCGCTGGACTTCCTGCCCTTCGAGACGCGCTCCGCGCTCGGCATCCACTCCGCCGAGGAGCGTCAGCGCCACCTGGAGACCGGTTCGTACGAGCCGGCCGACGACGAGGTCGACGTCGAGGGCCTGGCCCAGTCGGCGCCGCGCGCCCAGGAGCTGAAGGCGGTGTCCGCGCCGAAGGCCGAGGCCGAGGAGGCGGCCAAGCCCGCCCCGAAGCAGGCGCACACCAGCGCCGAGCTGGTCGAGATGCAGCTCGGCATCCAGGCGGACGCCCCGCTGTGCTTCTCCTGCGGCACGAAGATGCAGCGCGCCGGCTCCTGCTACATCTGCGAGGGCTGCGGCTCGACGAGCGGCTGCAGCTGATCCAGGGCGGCCCACGGGCCACCGAATGAGCCGAGGGGCGGGCAGATCTCATCGAGGTCTGCCCGCCCCACGGCGTGTGCGCGTCTACGGCGGCGGCCCGCCCGGACAGGCGGTCCTGGCGGCCCGAGGCCGCCCCGTCACGATCGGCGTACCGCCCCCATCGCGCGGGTGAAGGACGCCGGGTCGCCCTCGAAACCCAGGACACCCGGGCGGAACTCCCACGCCCCGGAACCGTCGCGGACGAACTCCGCGACCGTCGCCGCCGTGGCCCCGAGGACACCGCCGAAGTCGTCCTCGGCCAGGACGGTGTACCCCTCGCGGATGCGCAGTCCGGGATTGCCCACCCCGGAGAACGTCCGTCGCGCCTGGTGCTGCTGGATGACGACGCCGACGACGACGCGCGCGTAGCGCTGGTCGAGCCGGTCCAGCTCCAGCGTCATGACCTCGTCGTAACCGAAGCCCTGGCCGTCCTTGCTGTCCCGGTTCAGCGTGATCGTGCCGTCGGGGGAGCGACTGTCGAAGTGCACGACGTAGGCGGGATCGCCGTGCGGGTCGCCCGCCGGATAGGGGGCGGCGACGAGATCCAGGTCGGTGGAGGGCTGCCCCGACGCACTCGGGTCCCACCTCAGCGAGATCTCGACCTTGCGGATGCCCTTGTTGAGGCCGTTCACCAGTCTTCCCCTTCCCCGTGACCGTCCTGCCGGCTCACCCCAACTGCCGGTCGGTCCCGGCAGTTTGTCCATCCTGCCACGCGCGCGGCGGTGGGCGCCCGGAACCAGTCCACCCGAGGGTGACCGGCGCCACGCTCCCTGGCCGTACGATGGCGCGGTGCTGGTCAAGTGGATTCGCTGCACCGTGGTGGACCGCCGTGGTTTCGAGCGGGGGCAGCGGAAGTGGGCGGGGCTTCTGGGGGAGCCGGGGTTTCGCGGGCAGGGCGGAGGCTGGAGCCGGGGGCGTTCGGACGTGGCCCACATCTTCTCGTTCTGGGAGAGCCGTGCCTTCTACGACTCCTTCATGGCGCGCTCCCATGACCGGCTCGCCTCGGCCCAGTCGGGAACCTTCAAGGACGCCCAGGTCAGACTCTTCGACCACCGCTTCGACGTGAAGACCGGCTTCGAACCGCGCTTCACGGACGCCGACCTGCTCAGGGTGGCGCTGTGCCGGGTGCACGAGGAGCGGTCGGAGCACTTCGTGCTGATGCAGGAGAAGGTGTGGAACCCGGCGATGGCCGGCTCGCCCGGCATGGTCCGGGGACTGTTCGGCGAGGCGCCGGGCCACGAGTACCTGGTGCTGTCGATGTGGCAGTCGGCCGCCGAGCACGGCAAGTACCGCACCGAGCGGGTGGAGCGCCTCGCCCTCAGGGCCCAGACGGAGGCCGACGTCGCGGCCCTCGCGGGGGACATCGTGGACATGGAGCAGGCCTGGACGGTGTGACGCCCGCACGCACCGCGGGTGTGTGCTCCTCTGTGGCGTACGGTGCGGGAGGTGTGTGACCTACGCCGTACAGGGCCCGCACGAGTGCTCGCCGGGCCGTCACCCGATCTAGGGTTTCGGCATGGCACGACCACGGCGCATCGTCCTTGTCCGGCACGGTGAATCAACGGGCAATGTTGACGACTCCGTCTACGAACGCGAACCCGACCACTCCCTGGCCCTGACCGAACGGGGCAGACTGCAGGCGGAGGAGACGGGGGAGCGGCTGCGGGAACTGTTCGGCCAGGAGCGCGTCAGCGTCTACGTCTCCCCCTACCGCCGCACCCACCAGACACTGACCGCCTTCGGCCTCGACCCGGCGCTGATACGCGTGCGCGAGGAGCCCCGGCTGCGTGAGCAGGACTGGGGCAACTGGCAGGACCGCGAGGACGTGCGTCTGCAGAAGGCCTACCGGGACGCGTACGGGCACTTCTTCTACCGCTTCGCGCAGGGCGAGTCCGGAGCCGACGTCTACGACCGGGTCGGCGGCTTCCTGGAGAGCCTGTTCCGCAGCTTCGAGGCGCCCGACCACCCGCCGAACGTCCTGATCGTCACCCACGGTCTGGCCATGCGGCTGTTCTGCATGCGGTGGTTCCACTGGACGGTGGCGGAGTTCGAGTCGCTGTCGAACCCGGGGAACGCCGAGATGCGGATGCTCGTTCTCGGGGACGACGGCAAGTACACCCTCGACCGCCCCTTCGGACGGTGGCGGGATCCGGAACCGTACGGAATCACCGGATGACAGGGGGTCACCGGATAGAGTGGCAGGGCGATGACCGCTGATTCCTCTCCCGCCGGGCGCATGGACCGCGCCCTGGCGAGCCTGCGCGGACTGTCGGTGGGGGACGCCCTCGGCTCGCAGTTTCTCGTGCCGGTGAACTACCCGCTGCTCAAGCGCCGCGCCCTGCCCGACGGGCCCTGGCAGTGGACCGACGACACGGAGATGGCGTGCTCCATCGTCGCCGTCCTGGCCGCGCACCACCGGATCGACCAGGACGCCCTCGCCCGGTCCTTCGCCACGCACCACGACTTCGACCGGGGCTACGGGCCCGCGGTCAACCGGCTGCTGCGGCTGGTCCGCGAGGGCGGCGACTGGCGGGAGCTCGCCGCCGCGCTCTTCGACGGGCAGGGGTCGTGGGGCAACGGCGCCGCGATGCGGATCGCGCCGCTCGGCGCCTGGTACGCGGACGACCCCGAGCAGGCCACGCACCAGGCCGAGATCTCCGCCTATCCCACCCATCAGCATCGTGAGGCCGTGGTCGGGGCCATGGCGGTCGCCGCGGCCGCCGCCCTCGCCGCCGACCCCGGCGGGCCGCCCGGCGCGGACGCGCTCCTCGGGGGCGTCATCGCTCTGGTCCCGGCGAGGAGCGCGGTCGGTGCCGGACTGCGCCGGGCCCGGGACATGCTCGACTACGGCGACGCGGCCACCGTCGCGGCCGTGCTCGGCTGCGGCCGGCGCACCACGGCGCACGACACCGTGCCCTTCGCGCTCTGGTCGGCGGCCCGGGCCCTCGGTGACTACGAGCGGGCCTTCTGGACCACGGCGCAGGTGGGCGGGGACGTCGACACGACGTGCGCGATCGTGGGTGGGGTGATCGCCGCCGGGAAGGCGGGCGCGCCGCCGGCCGAGTGGGCCGGCCGGGTCGAGCCGCTGCCGGACTGGATGCCGGCCTCGACCTGAGGGCGACACTCGAAACTCTCCGTGCATGCCGGGAACTCTCCGTGACCGGCCGCTCGTTGTCGAAGCAGCCACTGTGTGAGGCATGAGGCCTGACAGGTGGAGAGGCGGCGTGCGGGAGTGTCGTGGGGAGGGGAGCGGAGTGATCACCGAGTTCTTGGTGCTGACGCACCGCGTACTGCTGCTCTTCGTGGTCTTCGCGCTCTTCGTGGCCTTCGTGGTCTTCGTGCTGCGAGGTTGCCGGGTCGCGGTGGTGCGGGTCGCGGTGGTGCGGAGTGCGGGCCGGCCCGGCGCTCTCCTGCCGACGCGCTCGACGTCGTTCGGGGAGCCGCCGGGCCGGACCCGCGGTGTGCTTCCGTCAGCCGACGCCGGGTCCGGCCGAGCCGGACAGCGCCTCCAGGTCGCTCCTGCGGACCCGGATGACCAGCCAGGCGGTGGCCAGGGCGAGTACGGCCATCGCGGCAGCCGGGACGAAGGCCGTCGAGATGCCCTGCGCGAGCACCTCGTGGCCCCAGGGGGCCGGCAGCTGGTGCGTCTGGGCGAACTCCGCCTTCTGCTCCGGAGTCCCCTCGGCGAGGAAGGCCGGCAGCTGCTTCTCGCCCTCGTCCCTGCTGGCCGTGCCGAACACGGTCGTCAGGAGGGCCAGGCCCACCGACCCGCCCACCTGCTGGGTCGCGTTGAGCAGTCCGGACGCCGCGCCGGCCTCGTGCTGGGCCACCCCGGAGACGGCGGTGAGCGTCAGCGTCACGAAGTTCAGGCCCATGCCGAAGCCGAAGATCAGCATCGGGCCGAGGATGCCGCCGACATAGGAGCTGTCGGAGTCGATCAGTGTCTGCCAGGCGAGGCCGGTGGCGGCGAGGGCCGACCCGACGAGCATGAACGGCTTGGGGCCGAAGACGGGGAGGAACCGCTGCGACAGACCCGCCCCGAGCGCGATCACCACGGTCACCGGCAGGAAGGCGAGACCTGCCTCGATCGGGGTGTAGCCGAGCACGTTCTGCACGAAGAGGACGATGTAGAAGAACATGCCGAACATCGCCGCGGCCAGGCTGAGCATGATCACATACGTGCCCGAGCGGTTGCGGTCGGCGAACATCCGCAGCGGGGTGATCGGCTCCTTGGCGCGGGACTCGATCAGCGCGAAGGCCACCAGCAGCACCACGGCGGCGACGAACGAGCCGATGGTCAGGCCGTCGCGCCAGCCCTCCTCCGCCGCGCGGATGAAGCCGTAGACGAGCGAGGCCATGCCGGCCGTCGAGGTCACCGCACCGGCGATGTCGAACCTGCCGGTGTGCCGCTCGGACTCGTTGATGTACATCGGTGTGAGGACGGCGATCAGCAGGCCGATCGGTACGTTGACGAAGAGCACCCACCGCCAGTCGAGCCACTCGGTGAGCATGCCGCCCGCGAGCAGACCGATGGCGCCGCCGCCCGCGGAGACCGCCGCGAAGACACCGAAGGCCCGGTTGCGCTCGGGTCCCTCGGGGAAGGTGGTGGTGATGAGCGCCAGCGAGGTGGGCGACGCGATCGCACCGCCCACCCCTTGCAGGACACGCGCGGCCAGCAACTGCCACGGTTCCTGGGCGAACCCGCCGAGCAGCGAGGCGAGGGTGAAGAGCAGGATGCCGCTCATGAAGACGCGGCGGCGGCCGAGGATGTCGCCCGCCCGGCCGCCGAGCAGCAGCAGGCCGCCGAAGGTCAGGGTGTAGGCGCTGACCACCCACGTCAGCTCGGTCGTGCTGAACTCGAGAGCGTTCTGGATGTGCGGCAGCGCGATATTCACAATCGTCGCGTCGAGTACCACCATGAGTTGGCAGGCCGCGATGACGGTGAGCGCGATGCCGGGATGTCCCTCCCGGCGGGCCGCACCTGGCCTTTTGTCCTGGATCAGAGGAGAGGTTGTCACTATGGGTCCCCCACGAGTGCGTCAGTGAACGCTCGCGTTCACTGTTGCGTCAACGGTATGAGTCCCCGACAGTGAACGCAAGCGTTCACTCAATGCGTCGTCGCTCGGTGCGTCCCCGTCAGTCGCCGCGCGGCGCGAGCCACATCCCCGAATGCCCGCTTCCTCTGCTCGTTGGAGAGAGTCCGATGGTTACTTCGAGCTGGGCGGCCGCCCACGCCCAGACGGCCGCTCCCCGTCGCCGTGGTGCCGTGCTGGAACGTGCGATCCTCGATGCCGCCCTGGAGCAGCTCAGCACGGTCGGCTGGAACGGCCTGACGATGGAGGGCGTCGCCTCGGCCGCCCAGACCGGGAAGGCCGCCGTCTACCGGCGCTGGCCGTCCAAGGAGGATCTGGTCGCGGACGCCCTGAGGGCCGGACTGCCGCGCTTCGACGTGGTGCCGGATCTGGGGGGTGTGCGCGAGGACCTGCTGGACCTGTGTCTGCGGGCGCGTGACGCGATGTTCTCGCCGTCGGGTTCCGCCGTGCGCTCGGTGATTCACGAATGCGACGCCGTGCAGGCGGAAAGCTTCCACGCCGTCATCTTCGAGGGGGTCGTGGAGCCGACCATCAAGATGCTGCGCGAGGTGATCGAGCGCGGAATCGAGCGGGGTGAGGTGCGCCCCGACGCGGCGAACGGATATGTCTTCGACGCCATCCCGGCGATGATGATGTACCGCTCGAAGGTGTGCGGAAGTGAATGGCCGGACGTCGATGTGGAGGAGATGATCGACCAGTTGATGGTTCCGCTACTGCGGCGCGACGGCGCCTGATCCGGGTGCGGGAGAGGTGCCGGTGCCACTCGGGGAACCGGGGTGTCGCGGGCCGTTCCCGGCGGCGTACGCTAAGGGCGCCATGCCGTACGAACCACCTACTCACACCGTCGAGCGCTCCCTCCGCGCCACGACCGGGGCGAAGATCGTTGCAGGTGTCGACGAGGTGGGGCGCGGCGCGTGGGCCGGCCCTGTCACCGTCTGCGCGGCGATCACCGGACTGCGCCGGCCCCCGCAGGGGCTGACCGACTCCAAGCTCCTCACCGTCAAACGGCGCACCGAGCTCGCCGAGGTGCTGCGGGGCTGGGTGACGTCCTACGCCCTGGGGCACGCCTCCCCCGAGGAGATCGACGACCTGGGGATGACGGCGGCCCTGCGGCTGGCGGCGGTGCGTGCGCTGGAGGGGCTGCCGGTCCGGCCGGACGCGGTGATCCTCGACGGCAAGCACGACTACCTCGGCACCCCCTGGAAGGTCCGTACGGTGATCAAGGGCGATCAGTCGTGCGTGGCCGTCGCGGCGGCCTCGGTGATCGCCAAGGTCCGGCGCGACAAAATGATGGCCGAACTGGGTATCGACCATGCAGACTTCGGTTTCGCGGACAACGCCGGGTATCCGTCGCCCGTGCACAAGGCCGCACTGGAGGTCCGGGGACCCACCCCGTACCACCGGTTGTCGTGGGCGTATCTTGATGCGCTGCCCCAGTGGCGGCACCTCAAGAAGGTCCGCAGCTGGGCGGATGCGCGTGTTCCGGCAATCGAGGGTCAACTCGGCTTCGACTTCTGACGGATCGCTCGCACTGATGTGCCACCCGACGGTGCGAGCCGTACCAGTGTTTGATAAAAATCAGCCCATGCCTCTCATTCCCGAGGAGCCTCAGATTCACGAGAGTGCCCAGGGTCCCCGCGCCACGCCGGCCAGTGGCCGCACCGCGCCGACCCCCCGCCCCGTACCCGGTCCCCGCCCCGCGGCTCCGTCGCGTCCCGGTCGTCCCGGCCCGCCGCGGCCCGCGCCGCCGGTGCAGCGTGCGCCGCGCGACGCGGCCAAGCCCGGCCCCTCGGGGCCGGCCGCGCCCGCCGCGGCCACCCCGCAGCTCCAGCTGATCCCGGCCTCGGCCCAGGGGGCGCTCGACGCCGCCGAAGAGGCCGTGGACCTGCTGCTGGAATCGGGCCGTGCCCCAGGTGACGTGCTGGTGATCACCACCGGCGACCCGCACCCGTGGGCCACCCACGAACTGTCCTTCGGTGAAGCCGCCTACTGGGCCCAGCACGACGCCGGTGACGACGTCTTCTACACGGACGCCCGGCTCGCGGAGCGCGCCGGTGCGCGGCCCGTCGTCGTGGTCGCCGTGAACGGCGGTCCGGAGCCCGCGGCCGCCTCGGCCCTGTCGGTGGCCCACGCACGGGCCGGCGCCCTGCTGATCGTCTGCGGCGACCCGCAGTGGATCAACTCGGTGCTGGGCGCGGGCGTCTGAGCCGACATCCCGGCGTCCGGCGGACACCGGGGGTGACGCGAGCGCCGCGGTCGCGGTGTCCGGGCCTGCCGGGTGCTCGGCAGGCCCGGGGCAGCGGGGGCGCCGGTGTGTGCCCGCGCTGTCCCGTGGCGGGCCGGGCCCGGCGCCGCGCGGCGGACGCCCTGTGCCGCTCCGTGACCCGAGCCCCACGACCGTGCGGGGCCGGGGAACCGGGCGGCAGGGGCGTGACGTCAGCGTGCCGCCGCGCGGCGCAGCACGTCCGACGCGGCGCCGCCCGTACGCGGGATCCGCGGCGGTGCCCCGTACGTGGCGAACGGCTCCGGGTCCGAACCGGCACTGGGGTGACGGCCGCCGCGCCCTTCGCCGAGCACCTGCCAGCCGTCCCGGGTCAGCGTGATGTACGCCCCGCAGCGCAGCCCGTGCAGCGTGCAGGCGTCCCGCAGGCCCCACATCCACGCGCCGTCCTCCTCCGTCCAACGCGCGTCGCCGTCACGGCAGTAGAGCAGCACGGCGGTGCGCACCGGGGTGCGGCGCCGCAGGTCGTGCGGGATGACCCGGCGCAACTGGGCCAGCAGCGCGTTGCGCAGCAGCCAGCCGTCCGCCGACGCGCTGTGCCGGGTGAACGAGGCGCTCGCCCGCAGCCGCTCGTCCGGGTCGAGCACGGCGACGACCGCGGTCGCCGGCCCGGGACGGTGCCGGGCGTGCAGTCCGCTGACGACCTCGCGCGGACTGCGCAGCAGCGGGATTCCCGCGGCGGCCCACTCCGCGGGTTCGAGCACACGGTGGGCGGAAGCGGCGGGCGTCGACAACGATGCCGCCGAGGACGGAGCGAATCCGAAGGTCACGGTCCTCCCTTCGGCTACGCCCAGACTGCGGGCGGGGTCGGATTCGGGGGAGCGCGCACGCAACGGAGCCCAACCTGACCGGCGGGCGGACCGTGCGGGTGCGGACTTCAATTCTTCCTGTCGAACTGGGATGCGGCAACGAGCAATTGGGGCAGCGGACCGTTATCGGACGTTCCACGGCTAATATCCCCACCTGTTGGGCGGAGCGAACCTTCCGTCCCTACGGGTGGGGCGAGGCGGGTGTCACGTACGGTCAAGTGGCCGATGGTGCCCGTCATCGGGTTGCATGGGGGCATGGACGACCTGGAGCTCCGTACCGAAGCCGATGCCATCCTCGCCGAGCTCGTCGGCGCCCCGGCGGGCGCGGCGCGCCTGCGGGAGGACCAGTGGCAGGCGGTGGCGGCCCTGGTGCGGGAGCGTCGGCGCGCGCTGGTGGTGCAGCGCACCGGATGGGGCAAGTCGGCGGTGTACTTCGTCGCCACGGCTCTGCTGCGCCGGCGCGGTTCCGGCCCGACGGTGATCGTCTCGCCGCTGCTGGCGCTGATGCGCAACCAGGTCGAGTCGGCGGCCCGGGCCGGCATCCGGGCGCGCACGATCAACTCCGCCAATCCCGAGGAGTGGGACGCGATCCACGCGGAGGTCGAGCGGGGCGAGACGGACATCCTCCTCGTCAGCCCCGAGCGCCTCAATTCCGTGGACTTCCGCGAGCAGTTGCTGCCCGAGCTGGCGGCCACCACCGGTCTGCTGGTGGTCGACGAGGCGCACTGCATCTCCGACTGGGGCCATGACTTCCGCCCCGACTACCGGCGCTTGCGGGCGATGCTCGCCGACCTCGCCCCGGGCGTGCCGGTGCTGGCCACCACCGCCACGGCCAACGCCCGGGTCACCGCGGACGTGGCCGAGCAGCTGGGCACCGGCGGCAGCGAGGCCCTGGTGCTGCGCGGCCCGCTCGAGCGCGAGAGCCTGCGGCTGGGGGTGGTGCGGCTGCCGGACGCCGCACACCGCCTGGCCTGGCTCGCCGAGCACCTGAACGAGCTCGAGGGCTCGGGGATCATCTACACGCTCACGGTGGCCGCGGCCGAGGAAGCCACCGCCTTCCTGCGGCAGTGCGGCTTCCGGGTGGCCTCCTACACGGGGCGCACGGAGAACGCGGACCGGTTGCAGGCCGAGACCGACCTGCTGCAGAACCGGGTCAAGGCGCTGGTCGCGACCTCGGCGCTCGGCATGGGCTTCGACAAGCCGGACCTGGGCTTCGTGGTCCACCTCGGCTCGCCGTCCTCACCGATCGCCTACTACCAGCAGGTCGGCCGCGCGGGGCGCGGTGTGGACCACGCCGACGTGCTGCTGCTGCCCGGCAAGGAGGACGAGGCCGTCTGGCGCTACTTCGCCGACACCGCCTTCCCGCCCGAGGCACAGGTGCGCCAGACCCTCTCGGCCCTCGCCGACGCGGGCCGGCCGCTGTCCGTGCCGGCCCTGGAGGCGGTGGTGGACCTGCGGCGCACCCGTCTGGAGACCATGCTGAAGGTGCTCGACGTGGACGGGGCGGTCAAGCGGGTGAAGGGCGGCTGGATCTCCACCGGCGAGCCGTGGTCCTACGACTCCGAGCGGTACGCCTGGGTCGCCCGGCAGCGCGCGGCCGAGCAGCACGCCATGCGCGACTACGTGAGTACGACCGGGTGCCGGATGGAGTTCCTGCGCCGGCAACTGGACGACGAGGGCGCGGCCCCCTGCGGGCGTTGCGACAACTGCGCGGGAGCCTGGACGGACGCGTCCGTCTCCGCCGAGGCGCTGACGGGCGCGACGAAGGAACTCGACCGCCCGGGCGTGGAGGTCGAGCCGCGCCGGATGTGGCCGACGGGCATGCCCGCGCTGGGCATCGACCTCAAGGGACGCATCCCGGCCGATGAGCAGTGCTCCACCGGGCGTGCCCTGGGGCGGCTGTCGGACATCGGCTGGGGCAACCGGCTGCGCCCGCTGCTGGCCGAGAACGCACCCGACGGGCCGGTCCCCGACGACGTGCTGCAGGCCGCGGTGGCGGTCCTCGCCGACTGGGCGCGTTCGCCCGGCGGCTGGGCGTCGAACGACGCGGGGGCCGCTGCCCGGCCGGTGGGTGTCGTCGCCGTGCCGTCCCTGGCCCGCCCGGAGCTGGTCGGCTCGCTCGCCCAGGGGATCGCGGCCGTCGGACGCCTCCCCTTCCTGGGCACCCTGACGTACACGGGACCGGACGGGGCGCACGCGGCTCGCCGCAGCAACTCCGCCCAGCGGCTCAGGGCGCTGTCCGGTGCCTTCACCGTCTCCGAGGAGCTGGCCGGTGCGCTGGCGCGCTCGCCCGGCCCCGTGCTGCTGGTGGACGACTTCACCGACTCCGGCTGGACCCTCGCGGTCGCCGCCCGCATGATCCGGCGGGCGGGCGGGGGAGCGGTCCTGCCGCTGGTGCTGGCGGCGGCGGGCTGAGCGGTCCGGGCGGGCGGGCGTGCGGGTGCGGCCGAGGCGGCGGCCGAGGCGGCGGCCGAGGCGTGAGGGGTGCCCGTCCGCACCGGTGGGCGGGCCGCCGAGGCGTGAGGAGTGCCCGCGTGCGGCCCGGGGGCGGGCCGGCACGGCGAGCCGCGCACGCCGGCCGGCCCTGCGGTTGTCCTCGGAAGCCGGACCCCCGCTTCCGTCCTCGGGAGTCCGGCGCTGCGGCCGCCCTCGGGTGTCCGGGCCGGTGTCAGGCGCGGGCCGCGCCCAGGTAGAGGGACGACAGGTCCCGGGTGGGGTGGATCTTGAGGCTGCCGTTCTTGTTCTGGCCCCGGATGGCCAGGCCCGCCGGGCGGCCCAGCGGGGTGAAGCCCGCAGCCCCGAGGTAGGCGATCATCTCGGTCGGCGTGATGAAGTCGTTCCAGTCGTGGGCGCCCTTGGGGACGATGCCGAGGATCCGCTCGGGCAGCCAGATCATCATCACGCGGGACCGGACGGTGCGGTTGATGGTGTCGTACAGGAAGACCCCGCCGGGCTTGAGGACCCGGTGTATCTCGCTGACCGCGAGACCGGGGCTCTCCACGTGCTCCAGTACGTCCACGCAGGTCACGACGTCGAAGGAGGCGTCGGGGTAGGGCAGGGACTCGGACTTGCCGACCGTGTAGTCGATGTCCTTGCCGGTGTCCTTCGCGTGCCGGGCGGCCGCCTCGACCAGTCGCGGGGAGGGGTCGAGGCCCGACACCCGCGCGCCGCGCTGGTGCAGGAACTCGCAGGTGTAGCCGCCGCCGCAGCCGACGTCCAGGACCTTCTTGTCGGCCCAGGAGCCCTCGACGAACTGGTCGAAGTACTCGAAGCGGTAGGGGTTGAACGACCGCAGCGGGTTCATCTTGGAGTCGTCGGTCCACCACGTGTCGGCGTAGTCCGCGAAGAAGTAGGTGTCCTGGGCGGGGGAGAGCTGCTGGTGCGTCATGGTCGTGTCCTTCCAGAGGGCGTGAGGGATGGTCAGGCGGGCAGGGCGGTGCGGGTCCACCTGGTTCCGTAGGCGACCTGCTCCTTCTCGGCGGCGGCGAAGGCGCGGGTGTCCCAGTTCCGGCGCATGAAGGCCTCGCGGGCCCGGATCGCCAGGGGGTGTTCCACGGCGCCCATGCGGCCGATCCAGTGGGCGACGCGCTGCATGGGCGCCGTGCGCGCCCGGCGTTCCCGCTCGTACCTGAGCAGGGCGGAGGCCGGATCGCCGCGGTCGCGTTCCAGGTGTTCGGCGAGGACCAGGGCGTCCTCCAGGGCCTGGCAGGCCCCCTGGCCGATGTTGAAGGTGATCGGGTGCGCGGCGTCACCGAGGAGCGTGACCAGGCCCTCGCTCCAGCGGCGGTCCGGCCGGCGGTACTGCACGTCGCCGCGGATGATCCACTCCTCCGGCGTGCCGGCCAGGAGGTCCGCGACGGGTCCCGCCCAGTCGCGGTGCCGCCGCAGCAGCAGGTCGCGCACGCCGGGCTCGTCACGCCCCCCGGCGGGGCCGTTGGCGACGCTCATCCAGTGCACGAGGCCCGGGGCGACGTCGTAGTAGGTGAAGCGGGTGCCGGGTCCGAACACGGCGTTGAACGTGCCCGGCGGGATGTCGGGGTGGTCCAGGGGCGCCCGGCCGCGCCACGCGATGTAGCCGGTGTGGCGGGGCGGGGTGTCGCCGAGGAGGACGCGGCGCACGGCTCCGTGGATGCCGTCGGCGCCGATCAGTACGTCCCCGGAGGCCGAGGTGCCGTCGGCGAACCGGACCACGACGCCGCCCGGACGCTGGTCGAAGCCGACGACGTGCGCCCCGGTGTGCACGGGCTCGGCGCCCCGCCGCGCCAGGGCCTCGCGCAGGACGCCGTGCAGCACGGACCGTTCGACGGCGATGGTGGGCCGGCCGTAGCGCGCGGTGAAGTCGCCGATCGGCCAGGCACCCAGGGTCTCGCCGCGCCAGGTGGTGAAGCGCGCGGTCTGCTGGGCGGGGGCGACGGCGAGGACCTGGTCGGCGAGGCCCAGGTGGTCGAGGGCGAGGACGCCGTTGGTCCAGATGTGCAGACCGGCGCCGCCGTCGCGCAGTTCCTCGGCGCGTTCGTAGACGACGGGGTCGAAGCCCCTGCGCTGGAGGGCGAGTGCGGCGGCGAGGCCGCCGATGCCCCCACCCGCGATCAGCACGCGGCGGGCGCCTCCTACGGGCATGGCCTGCTCCTTTCCGGGGCGGGTGGTGCCGGTGCGGTAGCGGTAGTCGGGGGTGCGGGGTGCGGGGTGCGGGGTGCGGTGGTCGCGTTGTCGTGCGGTCGCGGGCGTGCGTGGTGCGGCGTGCCGGGGCGGTTGCCCGGGGTGGTCAGCCGTCGAGGAAGGCCATGGCGTCGGCCGGGTAGCGGTCGCCGGCCGCGACGCCGGGCGGGGCGATCTCGTCGAGGGTCTTCAGGTCCTCGGCGGTCAGCTCCAGGCGGGAGGCCGCGACGTTCTCCTCCAGGTAGGCGCGGCGCTTGGTGCCCGGCAGGGCCACCACGTCGTCGCCCTGGGCGAGGACCCAGGCGAGGGCGAGCTGGGAGGGCGTGACCTCCTTGCGGGCGGCCAGCTCCACCACGGCGCGCACCACTTCCAGGTTCCGGTCGAAGTTCGCGCCCTGGAAGCGCGGGGCGATCCGGCGGAAGTCGACCTCGGGCAGATCGTCCACGCTGGTGATGCGCCCGGACAGGAAACCGCGGCCGAGGGGGCTGTAGGCGACGAAGCCGATGCCCAGCTCGCGTAAGGACGCCAGCACGCCGTTGGTCTCCACCTCGCGGGTGAACAGCGAGTACTCGGTCTGGACGGCGGTGAAGGGGTGCACGGCGTGGGCGCGCCGGATGGTGGCGGCGGAGGCCTCGGACAGTCCCAGGTGGCGCACCTTGCCGGCGGCGACCAGCTCGCCGAGTGCGCCGGCGCTCTCCTCGATCGGGGTCGCCGGGTCGACGCGGTGCAGGTAGTACAGGTCGAGGTGGTCGACGCCCAGGCGCCGGAGCGTGCCGTCGACGCTCTTGCGGAGGTAGTCGGGCCGGCCGTTGACCCGGCCGGTGAAGGTGCCGTCGTCGGCGATCTCGTTGCCGGCCTTGGAGGCGATCACCAGCCCGTCGCGGCGGCCCTTCACCGCGCGGCCCAGCAGGCGTTCGTTGGTGTAGGGGCCGTACATGTCCGCGGTGTCCAGGAGCGTCACACCGAGGTCGATGGCGCGGTGCACGGTGCGGATCGACTCCGCGTCGTCCGTGGGGCCGTAGGCGACGGACATCCCCATGCAGCCGAGCCCCTGCTCGGAGACGGTGAGGCCCTGACTGCCGAGCTTGCGAAGCTTCATCGTGGCTTCCTTCTGCCAGAGGTGACAGGTCCTTGCCGGGAAGGCGTGTTATCGACGCTAGCAGAGCTGTCATCGATAACGCTAGCGTTGACAGCGGTCCTGTCTTTGCTATCGTCATGTCATGTCCGTACACGAACGCCGACAACGTGAGCAGGAGCAGCGGCGGAAGCTGATCATCTCGGCGGCTCGGGAACTCGCGGAGTCCGTGGGCTGGAACGCCGTCACCACGAGGCGGCTCTCGGATCACATCGAGTACAGCCAGCCGGTGCTCTACAAGCACTTCAAGGGAAAGGAGGACATCGTCCGGGCCGTGGCCCTCGAGGGGTTCGGCGAGATGGCCGACGCGCTGCAGAAGGCACGGGTCGGAGCCGACACTCCCCGGGAGAGGTTCGCCGCCGCGGCGCGGTGCTACACCGAGTTCGCGTCCGTCAACCGCACCCTCTATGAGGCCATGTTCATGCTGAACACCGATCTGACCTTCGGCGGACCGGACTCGCCGGAGAACCTGATCCGGTGCTTCGAGGAACTGAAGTCGTCGGTCCTCGACGTCGCGGGTCCGCGTGATCCGGAGACCTTCACCGAGGTCGTCTGGGCCTCGCTGCACGGCCTGGTCACGCTGGAGCGGGCCGGTCGGCTGCGGGCCAGCCACCAGGAGGAACGGCTCGCGATGTTCGTACAGCAGCACTTCGAGCCGCAGCCGGACGATCCCCGGGGCTGAACCCCGACCCGGGCGTCCGCGGAACAACCGACAGCCGCACGACCGGTTCCCGGAACGACCTTCCGGGGACCGGGGACCGCACGGCACCGGACCACACCGCACTGCGCCAGTCCTCACTGCGCCAGACCACACCGCACCGCACCGCAAGGACGGACCGGCTCCGACCGGCGGGCCCCGGGGCCCGCGGCGGCGCCGTGGCCGGGATCCGCCCTGCCCGGGCGCGCCGGCCATTCGCACAACTCGTGATTCCCGCGCCCTCTGCGCTTCCCGCAGTCCCGCATCACCGCGTTCACGCGATCCCGTAGTCCCGCGTTCACGCGATCCCGTAATTCCGTAATACCGCGTCATGCGGTCCCGCACCCCCGCGAGGGCCCGTGCGGCAGCCGCCTCGCGTGTTCCGCATTGATCAGTGCGCGGTGCTCTTCGAGCAGCCGCCGACCGGGCACGGCAGCCGGCGTCGCCGCCGGTGCCGCTCAGCCCCTCCGGCGGCAGCCGCGAGAAGTCCGCGCGGCCCGACCGCGCGGAAAGGCGCGCGCACCGAGACCGCGCGCACACCCCCCGAAGGAAGAAGGTGAAGTCATGTCTGTCGATCCTGCCGCGGAGAGCGTCACCGGCCGCAAGAACGGATCGGTGGCGTGGGTCCTCGTCGTGACCGGCCTGGCCGGATTCATGGCGATGCTGGACAATCTCGTCGTCATCATGGCCCTGCCCGCGATCGCGGAGGACCTCGGCGGTGGCATGGAGGCGCTCGAGTGGACCGTGAGCGCGTACACCCTGACCTTCGCCGTGCTGCTCATGCTCGGCGCGTCGCTGGGTGACCGCTACGGCCGCAAGCGGATGTTCCTCGTCGGGATGGCGCTGTTCACCGCGTCCTCGGCGGCGGCGGCCCTGGCCCCCGGCATCGACGAACTGATCGTGGCCCGCGCGGTGCAGGGCGTCGGCGCGGCGATCATCATGCCGCTGACCCTGACGCTGCTGATCACGGCCGTGCCCGCCACGTACCGCGGTGTGGTGCTCGGTGTGTGGGGCGCGGTCAACGGCCTCGCGATCGCCGCGGGGCCGCTCATCGGTGGCTCCATCGTCGAACACGCCGACTGGAGCTGGATCTTCTGGCTCAACGTGCCGATCGGGATCGCCCTCGTCCCGCTCGCCGCCTGGAAGCTCCGCGAGAGCCACGGCGCCAACTCCCGGCTGGACGTCACCGGCACGGTCCTGGCCAGCATCGCCCTGTTCGGCATCGTCTACGCCATGATCCGAGGCAACGCCGACGGCTGGACCGACCCGCTCATCCTGGCCGGCCTGATCGGCGGCGGCGCGCTGCTCGTCGCCTTCGTGATCTGGGAACTGCGCGCCCGTGAGCCGATGCTCCCGATGCGCCTGTTCCGCAACCGCACCTTCAGCGGCGTGAACGCGGCGAGCCTGCTGATGGCGCTCGGCAACTTCGGCGCCATCTTCCTGCTCAGCCAGTACCTCCAGCTCCAGGGCTACAGCCCGCTGGAGGCCGGTGTCCGGATGCTTCCCTGGACCGGCGCCCCGATCGTGGTGGCCCCGATCGCCGGAATGCTCTCCGACCGGATCGGCGGCCGCGCCATCGTCGTCGTCGGCCTGCTGCTCCAGGGCGTGGGCCTCGGCTGGTGGGCCCAGGTCGCGTCCACGGACGTCGGCTACGCCGCGCAGCTCGGTCCGATGATCCTCAACGGCGTCGGCATGGCGATGTTCTACGCCCCCGTCGCCAACGTCCTGATGGGCTCGGTCCGGCCGCGGGAACAGGGCGTCGCCTCCGGCGCCAACAACGCGCTGCGCGAGATCGGCGGGGCGCTCGGCGTGGCCGTGCTGACCGCCGTCTTCGCCGCGCGGGGCGACCTCGGGACGCCGCAGGCCTTCGTCGACGGGCTGGTGCCCGCGCTGTGGGTCGGCGCCGGCGCCGTGGCGGTGGGCGCCATCGCCATGCTCGCCACCGAGAAGAGCCCGGCGGCACCCGGCGGCGAGGTGGTGGCCCGGGCCGGCACCGAGGACACCGCGGTACCGGCGGGGGAGTACGCCCCACCCGCGCCCGCACCCGTGGGCGGTGACCGTCGCTGACCCCTCTCCGCCGGCGGTCCGGTCGGTGACGGCCGGTCCGGGCCGCCGTGCGGTGACGGGTCAGCGAAGGGTCAACTTGCGTCGCAAGCAAGGGAGTTGGCGCGCACCGGCTAGCCATGCTAGCGTTGCTAACTCTAAGAATTCGACCAGGTAGGGACAATTCTTATGGAAACGCTCATCCAGGCGCTGACGATGCTGTCGATCCTCGCCAACGCGGTCGTCTACGGCACGGACGTGTTCTGCGCGATCGTCCAGCGGCCCGCCCTCGCCCACGTCGACGACTCGGCGCTCACCCAGTCCATGGGCCAGGTCCACCGCTTCGGCGACCGCCGGATGCCCGTCCCGGGCGTCACCGGACTGGTCGCCGCCCTGGCGGTCGCCGCCACCGCCGGGATCGACGGCGACGCGACCGTCTCCGTCGCCGCCGGTGTCGCGTCCCTCGCCCTGATCGTCTGGCTCGTCGTCTACGGCACGGTGAGCGCACCGGTCAACAAGAAGCTCACGGCCGCCGCCCAGGCCGGCCGCACCGCACCCGACGCCCGCTCCCTCCAGCACACCTGGGACGGCGTCATCAACGCCAGGGTCCTGCTCCAGACCCTCGCCCTCGGCGCCCTCTGCGTCGCCCTCGCCGCCTCCTGAGAGCCGACACGGCCCGGACCGCCGCCCGACAGGGGTGTCTCTCCACGCGGCACAAGCACACCAACCAAGGAGAGAACGTGATCGAGTTCCGCCTGATCGGACCCGTGGAACTGTGGGTCGAGCAGCGAAGGGTCGACCTGGGGCCCGCCCGGCAGCGCGGCATCCTCGCCGCGCTGCTGGTCGAACCCGAGCGCGCCACATCGATCCAGCTCCTGATCGACCGGGTCTGGGGCGACTCACCGCCCGGCGACGCGCGCGGCGTCATCTACACCTACATCGCCCGCCTGCGCAGGCTCCTCGCCGACGCGACGGAACACACCGGCACCCCCGTCTCGGTCCACCGCGACCCGGCCGGCTACCGGATCGACATCGGCCCGGACATGGTCGACCTGTTCCGGTTCCGCCGCCTCCTGGAACGCGCGCGCACCGCACCGGCGGACGACCCGCGCCGCCGCGACTGGCTCAGCCAGGCCCTCGCGCTGTGGCGCGGGGACGCGCTGGCCGGGCTCAACAGCGACTGGGCGGAGCGCTTCCGGGAGTCGCTGCTGCCGCAGAAGTACGAGGCGCTGACCGAGTGGGCCGACACGGAACTCGGCCTCGGCCGGACCGACAGCGTCGTCGGACCGCTGCGCCAGGCACTGCTGGAGGCCCCCCTCTCCGAACCGCTGCACGAACGGCTGCTGTACGCCCTGTACTCCGGCGGCCGCCGGGCCGAGGCACTCAACCAGTACGAGTACATGCGCCGCACCCTCGCCTCAGAACTCGGCGCCGACCCGGGCCCCGGCCTGCAGTCCATGCAGCACCTGATGCTCCAGGGCAAGCCGCTCACCTCCCTGTACTGCCCCGTCGCGGTGGGCGCCGGCCGCCCCGAGGTCCGGCACGAGGGCTCCGGCGCGCTGTCCGGCACCGGTCCGTCCGCCGCGGACGCCCTGCCCGGGGTGCCGGCCCAGCGCCCCGGCGAAGCGGCCCCGGTGCCGGCCGCCCCGGTCACCAGCGGGCCCGACCTGCTGCCCATGGGCTACGCCGACTTCTGCGGACGGGACCAGGAGACCGAGTGGGTGTGCGCGGAGCTGACCTCCGACGCCACCGGCATGGCTCCCCTCGTCGCCATCAGCGGCGGACCCGGGGTGGGCAAGTCCGCGCTGGCCATCAACACCGGGCACCGGCTGCGCCGTTCCTTCCCCGACGGGCGGCTCTACGTCGACCTGCGGGGCAGCGGCACCCGGCCCGCCGACCCCCGGGACGTGCTCGGCCGGCTGCTGCGGGCGCTCGGCACGGACGCCGCCGCGATACCCGAGAGCCTGGACGAACGCGCCGAGGTGTACCGCAACCGGCTCACCGGGTGCCGGGTGCTCGTCGTCCTCGACGACGCCCGCGACGAGGAGCAGGTCCAGCCGCTGCTGCCCGGCGGCCCCGGCTGCGCCGTCATGGTGACGAGCCGGACCCTGCTGAGCGGACTGGCGGGCGCCCGCTTCACGCTGCTGCGCGAACTGCTGCCCGCCCAGGGGGTGGAGATGCTCGCCCGCATCGTCGGCCGCGCCCGCGTCCAGCGCGAACAGCAGGCCGCCGTCGGCCTCGCCCGGTACTGCTGCGGGCTGCCGCTGACCCTGCGCGCGGTCGCCAACCGGCTGATCAGCCACCCCCACTGGACGCTGCGCCGGATGCTGGAACGTATCTCCGACGAGGACCACCGCCTGGACGAACTCGCCTACGGCACCCTCGACCTGCGGGCCAGCCTGGAACTGTCCTACCGGCGGCTGACCCCCGCCGCCTCCCGGCTGCTGCGCCGGCTCGGCACCGTCCACGGCGGGGCCGGCCAGACCCTGGTGCCCGGACCGGACCTCGGCCCGGACGACGCCGCGTACGCGGACGCCTTCGACCAGCTCGTGGACCACCACTTCCTCCAGGTCGCCGGGCAGGACTCGGCCGGACGCATCCTCTACCGGCTCCAGGACCTGCACCGCATCTACGCGCGCGCGGTCGCCCGGCGGGGCCCCGTGCTGTGCGGCGGCATACGCCCCGCGCCCCTCGACGTCGGGCCGGAGAGCCTGAGCGCCTGAATTCCCCGCCCGCCCGTGCGCCCGGCGGGGGTGACCGAAGACGTCCGGTCACCCCCGCCGGGCGCACGTGTGTCCACGGGCGCCGTGACCGGAGCGGTGCTCACGGCGGCGTACGGAACCATCGGTGACCCGCGCGGACCGTCCCGTACAGAAACCCGCAAGCTCGTCAAGGCCGTGGTTCAGGACGCTTCAAGGAAGTCGTCAAGGCCTCCCTGTCAGCGTGGTCCACGTGAACGAGACCACTCTCTCGATGTTTCCCGGCCAGGGGTCGCAGCGGGCCCGCATGGCCGGGCACCTGACACACGACCACCCCCGGACGGCCGGCCGCGTGCTGGCCGAGGCGACCGACGTGCTCGGGCTCCCGCTGACGGAGCTGTGCACCACCGCGGACGCCGCCGCACTCGAGCCCACCGAGATCGCCCAGCCGGCGATCCTCGCCACCAGCCTGGCCGTCCTCGCCGTCCTGCGCGAGGAGGCCGGACACCTCCCCTCGGTCGTCGCGGGCCACAGCCTCGGCGAGTACACCGCACTCGTCGCGGCCGGCGTCCTCTCCCCCGCGGACGCGCTGCGCCTGGTGCGCCGCCGAGGGGAACTGATGGCCGCCGTCTCGCGCCGGGTCTCCGGCGCGATGACGGCGGTCATGGGCCTCGCACCGCGGCACATCGAGGCGATCTGCGCCCGCAGCGCCCCGCTGGGACGGGTGGAGGTCGCCAACTACAACGAACGCGGCCAGACCGTCGTCTCCGGCGAGCGCGCCGCGGTCGCCGAGGCCGCCCGGCTCGCCGAGGAGGCGGGCGCCGAACGGACCGTGCCGCTGAAGGTGTCGGCGCCGTTCCACTGCTCACTGATGCGCGAGATCGAGGACGAGTTCGGCGCCGAGCTGGAACGCTGCCGCTTCGCCGACCCGGACGTCCTCGTCCTCAGCTCGGTCAGCGGCGGCCCGGTGCGCGACGGCGCCCACGCCCGGGAACTGCTCCGCCGCCAGCTGGTCGGCCCCGTGCGCTGGGTGGACGTCCTCGACGCCGCCCGGGCGCACGGCGTGACGGCCTACGTCGAGATCGGCCCGGGGCGGGTGCTCAGCGGCTTCGCCCACCGGACCGTGCCGGACGCGACGGTGCGCAGCACCAACGACGCGCGCCGGCTCGGCGCCCTCGTCCGCGACCTGTCCCCGCCCGCCACCGGGAGCGGTGCCGAGGCCGCCTGAGCGCCGCACGGGAAGCGCCCGCGCCGCCCGCCCTCCATGGCACCGACCGTTCGCGACGGTCCGCGCGCCCCTCCGGGACGCCGCCGGACCACCGAAACCCCCGCACGCAGCCGTGCGGACGCACCGCGAGAACGACACACCGGAACCGAAAGGAAGTCACCGTGTCCGAGACCCTGACCCTCCCCAGCCACCTCCGCGCCGTGCGGGCCGCGATCGCCGACGCCCTCGGCATCGACGAGACCGAGGCCGTCCCCGAGGCGACCCTCCTCGGTGACCTGGGCGCCGAGTCGATCGACCTGCTCGACATCCTCTTCCGCATCGAGCGCGCCACCCAGGTGAAGATCACCGTCGCCGACATGGCCGACCTGCTCCAAGGGGGCATACCGGACGAGGAGTTCGGCGACGAGAACGAGGTGGTGAACGACACCGGCCTCACCCACCTGGAGAAGGTCCTCCCGCAGTTCGACCGGAGCCAGTTGACCGAGCCGCTCACCGCGGACGGCGTCCTCGGCCTGTTCACCGTGCGGAACCTGACCGACCTGCTGACCGAGCGCGCCGCCGCGGCCGGCGCCGATGCGGCCTGAGCGGGCGCCGGGGCCCGCCACCGGCCGGCACCCGGGGCCGCCCGGCCCCCGGGTGCTGATCGGCACCGACCTGGTGGGCACCGAGCGCGTCGAACGCCTCCTGGACGGCCGGCCGGAACTGGCCCGGCGCGTGTTCACCGAACGCGAGCTCGCCTACTGCGCCGGCCGCACCGGGCGCACCCACGACCACCTCGCCGCCCGGTTCGCCGCCAAGGAGGCCGTGATGAAGGCGCTCGGCACCGGCGTCTCGGCCGGCGTCGACTGGACCCACATCGAGGTCGTCAACCGGCGCGACGGCCGGCCACGGCTCCGGCTGCACGGCCGGGCCGCCGAACTCGCCCACCGCCGGCACCTGCGGCAGGCGGAGGTCTCCCTCACCCACACCGCGGGGCTCGCCCTGGCCCACGTCGTCCTGGTGTGCGCCGCCGGCGACGACGGCACGGACCCGGCCCCCTGACCACCCACAGCACCCGAATCGGACGGGAAGACACTGATGAAGCTGAAGGACCGCGCGGCCCTGGTCACCGGGGGCTCCCGGGGCATCGGCCGGGCCGTCGCGCTGGCACTGGCGGAGCAGGGGGCGGCCGTCGCCGTCAACTACCGCACGCGCGCCGAGGACGCCGCGGCCGTGGTGAAGGAGATCGAGGCCGCGGGCGGCCGGGCCGTGGCCGTCGGCGCCGACGTCTCCGACCCCGGCGCCGCGGCCGGGCTGGCCGAGGAGGCGGCCCGGCTGCTCGGCGGGCTGCACATCCTGGTCAACAACGCCGGGGTGAGCGACGACGGGCTGCTCCACACCGTGGCGGCCGACGCCTGGTGGCGGGTCATGAAGGTCAACTTCGGCGGCGCCTACCACTGCACCCACGCCGTCGTCGGCCGGTTCATGGCCCAGGGCGACGGCACGATCGTCAACATCTCGTCCGCGATGGGCGAACGCGGCTGGATCGGCCAGTCCAACTACTCCGCCTCCAAGGGCGCGTTGAACGCCTTCACCCGCAGCTCCGCGATCGAGCTGGCCCGGTTCGGCATCCGCGTCAACGCCGTACTCGCCGGGTTCACTCCCACCGAACTCGTCGGCGAGGTCCTGCACAAGGACGGCGGCCGGGGCATCAAGCGGCAGGTCCCGCTGCGCCGCTTCGCCACCGTCGAGGAGGTCGCCGCCGCCGCGGCGTTCCTGGCCGGGCCCGACTCCGCGTACACCACCGGGGAACTGCTCGCCGTCGACGGCGGGTTCTCCGCCCAGCTCGGCACCGGCCGCCCGTAGGCCGCGCCTTCGCACCGGCCCCGGGGCGATCCGGAAGGCCCCGCCCCCGTCGGGAGGCGACGACGCGTGAAGAAGGAAGAGACGATGCGATTCCACCTGATCGACAGGATCGAGTCCTGGACCCCCCACCGGCACATCGCCGCCCGCAAGGTGACCTCCGTCGACGAGGACCTGTGGCAGCCCGTCGGCGCCGGCCCGGTGCTGCCCTTCGGGCTGGCACTCGAAGCGCTCTGCCAGTCGGCGACCTGGCTCGTCATGCTCTCCACCGACCACCGGCTGCGCGCCGCCCTGCTCGCCGTGCACGAGGCCACCGCCCACCGCGAGATCGTCCCCGGCGACGTCCTGCGCATGGACGCCACCGTCGAGTCGATGAACGACGAGGCGGCGCTCGTCGACGGCACGGTCACCGTCGACGGCGAGACCGTCCTCGAGGCCAGGGGCATCCTGTGCGCGCTCGTCGCCAACGAGCGGCTCGACGACCCCGCCGACACCGCCCGCATGGCCCACCAGTTGCAGGGCGGGGGGCCGGTCCGATGAAGCGCGTGGTCATCACCGGCATGGGCGCCGTCACCCCCGTGGGCAACGACGCCCCCACCACCTGGGCGTCCCTGGCGGCCGGCCGTTCCGGCGTGGGACCGCTCACCCTGTTCGACGCCGCCGGCTTCCCAGTGCGGATCGCCGCCCAGGTCAAGGACTTCGACCCGGCCGCCGCCCTGCCCCCCGACGTCCACCGCGGCCACCTGTCCCGCGTGGGCCGGTTCGGTGTCGCGGCGGCGTACGAGGCGCAGCGCGACGCCGGCATCGACACCACCGGCGAGCGGTGGTACGCCCCCGAGGACCGCGGTGTCGCCATGGGCGCGAGCGTCGGACGCCCCGAACTGCGCGCCCTGCTCGACGTCGGCCACCTGCGCGCCACCACCGGCCGGCCCGACGCGTTCGTCACCCAGCCGCCGCGCACCGCGCTGACCGACAACCAGAACCTGCCGATGAGCGCCATGGCCCGCACCCTCGCGGCCACCGGACCGATGATCGGCGTCAGCACCGCCTGCGCCGGCTCCGGGCACGCCCTCGGCGAGGCGTTCCGGGCCATCCAGGAGGGCGACGCCCGGCTGATGCTGGCCGGCGGCCACGACTCGCTCACCACCTGGCTCGACCTGCTCGGCTTCAGCCTCCTGGGCGCGCTCACCGACCGGTACAACGACGACCCGGAGCGCGCCTCCCGCCCGTTCGACGCGGACCGCTCCGGTTTCGTCATCGGCGAGGGCGCCGTCGCCTTCGTCCTGGAGGAACGCGAGTCCGCCCTGGCCCGCGGCGCCCGCGTCCTCGCCGAGATCCTCGGCTACGGCAGCACCCTCAACGCCTGGCGGATCACCGACTCCCCGCCCGACGGCTCCGGCGCGATCCAGGCCATGGAGGGCGCCCTCGCCGAATCCGGCCTGCCCACCGGCGCCGTCGACTACGTCGTCGCCCACGGCACCAGCACCCACGGCAACGACCGCTCCGAGACCACCGCCATCAAGAAGGTGTTCGGCGACGACGCCGGCCGCCTGCTGGTCAGCTCGCCCAAGTCCATGACCGGACACCTCACGGCGGCGAGCCTCGGCCTGAACGTGCTCGCCGGGATCGGCGCGATCCGGCACTCGCTGGTCCCGCCGACCCTCAACCTCGACACCCCCGACCGCGGACTCGACCTCGACTTCGTCCCGCACACCGCCCGCCCGGCCGCCGTCTCCGCGGTCCTCGTCAACGCCTTCGCGTTCGGCGGCTCCAACACCAGCCTCGTCATCGGCGCCCACCGGGAGGACGCATGACCACCTCCGTACTGCTCCCCTCCTTCGACCGGCTGGTGGAGCTGGTCCCCGGGGAACGGGCCGTCGCCGTCCGCAACGTCCCCGGCACCCTGCCCGTCTTCGCCACGCACTTCCCGCGCCACCCCGTCCTGCCGGGCGTACTGCTCCTGGAGAGCATGACCGCCCTCGCCAAGGCCGCGGCCGGCGACGGCGGCTCCTGGCGGCTGCGCGCGGTGCGGGGCGTGCGGTTCAAGCACTTCGTCGGCCCGGGCGACCAGGTCGAGATCACCGTCGACGTCACCGGCCGCGGCGAGCGGCTGACCGAACTGAGGGCCGTCGCCAAGGCCGGTGGGCGGGTGGTCGCCACCGCCCGCACGCTCGCCCTGGAACCGGTTCGGGACCCCTGGGAGGGCACGGCATGAGCGGCGAGCGACGACGCGTGGTGGTCACCGGCATCGGGCTGCTCACCGCGCTCGGCGAGGGCCACCAGGCCACCTGGGACGCCCTGCTGGCCGGCCGTTCCGGCATCGGCCCGCTGCGCGCCTACGACCCCGCGCCCCTGCGCACCACCATCGGCGCCGAGATCCACGGCTTCGACCCGGCGGCCTGGGCCTCCCGGCGCACCCTGCGCATGCTGTGCCGCGGCGACCGGCTCGCCCTCGCGGGCGCCACCCTCGCCCTGCGCGACGCGGGCCTGGACGACGGCGGACGGGCCGAACTGGGCCACCGCACGGGCCTCTTCCTCGGCAGCAACAAGGAGATGCCCCGCATGGACGAGCTGATCGCCCAGCTCCAGGCGGTGCGCGCCGACGACGGCAGCCCCGACCTGCGCCGGCTCGGTGAGACGGCCGGCTCCGTGATCGCGCCCCTGTTCTTCGTGGAGGGCCTCCAGCCCGCCGCCGGCTTCCACATCTCCGAGCAGTACGGCATCCGTGGCGCCAACGCCTACTTCGCCGGTACCGCCGACTCCGGCGCCATGGCGGTCGGCCGCGGCCTGCGCGCCGTACGCCGGGGCGAGGCCGACGTGGTGCTGGCCGGCGGGTACGACGACGCGACCGGCTGGTGGGCGATGTCCAAGATGGACGGGCTGGGGGTGCTCTCCACCCGCAACGCCCTCGGCCCGGCGGCCTTCCGGCCGTACGACCGCGACCGCGGCGGCTCCGTGTTCGGCGAGGGCTCCGCCCTGCTCGTCCTGGAGGAACGGGAGCGCGCGCTGGCCCGCGGCGCCCGCGTCTACGCGGAGATCACCGGCTTCGGAGCGGGCAACGACTGCGTCCGCCCGCCCGCTTCCGAGCCGCGCGCCCGCGGTCTGCGGCGGGCCATCGGCGCCGCCCTGCGCGACGCCGGCCACTCGACGGACGTCGACTACGTCGCCGCCCACGGCTGCGCCACCCGGCTCGGCGACGTGGGCGAGACCGCGGCCCTGCGCGACGCGCTCGGCGCCTCCGCCGAGCGGGCGCAGATCAGCAGCGTCAAACCGCAGACCGGGCACCTGGTCGGCGCCGCCGGGGCGCTCAACGTGGCCGTGGCCGCGCTGAGCCTGGACTCCGGGGTCGTCCCGGCGACCCGGAACCTCGAACACCCCGACCCCGCCTGCGACCTGGACTACGTACCCGGCACGCCCCGCGAGAGCCGCCCCGCCTCCGCCCTGGCCCTCGCCCGGGGCCTGGAGGGGCAGGCGGTCGCCGTCGCCCTGGAGCGTGCCGCATGACCCACGGCAGCGGCCTGCCCGCGCCCCGCAGCACCGGACCGAGCACCGACCGCCGCGAACCGGCGGAGAGGACGGCAGCCATGGACGACCCTTCCTACGCCCCCTCCCGAGCCCCCGAAGGCGGCGACGGCCTCGGCACCCCCGCCGACCCGAACGGCGTCCACGGTCCGATCACCGGTCACCCACCGGGCCCCGGGGCCGCCGCCCGGCGCATCGTCGTGTGCGCCGTGGGCGCGGTGACCGCGCAGGGCGACGGCGCCGGACCGCTGTGGGAGAACGTCCGCGCCGGCATCACCGCGATCCGGCCCGTGCGGGGCCTGCCCATGGACGGCTACCTGACCACCGTCGGCGGCGAGGTGCCCCGGGTCCGCCGCCCCGCCTACGACTACCTGGCGGACATCGGCGGCCACGACCGCGAACCGGCCCTGGACTTCGCGCTCACCGCCGCCGAGGAGGCGCTGGCCGCCTCCGGCCTCACCGGCGCCGTGCCCGCCGAACGCTGGGGCGTCGCCTTCGGCACCTGCAACGGCGGTCTGCGCAGCGCCGAGAAGGTACTGCGCCGCTCCCGCGAGGGCCGCCCGGCCCCGGGCGACCCCCGGCACTACCTGCTGGTCCCGCCGCATGCCATGGCGGAGGCGCTGAGCGGCGCCTTCGTCCTCAAGGGCCCGCTGCTGTCGGTGAACACCGCCTGCGCGTCCGGCGCCCACGCCCTCGCCCACGCCACCGAGGCCATCCGCGCCGGACGGGCCGACGCCATGCTGGTCGGCGGCAGCGACGCGTTCACCGAGACGGCCTTCGCCGGGTTCACCAGCCTCCAGTCCCTGTCGGCCACACCCGCCGCGCCGTACTCCAGGGACCGCGACGGACTGTCCCTCGGCGAGGGCAGCGGCATGCTCGTCCTCGTCGCCGAGGACGTCGCCCGGGCCGTCGGCGCACCGGTCCTGGCCGAGGTGCTGGGATACGGCCTGTCCGCGGACGGCTACCACGCCACCGCCCCGCACCCGCAGGGCGAGGGTGCCGCCCGCGCCATCCGCCAGGCCCTGCACACCGCGGGGCTCGTCCCGGAGGACGTCGGCTACATCAACGGGCACGGCACCGGCACCCCGAAGAACGACTCCGCCGAGTCCAACGCCGTCCGCGCGGCCCTGGGCGAGGCCGCCGAGAAGACCACCCTGAGCAGCACCAAGTCCATGGTCGGGCACCTGCTCGGCGCGGCCGGGGCGGTCGAGGCCGTCGTCACCGTCCTCGCCCTGCGCGAGCAGACCGCGCCGCCCACCGCCAACTTCACCGGCACCGACCCCCGGTGCGGCCTGGACGCGGTGCCGCACACCGCCCGGCCGCTCGACCTGAACGCCGCCCTGTCGAACAACTTCGCCTTCGCCGGCGCCAACGCCTGTGTCGCCTTCGGATCCCCGGGCCACCGCTTCGAGGCGCCGCCCGCGCCGCCGGACGAGACGGTCGTCGTCACCGGCTTCGGAGTGATCTCGGCGGCCGGCGACGGCGCCGCCGCACTGTGGCGGGCCTGGACCTCGGGCAGGGCGCTGGGCGCCGAGGAGGACGGTCTGCGCGTCGCCCGCGCCGACTTCGACCCGCGGCGCCACACCGGCCCGCGCGAGCGCCGCCGGATGGACCGGCTCGGCGGCCTCGCCGTCGCCTCCTGCCGCGCCGCCCTGGAACACGCCGGGCTCACCGCCGGGGAGCGGGTCGGCGTGGTGCTGGGCACCGGCCTCGGACCGATGCGCAGCACCGAGGACTTCCTGCTGCCCGTCCTGGACGGCGGTCCGGCCCACGCCGGCCCCGCCGTCTTCCCCAACACCGTCTTCAACGCGGCCGCCGGCCAGGTCGCCATGGCCGTCGGCGCCAGGGGCCCCACCTCCACCGCCGCCACCGGGCACGCGGCCGGCGCCTCCGCCCTCACCGTCGCCCACGACCTGCTGCGCCGCGGCCGGGCCGACGCCGTACTGGTCCCGGCGGTCGAGGACCTCTCGCCCGGCGTCCTCGACGCCTACCGCGGACTGCCGCTGTTCGCCGGCCCGGCCGGACGCCGCTACACCCTCGCCGAGGCCGGCATCGCCCTGGTGCTGGAGCGCGCGTCCGCCGCACGGGCCCGAGGGGCCCGCGTCCTCGCCGAGTTCACGGGCCACGCCACCGCCTCCGACGCGGCCGGCCTCGGCCGCTGGGACGCCCGCGGCGAGGGCGTGGAACGCGCGATGCGCGCGGCCCTCGCGGACGCCGGCGTCCGCCCCGAGGAGCTGACCGCGATCTGGTCCGGCGCGGGAGGCATCAGCGCCGCCGACGCCCCCGAGGCCCGCGCCACCCGCCGTCTCCTCCCCGACGGCGCCTGCCCCGTGCACGCCCCGCACCGACGGCTCGGCGAACCCGTCGGCGCCGGTGCCCAGCTCGCCGCCGTCCTGGCCCTGACCGACTGGGAGCACGGCGGGCGCCCCGGCCCGGTGCTGGTCAACAGCTCCCCGCTCGGCGGCACCCACATCAGCCTCGTCCTGCGCCCCGCCACGGAGAACTGATCATGTCCCAGACCACCGACCGCCATGTCTCGGTCCTCGCCACCGGCGCCCACCTGCCCGGTGACCCGATCGACAACGCCACCCTGGCCCGCCTCGCCGGGCCCCTGCCCGACGACGTCCTGGAGGGCATCCAGGTGCGCCGCCGCCACTGGATCGCCGACCCGGAGACCGGCGAACACCGCACCAGCACCTCCCGGATGGCGACCGCCGCCGCCCGCCAGGCCCTCCGGCGGGCCGGGGTCGGGGCCGACGAGGTCGATCTGATCGTCATGTCGACGGCCAGCCCCGACCAGCCGCTACCGGTCGCCGCCACCCGCGTCCAGGAACAACTGGGCCTGGACAGCTGCGCGGTGATCGAGGTCCGGGCCGGCTGCGTGGGCGCCGTGCAGGCGTTCGACATCGCCCGCCGGCTGCTGGCCGACGGCACCCACCGCACCGCCCTGGTCATCGGAGCGGAGTCCGTCTCACCGCTGCTGGTCCCGTTCTACCTGGGCCAGGACCCGGACCGGGTGCGGATGCGGGACCGGCTCACCGTCCACACCTTCGGCGACGGCGCGGGCGCGGCCGTCCTGCGGGCCGGCGAGGAGGGCTCCGCCGCCGGTCGGCCGCGCCCGGCCTTCGCGACCCGGTCGATGGGCGGCGCCCGCAAACCCGGCATGCTCATCGCCGGCGGCGGCACCGACGCCCCGCTCGCCGAACAGCAGCGCCGCAAGCGGCTGATGGACATCCGGATCGACATCCCGGGCACCGCCACGTTCGGCCCCCGGGTCTTCGTCGACGGCATCCACGACCTGCTGCGCCGCTCCGGCCTGGAGCTCGCCGACATCGACGCCTGCGTACTGCCGGAGGGCAACGCCGAGTACTTCAGCAGCGAGTACGGCACCGCCGGGCTCAGCGCCGAGGACCAGCGGACGTTGGGCAAGACGATCGTGGAGAACCTCGCCGACGTGGGCGCGACCGGCTCCGCGGCCGTACCGCTCGCACTGGACGCGGGCTGGACCGGGGGCCGTATCCGGCCCGACGACACCGTCCTGCTGCTCGCCATCGAGGCCAGCCGCTACCTGTACGCCGGGCTGACGCTCACCTGGGAGGTCCCGGCGCCCACCCCCTGAGGCGGCGGCCCCCTTCGGGCCGCGCCCACTCCACGGACCAGACGGAAAGGATGGCTGTGCCGTGTCCACAGTCGAGTCAGAGACCGCGCGCGAGCGCAACAAGGCGATCATCCGGCGGGTGTTCGACGAGTTCGTCAACCAGGGCGACTTCTCCGTCGTCGACGAGCTGTACGGCGACGACATGGTCGACCACCAGCCCCTGCCCGGCGCCCCCGAGGGACTGGAGGGCGTGCGGTACACCATCGCGGGCCTGCGCGAGGGCTTCCCCGACCTGCACGTGACCATCGAGGACATCAGCGCCCACGCCGACCACGTGGTCATCCACAACACCTGGCGCGGGACGCACCTCGGCGACTTCCTCGGCCTGCCGCCCACCGGCCGGGCCGTCGCGTTCCACGGCGTGGTGGTGTGGCGGCTGCGGGACGGGCTGATCCGCGAACGCTGGGGCATCGGCGTCGAGTCCAACATGCTCGCCGAACTCGGCATGCGCCGCCTCGCGCCCGGCCGGCGCGGCGGGGCCCGCGCCTCGCGCGGCGCGGCCGTCTCGACGGTCACCTCGCTCCTGCCGCTGCTGCCCGGCGCGGCCGGCCGGTGGAAACGTCTCCAGGAGGAACTGGCCGGGCCCCGGTTGCGGGAGTACGAGGCCTCGCGCCGCCGCGCGGGCATCGTGCGCGAGTCCTTCTGGCGGCAGGGGTCCGCCGGGGCGGACGTCGTCGTCCATTCCCTGGAGGCCCACGACCCGGGACGCGCCGGGCGTCGCCTGCGCGCCTCCACCGACCCGTTCGACACCTGGCTGCGCACGACCGCCGTGGAGGTGTACGGCATCGACCCCTGGGCGGAACTGGCCGAGGGGCGGGCCGCGGAGCCCGGCCACGGCTGGACCTCCGTCACCAGCGAACTGACGCCGGTGGGGGACGCATGAGCGTGGCCGAGCTGCACGAGATCCGCGCCCGGGCCCTGGCCGGCCCGAGCGAGAAGGCGACCCGGGCGCAGCACGCCAAGGGCAAGCTGACCGCGCGGGAGCGCATCGAACTCCTCCTCGATCCGGGGTCGTTCAGCGAGGTCGAGCAGTTGCGCCGGCACCGGGCGACGGGGTTCGGCCTGGAGGCCAGGAAGCCGTACACCGATGGTGTGATCACGGGCTGGGGCACGGTCGAGGGCCGTACGGTCTTCGTCTACGCCCATGATTTCCGGATCTTCGGTGGTGCGCTGGGTGAGGCGCACGCCACGAAGATCCACAAGATCATGGACATGGCGATCGCGGCGGGTGCGCCGCTGGTGTCGCTGAACGACGGCGCGGGGGCCCGTATCCAGGAGGGCGTCTCGGCGCTGGCGGGGTACGGCGGGATCTTCCAGCGGAACACGAAGGCCTCGGGTGTGATCCCGCAGATCAGTGTGATGCTGGGTCCGTGTGCGGGGGGTGCGGCGTACAGTCCGGCGCTGACGGACTTCGTGTTCATGGTGCGTGAGACGTCGCAGATGTTCATCACCGGGCCGGACGTGGTCAAGGCGGTGACGGGGGAGGAGATCACCCAGAACGGTCTGGGCGGTGCGGATGTGCACGCCGAGACCTCGGGTGTGTGCCACTTCGCCTACGACGACGAGGAGACGTGCATCCACGAGGTGCGCTACCTGCTGTCGCTGCTGCCGCAGAACAACCGCGAGAACCCGCCCCGGGTGGAGTCCTCCGACGCCGCCGAGCGCCGCAGCGAGGTGCTGCTGGACCTGGTGCCGGCCGACGGGAACCGGCCGTACGACATGGCGAAGGTGATCGAGGAGATCGTCGACGACGGCGAGTTCCTGGAGGTCCACGAGCGGTGGGCGCGCAACATCATCTGCGCGCTGGCCCGGATGGACGGTCAGGTCGTCGGTATCGTCGCCAACCAGCCGCAGTCGCTGGCGGGTGTGCTGGACATCGAGGCGTCCGAGAAGGCCGCCCGCTTCGTCCAGATGTGCGACGCCTTCAGTATTCCCCTGCTCACGCTGCTGGACGTGCCCGGCTTCCTGCCGGGCGTCGACCAGGAGCACGGGGGCATCATCCGTCACGGCGCGAAGCTGCTGTACGCGTACTGCAATGCCACCGTGCCGCGGATCTCGCTGATCCTGCGCAAGGCGTACGGCGGCGCGTACATCGTCATGGACTCCCAGTCCATCGGCGCGGACCTGACGTACGCCTGGCCGACGAACGAGATCGCGGTGATGGGCGCCGAGGGCGCGGCGAACGTCATCTTCCGCCGGCAGATCGCCGAGGCGGAGGACCCGGACGCCATGCGGGCCCGGATGGTCAAGGAGTACAAGTCCGAGCTGATGCACCCGTACTACGCGGCCGAACGCGGTCTGGTCGACGACGTCATCGACCCCGCCGAGACCCGCGAGGTGCTGATCCGTTCGCTGGCGATGCTCCGCGCCAAGCACGCCGATCTGCCCGCCCGCAAGCACGGCAACCCGCCCCAGTGACGCACGCACCTCCCCGGCAGCCCACCCACCGACACCGGAGACCGCCATGACCACGTTGCTCAGGGTCGAGAAGGGCCACGCGAGCGAGGAGGAGGTCGCGGCCCTCACGGCGCTCGTGCTGGCCCGGGCCGCCGCACGTCCGCGGCCGCCCGACGAGGACGGCGCCACCTCGACCCGCTGGCGCGCCCACCCGTACCACGCCCCGCATTCCTGGCGGGACTGACCGCCTCCACCACCGATTCCGAGGAGACCACCGTGACCGAGCACCACACCCGGCTTGCCCACGCCTTCGTGACCATGGTCAACGAGCGCGACGCCGACGCCGTCGACGACCTGCTCGTCGAGGACTACATCGACCACAACGTGCTGATCGCGCCCGGCCGGGAGGGCAACCGGGCGTTCTGGAAGGAGTTCTTCGCCGCGTTCCCCGACGTCACGGCCGCGGCGGAGGACGTGATCGCGTCCGGTGACCGCGTGGTCGGCCGGTACTCCTACGAGGGCACCCACCTGGGCCCGTTCATGGGCATCGAGCCCACCGGCCGCAGGATCAGCATGCACACCATCGACATATGGCGCGTGGAGGAGGGGCGGTTCGCCGAGCACTGGGACGAGATCAACCTGTACCAACTGCTCCAGCAGCTCGGCGTGCTCCCCGAGACCGGGGCCGAGACCGAGACCGGGGCCGGCACCGAGACCGGGACCGGGACCGAGGCCGGGGCCGGGATCCGGGCGGAGGCGACGGCGGCATGACCACGACCTTCCAGATCCTCGCCGTCCTGGCCGTCGTCTCCAACGCCGTCGTCTTCGGCACGGACTTCTTCTCCGCCACGGTCGTCCGGCCGGCCCTGGCCCACGTGGACGACTCCACGCTGGTCCAGGTCATGGGCAACGTGCACCGCTACGGCGACAAGCGGCTCGCCCTCCCCGGAACCCTCGGACTGCTCGCCGCGCTCGGCGGCACGGGAACGGCCGCTGCCGCGGGCGAGACCACGGCCGCGGTGGCGGGCGGTGTCGCCTGCGCCGCGCTCGTCGCGTGGCTGGTCGTCTTCAACAAGGTCCCGGCGCCCATCAACCGCCGGCTGACCGCGGCCGCGTCCGGCCAGGGCGCACTGCCCGAGGCACGTGCCCTGCAGCGCAGGTCCGACGGCGTCCTGGGCGTGCTCGTCACGCTCCAGCTGCTCGGACTCGTGGCGCTGTGCGTGATGGTCGCCCGTCCGTGACGGCGACCACCCGGCCGTGAGCGCCGTCCGCCCGCCGGACCCTGCGGGCGGACGGCGCCGGCCACCCCTTCGACACCGCCAAAGCAGAGGTGAGTTGACTTAATGGCGCACATCACCATCGTCGGTGGTGGCCTGGCCGGGCTGGCGGCGGCGATCGCCGCGGCCGAACTGGGCGCACCGGTGACCCTCCACGAATCCCACTCCACCCTGGGCGGACGGGCGCGTTCCACGAAGTCCCCGTACGTCACCAACGACGGCACCCACGTCTTCTTCGTCAACGGCGAACCCTGGCAGTGGCTGCTCGGCCGCGGTCTGGCCGGCCCGTTCGTCCGGCTCACCTCGCAGGAGGTGATGCGGATGAGGTTCCGGCGCCGCGGGAAACTGCGCGGTTCGCTGCCGGCGGGCTACCTCCGGATGACGCTCCTGGGGCGGCGCAGGGTACCGCCGCACGAGCTGTCCTTCCGCGACTGGGCCACCCCGCTCTTCGGCGAACAGGCCGTGCGGGACTCGGTCGGCTTCCTCGGCCCGGTCCTGTACGACGCCGACCCCGCGCGCCTGTCGGCCGCCTTCGTCTTCGAACGGCTGCTGCGGGTGGGCACCCCCAAGTACCCGCTGCCCACCCGCTACGTCATCGGGGGCTGGGGCGCCGTCGTGGACCGGATGGCGGACCGCGCCCGCGAGCTGGGCGTACGCGTCGAGACCGGGTCCCGGATCACCGAACTGCCCGAGGACGGGCCGGTGGTGGTCGCCACCAGCCTCGACGCCGCGCGCACCCTGCTCGGGGACCCCGGCCTGCGCTGGGAGAGCGGCGCCTCCGTGCTGCTCGACGTCGCGATGACACCGTCGAAGAAGGACGGCAACGTCACCTTCGACATGGACGAGGGCGGGTTCGTCGGCCACTACAGCGATCACGACCCCACGCTCGCACCCGCGGGCGAGGACCTGTGGCAGGGGCAGATGCCGCTGCGCGCCGGTGAGTCGAAGGCGGCGGCCCTGGACCGGCTGCGCTCGCTGTACGACCTGACCGCGCCGGGCTGGCGGGAGCGCACGACCTGGCAGCGCGATTACGTCTCGCGCGGCCGCACAGGGGCGCTCGACCTGCCGGGCCGCACCTGGCGGGACCGGCCCGCGGTGGACCGGGGCGAGGGGGTCTTCCTGGCCGGCGACAGCGTCGCGGCGCCCGGCATCCTCGCCGAGGTCTCCCTCCACAGCGGTCGCACCGCCGCCGCCCGCGCGGTCGAGGCGCTGTCCCGTTCACGCGCCCGCGTGCGGGAGTTCGGGTAGGAACCACACCCTCACATGGTTCATTCGTGAACGGAAAGCGGGCCGCCGTACCCTTCGGCGGCCCGTCCGGCATATTCCAGCCGGGAGGGGCGCCTTTTCCTCACGGACGTGATGCGTACGGGGAGGCGCGATTCCGCGCGCGGGCGGAGGGCGGCCGGGAACCTTCGGGTTAGTAGGGCACATTCATGTGACCTATCGTTTTCGGTCGCTCGGTGTCGTGACCCCGGCGCCGGTCGGGATCTGTCCTGAAGTGGCCTTTCGTTGAAAAATCAGCCACGCTACGGTCACCGCCACCAGCAGATTCAGCGGTTTCGGCCGCTATGGACCGTACGGGGGCGACCAAGATCCGGAAATGCCCCGTCAGGTCGGATCGGTCCGGGTTCTCCGGCCGCCGATGATCGATTCCGCCCAGGTGAACGCGGGGTCGGCGACGGTCCCGGGAATCGATTCGCCTGGTGGGGAGGATGCGAAAAGATCTATTCCGCGGTGCGGTCCGGTGGCTTGTGTCGAACATGTGCGATTCCGTCACCCTGGAATTGGGTGCTCCTCTTCGCTGCTCGGGCGCAGCGGGTTTGCGCCATCGATCTTTGACAAACTAAAGCCCTGGTTTTTATGCTCGCCGAGCGATTGGGGCCCCGCCCTCGGGTCGGTGCCTCCGGAGCTGTACTAGTCCAGGGGGAGACGATGAGTCAGCATTCGCAGGTCGCGCTCGAACCACCCATACGGAATCCGCTTCCCGGAGAAGGAGTGGGTGCGACCGTCAAATCGTCAATCAACAGCGGAAGCGAGGCGTGGCACGTTCTCGTAGTGGAAAGCAAAAGTCACCACGCGGAATCCCTCCTGTTGGGATTGCGCCGCCACGGACACCGGGTGGACCGCGCGGAAACGGGAGGCGCCGCCCTACAGGCGTACACCCAGGCGGACCTGGTACTGATCGATCTCGAACTGCCCGATCTGGACGGGCTGGAGGTGTGCCGGGCCATCCGTACCGTGTCCGACACGCCCATCATCGCCCTCACCGCACGGGCCACCGAGCTCGACCGCGTCCTCGGCCTCCAGGCCGGCGCGGACGACTACATGGTCAAGCCCTACGGATTCCGCGAGCTGCTGGCGCGTATGCATGCCGTCATGCGCCGCGCCCGGCCGCAGCCGCGGACCGCTGACGTGATCTCCCGCGGGCCGCTGAGGATCGACGTCGGATCGCGCGAGGTGAGCCTCGACGGGAAGCCGATCGGCGTCACACGGAAGGAGTTCGACGTCCTGTACCTCCTGGCGGCCAATCCGGACAACGTCATTCCGCGCAAGCGTCTGATGCAGCAGGTCTGGGGCGACTCCTGGTCCCGCAGGACCGTCGACACCCATGTGAGCAGTCTGCGCAGCAAACTCGGGGACAGCGACTGGATCGTCACGATCCGCGGAGTGGGATTCCGGCTCGGCAGCGTCTGAGCCCGGGGGCCGCCGCGGTCCGCCCGGCCGTCCCGCGCGCCGCACTGAGCGGCGCCGTACACCGACGCGTGCACCGACGAGTGCACCGACGCGTACACCGACGCCGGGGGAACCGGCGGTCCCCAACACCCTGATGGAACGCCCCCGTTGGCCACCGACACGGCCGGCGGGGGCTGCGGTGTGTCCGGGGAAGGGTGTGAGGGCTCCGCGGGTCCGACCGTGGCCCGCGGTTCCGTGTCGCGTGGCCCGGCCCGTACTCCCGTACCGACGCACGCGAGAACCGTATGGCGCGCCGCTGCCGTCCCCGCGCCGCCGCCGTCCCCGCGCCACCGCCACCGCCACCCCGCGCCGTCGCGCCGCCCCTCCTCCGACCACGGTCCCGCGCCGTCGCGCGGCTGCGCACCGACCCGGAACCGACACGGCCCTGAACTTTCTCTGTCACTCGCACGATCCATTTGTCGAACCCGACACGGCCCTGGCACAGCGGCTGTTGAGCCGGCCGCCGCCCGCCACGGAGGCTGGGTGCCACGGTCCGGTGCGCTGTCCCCACACCGGGTGGAACCACCCACCGGCCACGACAGCCAGCAGCCGCTGCGACCCCCAGGGAGTGCTCGTGTCTCGTCGCCTGTTCACCTCGGAGTCCGTGACCGAGGGCCACCCCGACAAGATCGCCGACCAGATCAGCGACACCGTCCTCGACGCGCTGCTCCGTGCGGACCCTGCCTCCCGGGTGGCCGTCGAGACGCTGATCACGACCGGTCTCGTACACGTCGCGGGCGAGGTCACCACCACGGCGTACGTCCCGATAGCCCAGCTGGTGCGCGAGACGATCCTGCGGATCGGCTACGACTCGTCCAGGAAGGGGTTCGACGGCGCCTCCTGCGGCGTCTCGGTGTCGATCGGCGCCCAGTCGCCCGACATCGCGCGGGGCGTCGACGCGGCCTGGGAGACCCGGACCGGGGGCGGCGACGACCTGGACCGGCAGGGCGCCGGCGACCAGGGCCTGATGTTCGGCTACGCCTGCGACGAGACACCGGAACTGATGCCGCTGCCCATCCACCTGGCCCACCGCCTGGCACGGCGCCTGACCGAGGTGCGCCGCAGCGGCGCCGTCCCCTACCTCCGCCCCGACGGCAAGACGCAGGTCACCGTCGAGTACCAGGGCTCCCGGCCGGTCCGCCTCGACACCGTCGTCGTCTCCTCCCAGCACGCCCCCGACGTCGACCTCGACTCGCTGCTCGCCCCCGGCATCCGGCAGCACGTCGTCGACCACGTCCTGGCCGGGCTGGAGCAGGACGACATCAAGCTCGACACCGAGGGAGTGCGCCTGCTGGTCAACCCCACCGGCCGCTTCGAGACCGGCGGCCCGATGGGCGACGCCGGCCTCACCGGCCGCAAGATCATCATCGACACCTATGGCGGCATGGCCCGCCACGGCGGCGGCGCCTTCTCCGGCAAGGACCCCTCCAAGGTCGACCGCAGCGCCGCCTACGCGATGCGCTGGGTCGCCAAGAACGTCGTCGCCGCGGGCCTCGCCACCCGCTGCGAGGTGCAGGTGGCGTACGCGATCGGCAAGGCGGCGCCGGTCGGGCTCTTCGTCGAGACCTTCGGCACCGCCGTCGTCCCGCAGGCATCGGTCGAGCGCGCCGTCACCGAGGTCTTCGACCTCCGCCCGGCCGCGATCGTCCGCGACCTCGACCTGCTGCGCCCGGTCTACGCCCAGACCGCCGCCTACGGCCACTTCGGCCGCGAGCTGCCCGAGTTCACCTGGGAACGCACCGACCGCGTGGACGCGCTGCGCGAGGTGGCCGGCCTGTGACCCCCGCCGTCGTCGTCACCGGCTCCCTCGCCACCGACCACCTGATGGTCTACCCGGGACGGTTCACCGAGCAGCTGATCGCCGACCAGCTCGACCGGGTCTCCCTGTCCTTCCTCGCCGACACCCTCGAGGTGCGGCGCGGGGGAGTGGCCGCGAACATCGCCGTCGGCCTCGCCCGGCTCGGTGTCCGCGCCGCCGTCGCGGGCGCCGCGGGCCAGGACTTCGCGGAGTACGGGGCCTGGCTGCGCGACCACGGCGTCGACACCTCCGCCGTACGCGTCAGCCGCTCCCTGCACACCGCCCGCTTCGTGTGCACCACCGACGCCGACCACAACCAGATCGCCACCTTCTACGCCGGGGCGATGGCCGAGGCCCGGGAGATCCGCCTCGCCGGCCTCGTCGCCCGCGCCGGCCGGCCCGCCCTGGTCGTCGTCGCGCCGAACGACCCCGAGGCCATGCTGCGGCACACCGAGGAGTGCCGCCGCCTCCACCTGCCCTTCGCCGCCGACCCCTCCCAGCAGCTCGCCCGGCTCGACCGCGCCACGACCCGCCGGCTCGTCGACGGGGCGCGGTACCTGTTCACCAACGCCTACGAGGCCGCCCTCCTGAAGGAGCGCACCGGCTGGACCGAGGCGCAGGTGCTGGCCCGCACCGGCGCCTGGATCGTCACCCGGGGCGCCGACGGCGCCGACATCACCCGGGCCGGCGAACCGCCGCTGCGCGTGGCCGCCGTACCGGCCGACGACGTCCTCGACCCGACCGGCGTGGGCGACGCGTTCCGCGCCGGATTCCTCGCCGCCACGACCTGGGACTGGCCCGACACCCGCGCCGCCCGCCTCGGCTGCGCGCTCGCCGCCGTGGTCCTGGAGACGGTCGGCACCCAGGAGTACGTCCTCGGCCCCGCCCCGCTGCTCACCCGCGTCCGGGACGCCTACGGCGAGACCGAGGCCCGCGCCATGGAGCCCCGTCTGACCGCCCTGTGACCCCCGACGGCCACCCCCGCCGTCTCCCACCGACCCGCCCGTCCCCCGGCACCGCGAACCCCCCTGCGCACCTCGTACGTCGCACGTCGAGAAGAGTGAGAAGGGAAGCACTGCCATGACCATGGCCATATCGTCGACCCGCACCATCGCGGACCTCCTGCTGCTGGCCGCGGAGGACCACCCCGAGTCCGGTCTGCTCTACCACCTGGCCGGCGCCGACGGCGAGGACGCGCGGCCGCAGCGCTACCCGGAGCTGGTGGAGGAGGCCCGCCGGGTGCTCACCGGCCTGCGCGGCAAGGGCCTGGAACCGCAGGACAAGGTCGTCCTGCTGCTGGAGCGGCCCCAGGAGTTCCTGACGGCGTTCTGGGCCTGTCTGCTGGGCGGCTTCGTGCCCGTCCCGATGGCCCCCCTCGGCGGCGACCCCGAACGCTGGGCCGCGCAGCTCTCCCACGTGGACGCGCTGCTCGACCGGCCGCTCGTCGTCACCACCGAGTCGCTCGCCACGGAGCTGCCGCGCGTCGAGGGCCTCGCCGTCACCCCGCTGGAGGGCCTCCACGCGACCGAGCCGGCCGCCCTGCTGCACGAGGCCGCCCCCGAGGACACCGCCCTGCTGGTGCTGACCTCCGGCTCCACCGGCAACTCCAAGGCGGTGCGGCTCACCCACGCCAACCTGCTGGCGTCCATGGCCGGCAAGAACGGCCACCACCGGCTCACCTCCGCCGACGTCTCCTTCAACTGGGTCTCCTTCGACCACGTCGCCGCCCTCCTGGAGTGCCACCTGCTGCCGCTGTACGCGGGCGCCACCCAGCTGCACGTCGAAGCGCCCGTCGTGCTCGGCGAACCGCTGGAGTTCCTGCGCCTGATCTCCCGCTACGGCGTCACCATGACGTTCACGCCCAACTTCCTGCTGGGCCTGATGAACCCCGTCGCCGACCGGCTCACCGAGAAGGGCCCGGTCGACCTGTCCCGGCTGCGCCACATCATCAGCGGCGGCGAGGCCGTCGTCCGCGCCACCGGCGAGACCTTCCTGGAGCGCTTCGCCCCCTACGGTCTGTCGCCCGACGCCCTGTGGCCCGCGTTCGGCATGACCGAGACCTGCGCCGGCAGCGTCTACTCGCGCGAGTTCCCCGCCTCCGACCAGGGCCAGGAGTTCGCCAACCTGGGCCGGCCCGTCGAGGGGCTGCGCATCCGCATCGTCGACGAGCACGACAACGAGGTCGCCGAGGGCGCCACCGGCGAGCTCCAGCTGACCGGCCCCATGATCACCCACGGGTACTACAACAACGAGCAGGCCACCCAGGACGCCTTCACCGCGGACGGCTGGTTCCGCAGCGGCGACCTCGGCCGGCTCGACGACGGCCGGCTCACGCTCGTCGGCCGCAGCAAGGACAGCATCATCGTCAACGGCGTCAACTACTTCAGCCACGAGATCGAGTCCGTGCTGGAACAGCTCGACGACGTGGCACGGTCCTACGTCGCCGCCTTCCCGACCCGCGCACCCGGCAGCGACACCGAGCAACTCGTCGTCGCCTTCCACCCGGAGACCCCGGAAGGCGACGAACTCGGCCTGTACCGGGTGCTGTCCGCGGTGCGCGCGAGCGTCGTCATGCACTGGGGCTTCAGGCCCTCGCTCATCCTGCCGCTGCCCAAGGACGCCTTCCCCAAGACCAGCCTCGGCAAGATCCAGCGCTCCCTGATGCGCAAGCGGCTGGAAGCCGGCGCCTACGAGGGAGTCGTCACGGCCGTCGACGACCTCGTGCTGCGCCGCCTCGGCGGCCACACCCCGCCCGAGGGCGAGACCGAGCGGATCCTCGCCGGGATCTACGCCGAGATGTTCGACACCGCCCCCGAGAAGATCAGCGCCACGGCGAACTTCTTCGACCTCGGCGGCACCTCGCTGGACATCCTGCGGCTGCGCAGCCTGGTCGCCCAGCGGCTCGGCGCGGACAACCTGCAGATCATCACCGTGCTGACCGCGCCCACGGTCCGTCTGCTCGCCGCGCACCTGGGCGAGGACGCGGCCGAGCGCCCGTACGACCCGATCGTGCCCATGCAGGTCACCGGCGACAGGACGCCGCTGTTCTGCGTCCACCCGGGCGTCGGCGAGGTGCTCGTCTTCGTCAACCTCGCCAAGTACTTCGTCGGCGACCGGCCGTTCTACGCGCTGCGGGCCCGCGGCTTCAACCCGGGCGAGACCCCGTTCGAGTCCTTCGACGAGATGGTCTCCACCTACGTCCGGGCCATCCGCGCCAAGCAGCCGCACGGCCCCTACGCCGTCGCCGGCTACTCCTACGGCGGCGCCGTCGCCTTCGAGATCGCCAAGGTCCTGGAGGAGCAGGGGGAGCGGGTCGACTTCGTCGGCAGCTTCAACCTGCCCCCGCACATCAAGTACCGCATGGACGAACTGGACTTCGTCGAGACCGCGGCCAACCTGGCCTTCTTCCTGGCCCTCATCGACAAGAAGCAGTCGCTGGACCTGCCCGGCAAGCTGCGCCACCTCTCCCGGTCCGAACAGCTCGCCCACTTCATCGACATCGCGCCCCGCGCCCGGCTCGAGGAACTCGACCTGACCCTGGAGAAGTTCACCGCCTGGGCCGAACTCGCCGACGGACTCACCGACCTGGGCCGCACCTACGCGCCCGGCGGCCGGGTGCGCACCATGTCCGTCTTCTACGCCGTACCGCTGCGCGGCACCAAGCAGGACTGGCTCGACAACGAGCTGAGCCGCTGGCGGGAGCACTCCGACGAGGTCCGCTTCCTCGACGTGCCCGGCGAGCACTACACGCTGATGGGCCCGCAGCACGTGGCGAGCTTCCAGTCGATCCTGCGCCGGGAACTGGACCGGGCCCTCGGCGACGGCACATGACCCCGACCCCAGCCATCCGTCCTAGGAGGAAACGCGTGAAAGGCAAGAAGATCCTGGTCACCGGCGGCACCGGACAGGTCGCCGGCCCGGTGGCCAAGGCCCTGGCCGCGGACAACGAGGTCTGGGCGCTGGGCCGGTTCGGCACCCCCGGCGCGGAGGAGGAACTGACCCGGCACGGCGTCACCACCTTCCGCTGGGACATGGACGACACCACCGGCGCCGCGCTCGCGGCCCTGCCCGGCGACTTCACCCACGTCATCCACTCCGCCGTCCGCCGCGGCGAGGACGGCGACCTCAACACCGCCGTCGAGGTCAACACGGTCGCCACCGGCCGACTGATGACCCACTGCCGCGACGCCGAGGCGTTCCTGTACGTGTCCACGGGCGCCCTGTACAAGCGGCAGACCCTCGACCACGCCTACGCCGAGGACGACCCGGTCGACGGCGTCGCCGACTGGCTGCCCGTCTACCCTGTCGTCAAGATCGCCACGGAGGGCGTGGTGCGGGCCTACGCGCGCACCCTCGGCCTGCCGACGGTCATCGCACGCCTCAACATCGCCTACGGGCCCGGCGGTTACGGCGGCGTCCCGATGCTCTACTTCAAGCGGATGCTGGCCGGGGAGCCCATCCCGGTGCCCGTCGAGGGCCAGAACTGGTGCTCCCTGCTCCACACCGACGACCTCGTCGAGCAGGTGCCGCGCCTGTGGGAGGCCGCGACGGTCCCGGCCGTGCTCACCAACTGGGGCGGTGACGAGGCCGTCGGCATGACCGACTGCGTCCGCTACCTGGAGGAGCTGACCGGGGTCGAGGCCCGGCTCGTGCCGAGCGAGGTGACCCGCGAGACCTACCGGTTCGACCCGACGCGGCGCCTGGAGCTGACCGGTCCCTGCAAGGTCGGCTGGCGGGAGGGCATCCGCCGCACCGTCGAGGCGATGTATCCCGAGTACGCCACCACCCGAGGAGCGGTCCGCGCATGACCAGGTACACGGACAACGTCGGCGTCGTCCACGCCGCCTACCAGGCGTTCCACGCACGGGACGTGGACGCCCTGCTCGCGACCATGGCCGAGGACATGGAGTGGATCCACCCCGAGTCGATGGCGGAGTTCGGCCTCGGCGGCACCAAGGTCGGGCACGCCGGCGTCAAGGAGTTCCTGGCGCACGTGCCCACCGTCCTGGGCGGCATGCGGCTCCAGCCGCTGGAGATCGTCCAGTCCGGCGACCGGGTGATCGTCTTCGGCACCCGCGAGGTCACCTCCCTGTCCGGCCGCACGGAGACCCTCTCGTTCGTCCACTCCTGGACGCTGCGCGAGGGGAAGGCCGTACGGATGGAGGACGTCTTCGACACCATCGCGTTCCGCCGCCTGATCGAGAGCTGACGGCCCGCCATGACGCACGGCTTCACCACCTGCGCCTATCTGGGCCCGGAGGGCACCTTCACCCAGGCGGCGCTGCACCGGCTGCCGCCGCCGGGGGCCGGGACGGCACACCGGGCGTTCCCGAGCGTGCCGGCGGCGCTGGACGCCGTACGGCGCGGGGAGTGCGGGGCGGCGGTGGTACCGCTGGAGAACTCCGTACGGGGTGTGGTGCCCGCCACCATGGACGAGCTGGCCCGCGCCGGACTGCACATCACCGCCGAGGTGGAGGTGGAGGTGGCGTTCGCGCTGATGGCGCCGCCGGGCACGGACCTGGCGGACGTCACCGAGGTGCTCAGCCATCCGCACGCCCTCGGCCAGTGCGCCGACTGGCTGGCCGAGCACCTGCCGGGGGCCCGGACCCGGCCGGCCGACTCCACGGCAGCCGCGGCCCGCGAGGTCGCGGAGGCCGGCCCGGCCGGGCTCGCGGCGGTCGCGGCCCCGCCGGCGGCCGGGCTCTACGGCCTGCGGACGCTGGCCACGGGGCTCGGCCGCCGGGCCGGAGCGGTCACCCGCTTCGTCCGCGTGGCCCAGCCGTGGTTCCCGCCGGCCCGCACCCGCGAGGACCGCACCTCGCTGGTCGTGGCCCCCGGCGACGGCGGCCCCGGCGGGCTCGCCGAGGTGCTGCGCGCCTTCGCCTCCCGGGGCATCGAGGTGAGCCGGGTGCACTCCTGGCCCACCGGCGAACGCCTGGGCAGCTACCGCTACTTCGTCGACGCCGAGGGCCACATCGAGAACCCCGCCGTCCGCGAGGCGGTCTCCACGCTCACCGCCCGGTCCGTGGACGTCCGCTTCCTGGGCAGCTACCCCCGCTGGACCGGCGACCGCGCCCACCGACCCGGCACCACGGCCGCCGGCCCGCGGGCCACGGCCGCGTGACGGCGCGACGGCCCGGACCAATGAAGGCCGCGTTACCGCCCGGACCAATGAAGGCCGCGGCGCCGCCCGGCCCGTGAAGGCCGCGTCACCGCCCGGCCCCTTGCCCCGCCCGGCCCCTCGTCCCGCCCCGACCCACCACTCACCGCGCGTACAGGGAGAATCTCAATGATCGTGTCAAGCCGCCTGCGTGACTGGCGGGACGGAGGTGAACAGCCTCTTGTCACGCAGCATCGCCCACAGCACGTTGACCCGTCGGCGGGCGAGTGCGAGCAATGCCTGCGTGTGGATCAGGCCCTCGGCGCGTTTCTTGAGGTAGTAGTCCCTCGAAGGTCCCGGTCGCATCATCGCGGACTGCGCGGACATGTAGAACAGCCAGCGCAGGCGCCGGTTGTAGCGTTTGGGCCGGTGGTAGTTGCCGGTGCGGCGGCCGGAGTCGCGAGGCACCGGCGCCAGGCCGGCGTGCGAGGCCAGGCGTCCGGCGTCGCGGTAGCCGGAGAGGTCCCCGACGATTGCGACGAACTCGGCACCCAGGATCGGGCCCATGCCGGGCAGGGACTCGATGATCTCGGCGCGGTCGTCGGTGCGGAAGGTCTCGCGGATCTCCTGGTCGTTGTCCTTGATCCGTTCGTCCAGGGCCAGGAGCTGGTGGGCCAGGTCGCGCACCAGCTTGGCGGCCCGGGCCTCGCCGGGCAGGGCGGTGGTCTGGGACTGGGCGGCCTCGACGGCCTTGGCCGCGACGGTGTCGGCACTGCGGACCTTGCGTCGTTCCAGCCAGGTGGTCAGCCGCTTGACGCCGATCCGCCGCAGGGCGGCCGGGGTCTGGTACTCGGTGAGCATGACGACCGGGCCCTTGGAGGCGGAGTAGTCGAATGCCCGCTCCAGGGCCGGGCAGATGCCGACCAGCAGGTCGCGCAGCCGGTTGATGAGCCGGACCCGGTCGGCGATCAGGTCCCGCCGGTAGCCGGTCAGCAGCTGCAGTGTGGAAACCAGCTCTGGCGGAGTCCCGATCGGGGCGAAGTCCCGGCGCATGCGGGCCTGGTCGGCGATGACCAGGGCGTCCTTGGCGTCGGTCTTGCCCTCACCGCGGTAGGCGCCGGTCATCCGGTTGACAGTGCGACCGGGCACGTAGACCACCTGCTGACCGTGCGCGATCAGCAGGGCCAGCAGCAGGGCGGAGGCACGGCCGGAGATGTCCACCGCCCACCGCACCTCGTCGGCCTTCTCCCGGGCCGTGTCGATCAGCGTCAGGATCTGGGCCTCATCGTTGAGCACCTTCGTCGAGAACAGTGTCTCACCGTCGGCGTTCACCGCCACCGCCCAGTGATGCCCCTTGCCTGCGTCGATGCCGACCCATATCCGCGCGTGAGCCCTGCTCAAGCCCGTCGCTCCGTTCCACCGTGACCAGCACTTCTGTGGCCCGGGGAACACTCCGCCGACAGGTCCTTAACCAGCGATGCCCGCAGTTCTCAATCAGCAGTCGGAGCGTCCCGGAGGACCGGGCGGCCATTCTCCGGGAGCCATCAACGGCAAACACCCCATCAGCCACACCCGGTCCTCCCGGACCGCCCAACATTCTTAAGGAACACCCATGCCCACCTTGCTGCACCTCGACACCAGCCCCCGGCCGGGCTCCACGACACGGCGGGTCACCGCCGAGTTCGCCGCGTCGTGGCGGGCGGCCCACCCGGACGGCACGCACCTGCACCGCGACCTGGCGGCGCGGCCGGTGCCGCACATCGACGCCGGACAGATCGCCGTCATGCACCGGCTGGAGAGCAGCGGGCAGCGCGGCCTGGACGTGGCGCGGGACGCCGCGCGGACGCCCGAGGAGAAGCACGGCTGGCTGCTGGCCTGGGAGGTGATCGACGAGGTGCTGGCCGCCGACACGATCCTGCTCGGGCTGCCCATGCACAACTTCTCCCTGCCCTCCACCTTCAAGGCGTGGTTCGACCGGCTCGTCATACCGCCCCTGGTGGTCGACCCGGACACCGGCACCGGCCCGCTGTCCGGCAAGCAGGTCGTCGTCGTCACCGCCCGCGGCGGCGCCTACGGCCCCGGCACGCCCCGGCACTCCTACGACTTCCAGGAGCCCTATCTGCGGGCCGCCCTGGGCATGGTCGCCCTCGCCGACGACCTGACCTTCCTGCACGCCGAGATGACCAAGTCCGGACACGTCCCCCGGCTCGCGTCCTTCCAGCAGTTCGCCGCCTCCTCGCTCAAGGAGGCGCTGGAGGGCGCCCGCCTGCACGCCCGGCGTGTCCGCGCCTGAGACACGGGGCCGGGCACCGGCCCCCGGGACGGCCCATCTGCCCACAACCACCCTTCGTAGCACCGGAATCCAGAGGTTCTGACATGGACACCTTGAAGTCGGAGACGAGCGGCGTCGCGCTGGTGAACACCTGGAGCGGCCTCCCGGCGGCCCAGCGACCCGACTGGCCGGACCCGGCCGCCCTCCACCGCGTCACCGAGGAACTGGCCGGGGCCCCGCCCCTGGTCTTCGCCGACGAGTGCGACCGGCTCCGCGACCGCCTGGCCGCCGTGGCCCGGGGCGAGGCCCTGCTGCTCCAGGGCGGCGACTGCGCGGAGACCTTCGCTCAGGCCTCCGCCGACTCCGTGCACCGCAAGCTCACCACGATGATGCAGATGGCGGCCGTCCTCACCTACGCCGCCTCGGTGCCGGTGGTGAAGGTCGGCCGCCTGGCCGGCCAGTACGCCAAGCCCCGCTCCCAGCCGGTCGAGACGCGTGACGGCGTTACCCTGCCTACCTACCGCGGCGACGCCGTGAACGGCTTCGACTTCACCGCCGAGGCCCGCGTCCCCGACCCCGAGCGGCTGCTGCGGATGTACCGGGCGTCCTCCAGCACCCTCAACGCGGTGCGGGCCTTCACCGCCCGGGGCCACGCCGGACTGAGCCAGGTGCACGAGTGGAACCGCGACTTCATCGCCGGTTCCCCGCTGCGCGGCACCTACGAGACGATCGCCGCCGGCATCGACCGGGCGCTGCACTTCATGCGCGCCACCGGCGCCCGCCCCGACCACTTCGACGACGCCGAGTTCTACGTCTCCCACGAAGGGCTGCTGCTCGACTACGAGGGCCCGCTCACCCGCCGTGACCCGCGCACCGGACGGGTCCACGCCGCCTCCGGCCACATGCTCTGGATCGGCGAGCGGACCCGCGACCTCGACGGCGCCCACGTGGAGTACTTCTCCCGGATCGACAATCCGATCGGCGTCAAGCTCGGCCCCACCGCCACCCCGGACACCGTCCTGCGGCTGATCGACCGCCTCGACCCGGACGGCGAGCCCGGCCGCCTCACCTTCGTCGTCCGCCTCGGCGCCGACCGGGTCCGGGACGTGCTGCCCGACCTGGTGGAGAAGGCCACCGCGTCCGGCGCGCGGGTGGCCTGGGTGTGCGACCCGATGCACGGCAACACCATGGAGGCGCCCTCCGGTCACAAGACGCGCCGCTTCGACGACATCCTCGCCGAGGTCCGCGGCTTCTTCGAGGTGCACCGCGCGCTGGGCACGCACGCCGGCGGCATCCACGTCGAACTGACCGGTGACGACGTCACCGAGTGCGTCGGCGGCGGGCACGACCTCGGCTTCCCGGACCTGTTCGACCGGTACGAGTCGGCCTGCGACCCGCGCCTGAACCGCGGCCAGTCGCTCGACCTGGCCTTCCTGGTCGCCGAGTTCCTGCACGGGGACCGGCCGGTGCCCGACGGCCCGGCGGCCTGAGCCATGACGTCCGAACCGTTCGCGCCGCACACGTCCGGCCGCTCCCCGGGCGCACCGCGTTCCGTGCCCGCGGCGCGGCGGCAGGGGGTGAAGGTCACTTCGAGGGCGGCCACCGCCGTGACGGGCTGCCGCGCGGCGGGCCGCCCGCCCGCCGGTCACCGACGGACGAAAGGGGCACTGCCGTGGGCAGGTTGCGCTGGCTGACCGCGGGGGAGTCCCACGGTCCCGCACTCGTCGCGACACTGGAGGGGCTGCCCGCCGGGGTGCCGGTCACCACGGACCTGGTGGCGGACCACCTCGCCCGGCGCCGACTCGGCCACGGCCGCGGCGCGCGGATGACGTTCGAGCGGGACGAGGTCACCTTCCTCGGCGGCGTCCGCCACGGCCTCACCCTCGGCTCCCCGGTCGCGGTCATGGTCGGCAACACCGAGTGGCCCAAGTGGCAGCAGGTCATGGCCGCCGACCCGGTGGCCCCGATGGCCGTGGCCGACCTGGCCCGCAACGCGCCCCTGTCCCGCCCCCGGCCGGGCCACGCCGACCTCGCCGGCATGCAGAAATACGGCTTCGACGAGGCCAGACCGGTGCTGGAGCGGGCGAGCGCCCGGGAGACCGCGGCGCGCGTGGCCCTGGGCGCGGTGGCCCGGTCGTATCTGAAGGAGACGGCCGGCGTCGAGATCGTCAGCCACGTGGTGGAACTGGCGGGCGCCGAGGCGCCCCGGGGTGTCCACCCGACCCCGGACGATGTGGAGCGGCTGGACGCCGATCCGGTGCGCTGTCTGGACGCGGACGCCTCGGCGGCGATGGTCGCGGAGATCGACCGGGCTCACAAGGACGGTGACACCCTCGGCGGCGTCGTCGAGGTGCTGGCGTACGGGGTCCCGGTCGGCCTCGGCTCGCACGTGCACTGGGACCGCCGTCTTGACGCCCGGCTGGCGGGGGCCCTGATGGGCATCCAGGCCATCAAGGGCGTGGAGGTCGGCGACGGCTTCGGACTGGCCCGGGTGCCCGGCACCCGGGCCCACGACGAGATGGTGCCCACGCCCGGCGGCATCCGCCGGGTCACGGCCCGCTCCGGCGGCACCGAGGGCGGGCTGTCCACGGGTGAACCGCTGCGGGTGCGGGCGGCGATGAAGCCGATCGCGACCGTCCCGCGGGCCCTGACGACCGTCGACGTGAGCACGGGCCGCCCGGCGCTCGCCCATCACCAGCGCTCCGACGTCTGCGCCGTACCGGCGGCCGGCATCGTCGCCGAGGCGATGGTCGCGCTGGTCCTCGCGGACGCGGTGGCGGAGAAGTTCGGCGGCGACAGCGTCACCGAGACCCGCCGCAACGTCACCGCGTACCTGGACCACCTGGTCGTACGGTGAGCGCCGCCCACCCGCCATCCGGCGCCCGTACCCCGGCCGCCCCGGCGGTCCCGGCGGTCCCGGCGGTCCCGGCGGTCCCGGCGGTCCCGGCGGTCCCGGCCGGGCGTGGGGCGAGGGGAGGTCGGGGCGGCCGGTGACGGCCAACGGGACGGCGAGGCCACAGCGCGCGACCGGCCCCCTCCGTACCCGGCACGACCCGCTCTCCCGCCCCCGGCGGGCCCGTCCCCGGGCGGTGGCACCGTCACCGCAGCCGCGCCCGCGTGCCCCGCTCCTCGCGCGGGAGACGCGGCCGACCGCATCCGAACCAGCAGCGGAGGGAAGAGACCCCATGCCCATGACGGCGACGACCATCACCACCACCGGCGAGTCCGTGCGCGGCGAACTGGAACTGCTGCGCCAGAGCATCGACAACGTCGACGCGGCCGTGATCCACATGCTCGCCGAACGCTTCAAGTACACCCGCCGGGTCGGCGAGCTGAAGGCCCAGTACCGGCTGCCGCCGTCCGACCCGGCCCGCGAGGCCCGGCAGATCGCCCGGCTGCGCGAGATCGCCGAGTCCGCCCGCCTCGACCCGGCGTTCGCGGAGAAGCTGCTGCACCTCGTCATCACCGAGGTGATCCGGCACCACGAGGCGATCGCCCGGACACCGTGAGCCCCGCCCGGCACCGGAAGGCCGGTTTCCGGCCGCCGGTACCGGACCGGTTCCGTCCGCGAGGAACCCGCACAGGATTGACGTTCTCCTGGCACTGCCCGGTACAACCACGCCGTGACCTGGAGAATCCGACCTGCTTCTGCAACTGCCCTGTCTTGAGCGGCAGTTCGGAGCGCCGGAGAATTGTGGCCAAGATCGGTCCGGCGCTGCGAGGCCCCACCCTCCGTCCCGGGTCACCCAGCCGGCGGCCGTGGCGCGGCCGTTCCCCCCACCTCGTGACCCGACCGCCCGGACCGACCGCGGGACGCGGCAAGAGCGTCCCCGGCAGTACGCATGGGGGACATCAAGTGATCACTCGCAGAACCTTCCTCGTGGCGGGCGCCACGGTCACCGGAGCTCTCGGCGGCGCGGGACTGCTCCTCCCGCCCTCCGGCCAGGAAGCCGCCGCGGCGGACCTCGACCCGGCCGGCATCCGCAAGTTCACGCTGCGCATGCCGGTGCCGCCGGTGCTGCGCCCGTACGCGGTGTCGGGCACCACGCGTTACTACGCGATGCCGATCAAGGAAGTGAACAAGACGGTCGTCCCCGGCAGGACGACCGCCGTGCGCACCTTCAACGGCAGCTTCCCCGGCCCGGTCATCAAGGCGCGGTCCGGCGAGCGCGTGGTGGTCCGGCAGACCAACCAGCTCTCCGTCCCGACCTCCGTCCACCTGCACGGCGCGCACGTCCCGGAGGACAGCGACGGCGGCCCCATGGACCTCATCGCCCCGAACGGCGGCCGGAAGACCTACACGTACCCCAACACCCAGCCGCACGCGAACCTCTGGTTCCACGACCACGCCCACCACGCCGAGTCGGAGAACGTCTTCCGCGGCCTCACCGGCACCTACCTCCTCACCGACGACACCGAGGAACGCCTGGGGCTGCCCTCCGGCGCCTACGACGTGCCGGTCTCCCTGCGCGACGCCCGCTTCGACGACTCCGGCGCGCTCGTCTACGAGATGGGCGACTTCCTCCACCGCAACGTCATCCTCGCCAACGGCAAGGCGTGGCCGTACTTCGAGGTGGCCGCGCGCAAGTACCGCTTCCGCGTCTACAACACGGCCAACATGCGGTACTTCGACCTCAGCCTGTCCGACGGCTCGGAGTTCCAGCTGATCGGCACCGACGGGGGCCTGCTGCCGGCGCCGTACCGCACGACGTCGGTCGCGCTGTCCCCGGGCGAGCGCGCGGACATCGTCGTGGACTTCTCCCGGTACCCGGTCGGCACCGAACTGGTCCTCGCCAACCGCCCGGACGCGGTGCCCGGAGGGCCGGCCGACCTGGTCTCCCAGGTCCTGCAGTTCCGCGTGACGCGCACCGCGGCCGACAGCAGCGTGGTGCCGGGCGTGCTGCGCACCCTCCCGGAGCTGCCGCCCGCCACCGTCGACCGGAGCGTCGAACTGTTCATGGACGAGACCAGCGGCCCCCACGGCCTGGCCTACATCGACGGCAAGGTCTACGACCACGACCGCATCGACACCGAGATCGCCTACGGCACCACGGAGATCTGGACCGTCACCAACGCCAACCAGATCGCGCCCCACAACTTCCACATGCACCTGGTGCAGTTCCGGGTCCTGGAGCGCAACGGTCAACCCGTCACGTCCGGTCCGGAGTACGGCCTGAAGGACACCGTCTCCCTGATGCCGGGGGAGACGGTCAGACTCCAGGCGACGTTCACCGGGTACCGGGGCACCTACGTGTACCACTGCCACATCTTCGACCACGCGGCGATGGGCATGATGGCCAACATGCGGATCGTCTGAGCTACTCCGCGTCGTAGCTGCGCCGGGAGATGCTGATGTACTCCCGGTGCTGCTCGGCCCACTCGATGAGCGAACTCACCCGTGAGGAGAGGGTCTTCCCGACCGGCGTCAGCTCGTAGTCGACCCGGGGCGGCGTGGTGGGCGTGACGGTCCGGATCACCAGTCCGTCACGCTCCAGGCTGCGCAGCGTCAGCGTCAGCATCCGCTGGGAGATGCCGTCGATCGAGCGGCGCAGCTCGGAGTACCGGCGGGGGCCGTCGCCGAGTATCGCCATGATCAGGACGCTCCACTTGTCGCCCACCCGGTCCAGCACCTCGCGCAGCCGGCAAGTCGGCAGACCCTCGCTGACGTGGTCGGGAACATCAATGTGCGTAGCGATCTTTGAAGTGCCGTCTTCTGTCACCCAGGCATCATCGCCCAGAATTATCGCGAGAACAAGAAGTGACCAACGCACCATTCGTGAGGTGCACCGGAGCAGTGATCCACGGCCCGAAAACAGAACCGGAAATTGCAGTTCCGGATTTCTGGGTTACCGGACCCGTTTCCCGGCCGCATTCCGGTGCACCGCCCGCTCGTCATGCAGCTGAGGAGACCCATGGCCGTCGATCTGAGCGCTCTGCCCCCGCGAAAGGGAACCCGGCCCGCGACGACCGGCCGGGAAATCCCGCACGACCAGCTCGAGGACTTCTCGCCCCCGCAGATCCGCGAGGCGCTGGTGGCCCGCGCCGAGGCGCTGCCCGGCGTCTTCACCAGTATGAGCCTGGTGTCCGAGCCGTCGTCGCTCGCCCTGCGCCTGCGCCGCAGCAACCGTCCCTTCGAGGCCTTCCTGCACCCCACGGTCGACGAGTTCGGGCACATCCACCGCTCGGGTTTCCTGCACCTCACGGTGCCCACGGAGACCCTCGACCTGCTGGAGGAACTCGGCTGGACCGAACCCCATCCGATTGTCCGGAGGGCGGAATTCCCCGACACCATCGTCATGCTCTACGCGCCGCGCGACGAGGACGAACTCGAGGTGGCCACACAGGTCGTCCGGGCGTCCTACGAGCAGGCGCGGGCCTGATCCCGGTAATTCGTGCACGAATCAATCAACCGCACCTTCCTTGTCCCGCGGATTCACCAGAAAGAGAGAACTCTCCATGCGCGCAGTGACGATCGACGACTTCGGAGCCGCCCCCGCCGTGACCGAGGTGGCCAAGCCGTCCCCGGGGCCCGGTGAGATCCTGGTCAGGGTCCGCGCCTCGTCGCTCAACGGCTTCGACGGAGCCGTGGTCTACGGCGTCTTCAAGGACATGCTGGAGCACAAGTTCCCGGTCACCCTGGGCAAGGACTTCGCGGGCACGGTCGAGGCCGTGGGCGAGGGGGTGCGGCGGGCCGTGGGCGAGCGGGTGTTCGGCGTCGTGATGAAGCCCGTCGTCCAGGAGGGCTCCTTCGCCGAGTACGTCGTCGTCGCGGAGGGCTACGGCATCGCCTCCCTCCCGGACGACCTGGACTTCACCCGGGCCGGTGCCCTGGCCCTGGCTGGCACGGCGGCGGCGAACGCCGTCGACACGATCGCCCCGCGCGAGGGCGAGACGGTCCTCGTCGTGGGCGCCACCGGCGGCGTCGGCGCCTACGCCGTCCAGCTCGCGTCCGCCGCGGGCGCCACCGTCCTCGCCACGGCCAAGCCTGGTGAGGAGAGCGACTTCGTCCAGGCCCTCGGCGCCGCCCACACCGTGGACCACACCGCCGACCTCGCCGCCCAGGTCCGCTCCGTCGCACCCGAGGGCGTCGCCGCGGTGATCCACCTGGCGGGCGACCCGGCCCCGCTGCTCGACCTGGTGGCGCCCGGCGGACGCCTCGCCTCCACCCTCGGCTTCGGACCCGAGCAGGCGGCCGGCCGCGACCTCACGGTGACGTCCCTGATGGCCAACCCCGACCCCGCGACGCTGGAGCGCATCGCCACGGCGGCGGCGAAGGGCGACCTGAAGGTCGGGATCGGCGAGACCTACGGCCTGGACGGCGTGGCCCAGGCGCTGGGCGCCTTCGGCGCCGGAACGCTCGGGAAGATCGCGATCAGCGTCGACTGAGGCGGTCCTCCCGCCCGTACCCACTCCGCAGGACACTCCACCCACTTCCTAAGGACAGGCCGGACATGGACGACCTGAACGCACCGGACGAGCGGACCGCCGGGGACGGCGCACCGACCCGACCCGACTTCGACGGCGTGTTCGCCGTCGTCGCCCAGTACTGGACCGCCCGGGCGGTCCACGCCGGCACCGCCCTCGGGCTCCCGGACCTGGTCGCCCGGGCTCCGCGCACCGCACCCGAACTGGCGGAACTCACCGGGAGCGACCCGCGGTCGCTGCACCGCCTGCTGCGCGCCCTCGCCGCCGTCGGAGTCCTCCGCGGCGACGGCGGGGGCCGCTACACCACGACCCCGCTGGGCGACGCCCTGCGCACCGACGTACCCGGTTCCCTGGCGTCCTTCGTGCAGATGGAACTGGGCGAGGCGCACCACCTCACCTGGGGCCGGCTGGTCGACGCCGTCCGGACGGGCGAGCCGGTCTTCGAGCGCGCCGTCGGCCGGAGGATCTGGGACTTCTTCGAGACCGACCCGGTCATGAACGACCACCTGGGCAAGGCCATGACCGGGCTGACCGCGATGGTCGCCGACGCGGTCCTGGAGGCGTACGACTTCGCCCCGTACCGCCGGATCGTCGATGTCGGCGGCGGCGAGGGGGGCTTCCTGGCCTCCCTGCTCACCGCCCACCCGGCGGCGACGGGCGTCGTCCTCGACCTGCCGCACGTCGTCGAGGGCGGCAGGGCGAGGATCGCCGGGGCCGGCCTGACGGACCGCTGCGAGCTGGTCGGCGGCAACTTCTTCGAGAAGGTCCCCGAGGGCGGCGACCTCTACACCATGAAGTGGGTGCTGCACGACTGGGACGACTCCGCCGCCGTCGAGATCCTCCGGTCCTGCCGCCGGGCGATGTCCGACGAGGCCCGCCTGCTGGTGGTGGACACGGTCGTCCCCGACGGCGACGACTTCTCGCCCAGCAAGATCATCGACCTCAACATGATGGTGCTCAGCGGTGGCCGGGAACGCACCGCCGAGGAGTTCGACCGCCTGCTGACCAGGGCCGGGTTCACCCTCACCCGCATCCTCCCCACGCGCTCCCCGAGCAGCGCCGTGGAAGCCGTCCCCATCCCCTCGGTCTGACCCGGGCCGCACTTCTCCAGGAGATCCCCGTGTTCATCGCCTACGTCGTCGTCGCCTGCCTGCTGGCACTCGCCCTGGTCGCTTCCGCCCGGGCCAAGCTCACCCGCGACGAGAAGATCACCGCCGGCATGCGCCAGATCGGCGTCCAGGAGAGCTGGTTCGCGGGCCTGGCCGCACTGGAGATCGCCGGTGCCCTCGGTCTGGTCGCCGGCATCTTCTACCGCCCGCTCGGCATCGCCGCCGGCATCGGCGTCGTCCTGTACTTCGTCGGCGCGATCATCACCCACCTGCGCGCCAAGGACACCAAGGGCCTCCCGGCCCCGACGGTGATGCTGCTCCTCGGCGTGACACCGCTCCTCCTGGGCATCGCCACGGTGTGAACCCCGCGGTTCCGGGGACCGGGCACTGGGGACCAGGGCCGAGGGACAGGAACCGGGGGCCGGGCCGCGGGACAGGAACCGGGACCGGGGACAGGGACCGGGAACCGGGACCGGGGACAGGGACCGGGAACCGGGACCGGGGACAGGGACCGGGCTGAAGACTCACCAAGGAGGACACACATGGCAAGCACGGCCGACGCGGACAGGACCCGGGTCGACTTCTGGTTCGATCCGCTGTGCCCGTGGACCTGGATGACGTCCCGCTGGCTGACCGAGGTGGCCGCACTGCGGCCCCTGGACATCCGCTGGCACGTGATGAGCCTGGCCATCCTCAACGAGGGCAGGCTCGACCAGGTCCCGCAGGAGTACCACGACCTGCTCGGCCCCAAGGGCCTGCGGCCGGTGCGCACCCTCGTGGCGGTCCGGCAGTCCCACGGCAACGAGGCCGTCGCCCGCCTCTACACCGCGCTGGGCGCCGTCTTCCACCGGGACGGCAAGGGCCCGACTCCGGAAGCCCTGACCGAGGCGCTGAAGTCGGCGGAGCTGCCCACGGAACTCGCCGAGCACGCCGACGCGACGACGTACGACGCCGAGGTCCGGGCCTCGCACGAGGCGGGCCAGAAGGCGGTGGGCGAGGAAGCGGGCAGCCCGATCCTCGCCGTGCCCGGCCCGGACGCCACCCCGGTCGGCTTCTTCGGGCCCATCGTCAGCCCCGTCCCGCGGTCGGACGCGGCCCTGTCCCTCTGGGACACGGTCGTCCACGCCGCGTCCGTCCCCGGCTTCGCCGAACTCAAGCGGGCCCGCACCGCGCCGCCGAGCTTCGACTGAGCCGAGCCGCTGGGGGTGCGGTCGCGTCGACTGGGCCGTGAACCGTGCACGCCAACGCCCGGCCGGGAGGATCCGGCCGGGCGTTCGGCGCAGGTGGCCGTGGGTGGCCGTCCGTGGGTGTCCTGGGTGCCCTGGGTATCCCGGGCGTCCGGGGGTGTCGCGTCCGAGATGAGTGGCATGTTCCTGATCGGACTTATCCACAGGTTGAACCGGAATGCGGCAATCCGGGAGATCGTCCTCGCATGACGAACCACAGCGAGACGACGGGATTCCCCGAGAACAGCGGCCTCCCGGGGCATGACGCGCGGGAGTGCGCCGGCACCCCGCGGCGGGACGCACCCGAGGACCGCGCGGAGTCCACCGGGCCCCCGGCACCCGGCGGCGAGGAGAACCGCGTGCCGCGCCCGGAGACCACCGGCTGCACCGCGTACGACCGCCACGGCGAGGAGCAGCAGGTCACCCTGCGCACCCCCGCCGAGCTCGCCGACGCCCTGCCCTACCTGCTCGGTTACCGCCCCGAGGACAGCATCGTGCTGGTCGCCCTGCACGACAGGGACGGCAAGGGCCGGTTCGGCGGCCGCGCCCGGCTCGGCATCCCCGTCGGCGCGGACGACTGGCCCTCCGCCGCCCGTCAGCTGGCCCAGGGCCTGGTGAAGGGCAGCGAGCGCCGGGGCGCCCGGCCCGAGCAGATGGTCGTCTTCCTCTGCCAGGAGCCCGGCCGGGGCGAGACCGGACGGCAGGTCAAGGAGCGGCTGGGGCCCCTCGCCCACACGCTGCGCCTGGAATGCGGTGCCCTGGACATCCCGGTGGTGGAGGCCCTGTGCGTCTCGGACGGCCGCTTCTGGTCCTACTGCTGTGACGACCAGGGCTGCTGTCCGGCCGAGGGGACGCCGATGGGCCTGCCCGGCACCTCGGTCCTGGCCGCCGCCGCCACGTACGCCGGGCTCCAGGTCCGCGGCACCCTGCGCGAGCTGCGCGCCAGGCTCCTGCCGTGGGAGCACTCCGCCACCCTCGAACAGGAGGCCGCCCTGGACGCCGCCGGCATGTCCCTCGTGCCCCGGATCCTCGACGCGGCGGAGCGGCACGAGGTCGCCGAGGAGACACTGCGGCTGGCCGAGCGGATCATGGGCCGTCTCGCCGGGGCACCGCCCCTCCCCGGCACCCTTCCGGCGGATCTGCGGGACGACGAGCTGATCGGGCACGACGAGGCCGCGACGCTGATCCTCGGCCTCCAGGACCGCACGACACGGGACCGCGCGGCCGAGTGGATGGAGGGCGACGAGGCCGGCACCGCCCTGCGCCTGTGGCGGGCGCTGGCGCGCCGCTGCGTCGGACCGTACGGCGAACACGCCGCGGCGCCCCTCACCCTCGCCGGGTGGGTGGCCTGGTCGGCCGGTGACGAGCTGGAAGCCCGCGAGGCCTTCGCCATGGCCCTCGCAGCGGACCCCGACTACCTCTTCGCCCGTCTTCTGCACCAGGCGTGCAACGAGAGCCTCGACCCCGAGTCCATCCGCCGCTGCCTGCGCACGGAACGCGAGGGACGGGGTACGGCGGCGGCCGACGAGCCGGCCCCGTGGAGCGAGCCGCGCGAGAGCGACGACGGCGAGCCGTCGAGGAGCGTCGATCGCGCGCCGCAGACCGTGGAATCCGCGGTTCCCGGCCCGCCGACGGCTCCGCCCCTGCCCCGCCGACGCCGGACCCGCACGCCCCGCACCGGCAGTGGCAGTAACGCTGGTGCTGGTGCTGGTGCTGGTGCTGGTGCTGGTGCTGGTGCTGGTGCTGGTGCCGGTGCCGGCAGTGGCAGGTGCGGTGGGTCCCCGCGCCGGGTGCGGACGGAGACGGGCCGGCCGAGCGGACGGCTCCCGTATCCGCGGGCGTCGGCGGGCAGCCCGCGCCCCGGGGGCGGCGCGCCGGGCGGGGCCCGCCCCGGTACGGCCGATGAGCGCAGCACGCGCCCCGGTGGCGCGCGTCCCGGCGGGGCGAAGCCGACCACGGGGGGTCCGGGCACCGGGCGGCGGCCCGGTGTCCCCCAGGGCGGCGTGACGCAGGCCGGCCGACGGGACGGCGACGGGGAGGAGTGAGCCGTGGTGATCACAGCGACGGGGGAGAAGGGGCGGGCGAGGACCGTGAGGGCGCGCCGTGACCGGGGCCGCGGGCACGGGCGTGACCAGGAGGCGGGCGGCGCCGTTCACCTGAGTGGCGGAACGCCCGGACGGGTCGTGACGCCGTACCGCACCCGCCCGGCCGCAGCCCGTCGGGTCCGGGCCCGCCCGCGGCACACAGAGCCCAGAGAAAGCCTTTCCATGCATCAGCCGGCTCCGCCCTTCGGCGCCGACGACCTTGCCGGAGCCTTGGCGGCTCCCGCCACTCCCCACCTCACCGACACGCTCCCGCGCGTACCGCGCCCACCGCGACGGGAGCACCACCCCACCCGTCGGCGACTCCCCGAACTGCCGCCCGCCCACACCGCCCTGATCTGCGTGGCCCTTCCCGGCCTCGTCATCTCGACGGATCAGGGACAGTTGACGGGCCGCGGCCTGGAGGGGTTCTACCGCGCGGGAAGGCGTCTCCTCTCCCGCTGCCAGGTCCGTGTGGCCGGGCAGGAGCCGCTCGCGGTCCAGGCCCGGATGCCGGCCGCCGACCGGGCCCGTTTCGTCGGGACCCTGCGCGTCGGCGCGGACGGGCGCGGCCCGGACCCGGACGTGGTCGTCGAGCGGACGCGCCGCGCCGACGGTACGGAACGGATCACGCTGCACAGCGCGGCCGCCCGCCCGTTGCGCCTCCCGCTCGAAGTGGCGCTCGGCTCGGACCTCGCCGCGCTCGGCGCGATCGCCTCCGGTCGCGCGGGCCCCGAACAGCCCGCCGGCGTCCACGACGGCGGTCTGCGCTGGTCGAACGCCGAGGGAAGCGCGACGGTCACGGCGCAGCCGCCCCCCAGCGAGGCGCTGGCCGCCGCCGGCCTGCTGCGATGGGAGGTGGACCTGCCTCCCGGCGGCAGCGCGAGCGTCGAGTTGCGGGTCCGGCCGGACGGAGCGGCACCCCTGCGTCCCGCGGGCCGCGCCGCCACGAACCCCCTCGCCCCGGCGTGTGCGACGGGCGACGATCCCCGGGTCCCCGCACTGATGCGGAGGAGTGTCGAGGACCTCCGGGCCCTGCTGCTGCGGGACGCGGCGCACCCCGCCGACCTCCACCTCGCGGCCGGCGCGCCCTGGCGCTGCGGGCTCGCCCCGGCCGAGGCCCTCGCCGCGGCCCGGATGGCACTGCCCCTCGGCACCAGCCTCGCCGCGGGCACCCTCCGTACGCTCGCCCGCACCCAGCTCACCGGACCCGGACCGAAGTCCGGCATGGTCCCCGGCCCGCGGCGCGACGCCGGCCCGCATCTGCCCCCGGCCTGCACCGGAACGCAGGCGACGCTGCTCTTCCCCGCCCTGCTGGCCGAGGCCCGCCGCTGGGGGCTCCCCGAACGCGTGACGGAGGAACTGCTCCCGGCCGCCGAACGGTGTCTGACCTGGCTGCGGAACACGGTCGGTGACGGCACCTACCTCCCCGACCCGCAGCCCGGCGGCGCCGTCCGCTGCGAAACCCAGGCGCACGCCCACCGGGCGGCACTGCTCGGAGCCGACCTGCTCGACGCGTACGGCAGACCGGGCGGCACCGGACTGCGGCAGTGGGCGCGGGCGCTGCGCGGGGCCTTCGCCGACGACTTCTGGATCGACCACCCGCGGGGAGCCCGGCCGGCGGCGGCCCGCGCTCCGGACGGCCGCCCCGTCCCCCACCTGGGCGCCCCGGTCGCCCACCTCCTCGACACCGGCCTGCTGGGCGGGGGCACCCTCGCGCCCGGCCTGCTCGACGCGGTGCGGACCGAGCGGCTGGCCCGGTTGCTGGGCAGCCCCGACCTGGACTCGGGCTGGGGGCTGCGCGGACTGGGGGAGAGGGAACCGGGCCACAACCCGTTCGGCCACCGCACCGGCGCCGTGCGGGTCCACGAGACGGCGGTCGCCGTCGCCGGGCTCGCCACCGCCGGTTACGAGAAGGAGGCGGCGTCGCTGCTGCGGGGCGTCCTCGCGGCGGCGGAGGCGTTCGGCCACCGCCTGCCCGAGATGTTCGGCGGGGAGCGGCGGACCGACGACGGCGCCCCGCTCCCGCATCCGGCGGCCTGCCGCCCCGCCGCCACGGCGGCGGCCTCCGGAGTCCTGCTGCTGACCACCCTCGTCGGGATCCGGCCCGACGCACCGGCCCGGACGGTCACGCTGAGACCGGTGCGCGGCGCCCCCCTCGGGGAGATCGTCCTCACGGGACTGCGCGTCGCGGGCGCCCCCTTCGCCGTACGGGTCGGCCGGCTCGGTCTGGCCGTGGTCGAGGAAGCGGCCGAGGGACTGCAACTGGGGGTGTGACCTGGCGTGAGGCGGCGGCCGAGGGCGGCCGGGAGGGCACGAGCGGCGGCCGCGCGACCGCGCCGGGATCCGTGCCGGACCGCAGTTGATCAACCGTCGAGACCACCGGCGAAGGGAGTGTTTATCGTCAGGCAGACGACTATGATCGCCGCATGCCCTACGACCCGTCAGCCTTTCCGCCCTTCGCCGTCACCGTGGACCTGGTCGTGCTGACCGTGCGCCGCCACGCCCTGTGCGCGCTCGCGGTGCGCAGGGGCGAAGCCCCGTTCCAGGGGCGCTGGGCACTCCCCGGCGGGTTCGTACGGGCCGACGAGGACCTGGCGCAGGCCGCGGCCCGGGAACTGGCCGAGGAAACGGGGCTGCGGGTGCACGACCCGGCCGTCCCCGCCCAGGACAACGGCGCCCATCTGGAGCAGCTCGCCACGTACGGCGATCCCAAGCGCGATCCCCGGATGCGGGTCGTCAGCGTCGCGCACCTCGCCCTCGCCCCCGACCTGCCCGCTCCCCGGGCGGGCGGTGACGCCAGCAACGCACGCTGGGCACCCGTCGAGGAGCTGCTCCAGCAGGGCGGTTTCGGCCGGGACGGGGAGCCGGTGGCCCCGCTCGCCTTCGATCACGCCCAGATCCTGTCGGACGGGGTGGAGCGGGCCCGCTCCAAGATCGAGTACTCGTCGCTGGCGACGGCCTTCTGCCCGCCCGAGTTCACCGTCGGCGAGCTGCGCCGGGTCTACGAGGCGGTCTGGGGCGTCGCGCTCGACCCCCGCAACTTCCACCGCAAGGTGACGGGCACACCGGGCTTCCTGGTCCCCACCGGGGGCACTACCACCCGGCAGGGCGGCCGCCCCGCCCAGCTCTTCCGGGCCGGCGGCGCCACCCTGCTCAACCCCCCGATGCTGCGTCCCGAGGTCTGACCCCGGGACCACCGGACCGGCCGGCGGGCCCGGCGGGCGTACGCCCCGTCCGGCCGCGGGCCAAGGGTGCCCGAAAAACCCGATATGGCGCGCTATCTTGCATCGGGTGATCCAGGCCATCGGACTGACCAGCACCCCCCGCGCAGAGCTTCCGCCCGCCGTAGACGACGTCTCCTTCGAGGCACACGCCGGCCGCGTCACCGTGCTGCTCGGAGCACCGGGCGCGGGAAAGACGACGGCGCTCGGGCTCATGCTCGAACTCCAACGCGGCCGTGGCGTCACCTACTTCAGGGGCCGCCCCCTGCACCGCATCCCCCATCCCGCCCGCGAAGTCGGCGTGCTGCTCGGTGATGTCCCGGGGCACCCCGCCCGCACCGTCCGCGGGCACCTGCGCATGCTGTGCGCCGCCGCGGGAGTTCCGGGCCGCCGCGCGGACGAGGTCCTCGAAGCGGTGGGACTCGTGAGCCTGCGCGACGAACGCCTCGGCACCCTCTCGCGCGGAATGGACCGCCGTCTGGGCCTGGCCTGCGCGTTGCTCCCGGACCCGCACACACTCGTGCTCGACGACCCCGCACGGGGCCTGTCCGTCCGGGAGAACCGCTGGCTGTACGGCGTGCTCCGGGCGCACGCGGACCAGGGCGGCACGGTCCTGTGCACCACGGCCGACCCCAAGGAGGCCGCCCGGGTCGCGGATCGCGTGGTCACCCTGGACCGGGGAAGGCTCGTCGCCGACCAGGACGCCGCGGACTTCGCACGCACCCGGCTGCGCCCCCGCGTCGCCGTCCGCAGCCCGCACGCCGCCCGCCTGTCCGCGCTGCTCACGCAGGAGGCCCGCGCGGCACAGCGGTCCGTGGAGGTGGTACGCGAGAGCGGCAACCGCCTCTGCGTCTACGGCAGTACCTGCGCGGAGGTCGGCGAAACGGCGTTCCGCAACGGCATCGTCGTCCACCAACTGGCAGACGAGGTGGCGGACATGGGGCCCGGAGCCGGGGCGGCCGGCCGGGCGGCGGATGACGGAGCGGGCCCCGCCCCCGGAACCGAACCGACCGCTGGGGAATCCACCCCGTCCACCCCATCGACCCCGTCCACCCCATCGGCGTCCACCCCATCGGTCCCATCCGACCCGCGCACACCGTCACCCGCCACCCGCACCCCACTCCACGCGACGGCGGACCCCCTCCACCTCCCCGCCACCGCACCGCGGCCCTTCCCGGCCACCGCACCACAGCCCTCCCCCTCGACCGCACCGCAGGGCCGCCACCCCGAGGTACCCGCCGGTCCCGGCACGCCCGTGGCCGCGCCCGACGAAGACCGGAAGGCGCCGGAGGAATCCAGCGACGAGGACGCCCGCCCACCTGGTCCCCGCCCGCGCCGGGCCGGGGACGGGAGCCGGGGCAGGCGCGCACCCGGCGCCGAGGGCGAACTCCCGCCTCCCATCACCGTCCGCCCCGCGCCCAGGCCCCTGCGCCCCCTCCGCTACGAGATCCGCCGTGCCACGGGCATCCGCACGGGGTTCCTCGTCGGGGCCGGAGTGCTCGTCGTGTCCGCGCTCACCGCCGTACTGCTGGCACGCGTGGGACACACCCCTCAGCCGCGCCTGCTGGCCGCATGGCCGGCGGAGTTGCCGCTGCCGCCCGCGGCGCTCGGCGCGGGGCTGCTCGGCGCGCTGGCCTTCGGCGACGAGTTCCGTCACCCGGCGCTGGCGGCGGACCGCGGAACCGTCCCCCGCAGGCTGGGGCTGCTGACCGCCAAACTGCTCGTCGCCTCGGTCACCGCGGTGGTGCTGGCCGTCCTGACCGTCGGATGCGATGCCGAACTCCTCCATCTCCTCTACGGACCGGAGGTCGTGCGCGTTCCCGCCGACTGGCTCCGGTTGGGCGCGGGCTGGCTCGGGCTGGTGACGGGGTGCGCCTGCGCCGGAGTGCTGGCCGCGGGCGTGTTCCGGTCCACGACCGCGGGTCTCGCCGTGGTCGTCGCCGTACCCCTGCTCGTCGTGCCCCTCGTGCGCAAGGCGATGGAAGGGCTGCCGGCGCGCACCCCGCGGTCGCGTGAGGACGTGCCGCTGCGCTGGCCGTTGGCAGGGGAGCAGCATCTGGAGGCCGTGCTGCGGCTGGTCGCCCAACCCGTGGGGAGCGCCCTGGCGTTGTCGCTGGCGGCGCTGCTCTGCGCGTACCTGCTCACCAATCTGCGGAGCAGGGTCCGATGATGACCGTCCGTGAGCGCATCGGACCGTCCTTGCCCGCAACTCCCAGTGAAACGCCCGTATCTTTCCGATAAGGCGTCAATTGCGACGAGGTGAGCGATCACCCTTTCGTGTGCTTTTCACCAAAGACCTCAAGGGAGTTGGGAACGGCGCCGACAAAGGATGCGTGAGTACCCTTGCGCACACCATGATGACCGCCGCCCGCTCCGCAGACTCCGGCCTCGCGAGCCCGGGCGAACTCGACCGCTACCCCTACGCCGAGGCGCCCGCCGCCGACCGTGTCGGGGCCCCTGTCTGGGAGGGCGCGGATCCGGAACTGGGCCGTGTGAGCCGGCGCGCCGCGGGCAGCCGCGGGCGCGGACTGCACGGCCAACTCGTTCAGCAGTTGGGTCAGATGATCGTTTCGGGGGACCTGGGTGCCGACCGCCCCCTGGTTCCGGAGGAGATCGGCCAGCGCTTCGAGGTCTCCCGCACCGTCGTCCGCGAGTCGCTGCGCGTCCTGGAGGCCAAGGGCCTGGTCAGCGCCCGCCCGAACGTCGGCACACGCGTGCGCCCCGTCAGCGACTGGAATCTTCTCGACCCGGACATCATCGAGTGGCGGGCCTTCGGGCCGCAGCGCGACGACCAGCGCCGCGAGCTCAGCGAGCTCCGCTGGACGATCGAGCCGCTCGCGGCACGCCTTGCGGCGGGCCACGGACGGGAGGACATCCAGCAGCGCCTGGCCGACATGGTGGAGATCATGGGGCACACCCTGAGCCAGGGGGACGCGCTCACGTTCGCCCGAGCCGATGTCGAGTTCCACTCCCTGCTCATCCAGGTCGCCGGCAACCGGATGCTGGAGCACCTCTCCGGGATCGTGTCCTCCGCGCTCCAGGTCTCGGGCGGCCCGGTCACGGGCTGTGAGCGCCCGAACGAGACCTCGCTGGGCCACCACGCCCGGATCGTCGCCGCCCTCGCTGACGGCGACGGCGCGGCCGCCGAGACGGCCATGCGCCAACTGCTCACGGTCCACCCCGAGGTGGAACGCGTGGTGCCCGCCCCGCGCGAGCACTGACCGCGTTCCGCGGACGGCGCGGTCCGGCCCGCCATCCCCCTCCTGTGGCGGTGCCCCACCCGTGAGCCGTCCCCCGTCGGACCCCGCGGGATCATCGGCGATCCCGTGGGGTCCGACCGGCAAGACGGGGTAGGCGAGATGCCAGGAGGTGAGCCCGCTGCCCCGGGGTGAACACTTTTGTCCTTGTCCGACCGCTTCCGGGTGCTTACGGGGTGTGACTCGGGCCACGCGGATTGGGCGTAACGCTCCCGGGAAGAACGCGATGACCTAAGAGGTGACAGCCGCGGAGGGAATACGGACGCCGTTCATGGCGCTGTGCATCCTCCCGGCACCCGCCCGCGCCGTCGGCCCACTTCCAAGCCGGCGGTCGGCTCCTGTCCACGGTGGACGGGGCCGGAAGCCGTTTTCCAACGTTCCGAGAGGTTGTTCGTGTCGGCCAGCACATCCCGTACGCTCCCGCCGGAGATCGCCGAGTCCGTCTCTGTCATGGCTCTCATTGAGCGGGGAAAGGCCGAGGGGCAGATCGCCGGCGATGACGTGCGTCGGGCCTTCGAAGCTGACCAGATTCCGGCCACTCAGTGGAAGAACGTACTGCGCAGCCTCAACCAGATCCTCGAGGAAGAGGGTGTGACGCTGATGGTCAGTGCCGCAGAGCCCAAGCGCACCCGAAAGAGCGTCGCAGCGAAGAGTCCCGCCAAGCGCACCGCCACCAAGACGGTCGCGGCCAAGACGGCGACCACCCGGAAGGCCACCGCCACCGCCACGCCGGCGTCCGCCGCGGACCCCGCCGGCGAGGAGGAGGCGCCCGCCAGGAAGGCGGCCGCCAAGAAGACCACCGCCAAGAAGGCGGCGCCCGCGAAGAAGGCCACGGCCAAGAAGACCGCCGCCAAGAAGACCACGGCGAAGAAGGACGACGCCGAGCTGGTCGACGAGGAGGTCCTCGAGGAGACCAAGGCCGCGGAGGAGCCCGAGGGCGCCGAGAACGCCGGCTTCGTGCTGTCCGACGAGGACGAGGACGACGCGCCCGCGCAGCAGGTCGCCGCCGCCGGCGCCACCGCGGACCCGGTCAAGGACTACCTCAAGCAGATCGGCAAGGTCCCCCTGCTCAACGCCGAGCAGGAGGTCGAGCTCGCCAAGCGCATCGAGGCGGGCCTGTTCGCCGAGGACAAGCTGGCCAACTCCGACAAGCTGGCGCCGAAGCTCAAGCGCGAGCTGGAGATCATCGCGGAGGACGGGCGCCGCGCCAAGAACCACCTGCTGGAGGCCAACCTCCGTCTCGTGGTCTCCCTGGCCAAGCGCTACACCGGCCGCGGCATGCTCTTCCTGGACCTCATCCAGGAGGGCAACCTCGGTCTGATCCGCGCGGTGGAGAAGTTCGACTACACCAAGGGTTACAAGTTCTCCACGTACGCCACCTGGTGGATCCGTCAGGCGATCACCCGCGCCATGGCCGACCAGGCGCGCACCATCCGTATCCCGGTGCACATGGTCGAGGTCATCAACAAGCTCGCGCGCGTGCAGCGCCAGATGCTCCAGGACCTGGGCCGCGAGCCCACCCCGGAGGAGCTGGCCAAGGAACTCGACATGACCCCGGAGAAGGTCATCGAGGTCCAGAAGTACGGCCGCGAGCCCATCTCCCTGCACACCCCGCTGGGCGAGGACGGCGACAGCGAGTTCGGTGACCTCATCGAGGACTCCGAGGCGGTCGTCCCGGCCGACGCGGTCAGCTTCACGCTGCTGCAGGAGCAGCTGCACTCCGTCCTCGACACCCTGTCCGAGCGCGAGGCGGGCGTCGTCTCCATGCGCTTCGGTCTCACCGACGGTCAGCCGAAGACCCTCGACGAGATCGGCAAGGTGTACGGCGTCACGCGCGAGCGCATCCGCCAGATCGAGTCCAAGACGATGTCGAAGCTGCGCCACCCGTCCCGCTCCCAGGTGCTGCGCGACTACCTCGACTAGTCGGGATCGCCGCGACCGGCCGTCGCGGCGCCCCGGCCCCCAAGGCCCGGTTCCCCTCGTCGGGAGCCGGGTCTTTCGCGTGGGTGCGCGGGTGCGGGCCCGGGCGGGCTCGCTCACTCTGGGTGTTTCAGGATCACCCCAGTGTGAGGAGCGCGCATGCGACGTCTTCTTGTCCGGGCGCTGGCCCGGCCGCTGGCCCTCGCGGCCGCCGGGACCGTCATACCGCTGGCCTCGGCTCTTCCCGCGGCCGCCGACAGCATCGTCGTCGGCGGGTCCCCCGTCGATGTGTCGGACAGTCCGTGGACGGTGGCCCTCGCCAGCCGTGACCGGTTCGGCGGTACGCGGGCGGGACAGTTCTGCGGGGGTGTGGCGGTCGGCCGGACCACCGTGCTCACCGCGGCCCACTGCATGGACGAGGAGGTGCTGGGGGCACCGCCGGACCACGTGCACGACCTCAGGGTGATCACCGGGCGCACGGAACTGCTCTCGGAACGCGGCCAGGAGGTCGCCGTGCGTGACGTGTGGGTGAACCCGGGCTACGACAGCGCCACCAACGCCGGTGACTTCGCCGTGCTCACCCTGGCCGAGCCGCTCCCCTCGAGTTCGGTCATAGCCATGGCGGGGACGGGGGACCCCGCCTACCGGGCGGGAACGGCCGCCACGGTCTACGGGTGGGGGGACACCACGGGGTCCGGTGCCTACGCCGGAAGTCTCCACGCGGCGCGCGTACGGGTGCAGCCCGACGGGGTGTGCGAGAGCGCCTACCCGGGGGGCTCCGACGGCACCTACCGTGCCGAGACGATGCTGTGCGCGGGGGAGGTGGCAGGGGGGCGCGACGCCTGTCAGGGGGACAGCGGGGGGCCGCTGGTGGCCCAGGGGCGGCTCATAGGGCTCGTGTCGTGGGGGGCGGGGTGCGGCTGGGCGGGCAGTCCAGGGGTGTACACGCGCGTCTCCGCGGTCCTGCGGACCCTCGGGTGGCCGCAGGCCTGAAAGGGGTCAGAAGCGCGGCTCAGGGGTTCCGGTCCGGCAGCGGAGCCGGGGACCGGCCCGCGGCCCGGGGTCGGTCAGGGGCTCCAGGCACCGCCCCGCGGATCGCCCCCGTGTCGGAACGAGGGGTCTCCAGGGTGGGTGTGCGAGTCGGCCCGGAGGACGTGGGCCGCCGTGGAGTGGTCGGGCCGACCCGGTGTGCTCGGGCCGATCGGAGCGCTCGGGCCCGATCCGGAGGTCCCGGGGCCGGTCCCGGGGCCCGTCCGGGTACGAAGAGAGGGCGGCTGCCCCTGCTTCGGAGGCAGCCGCCCGTTCGCCGGCCTGTGCCGGGCTGCTCGTCGTCGGACGCGAGGTGTCAGCGCTCTTCTTCGGAAGCGGTCGCCGGAGGGGCGGTCAGCCGCTCCGTCTCGTCCTGTATCTCAGCGGCGATCTTCTTGAGTTCCGGCTCGAACTTGCGGCCGTGGTGGGCGCAGAAGAGCAGTTCTCCGCCGCTCAGCAGGACGACGCGCAGGTATGCCTGGGCGCCGCAGCGGTCGCAGCGATCGGCGGCCGTCAGCGGGCTCGCGGGGGTCAGAACAGTAGTCACGTCGCCTCTTCTCTAGCTCGACGAGCTGTCGTACCAGGGTCAACATCCAACCAGCCCCAAAACGTTCCCGCTCGTGGCTTCTCCTCGAAAAAATCTTTCCGAAGTGGGTGGCTGTTGCCGGTTGGCGGCGAATGTGCCGTAGTGCGTTTCTCTGTGTCGTACGGATTCGCGTCGTATCGGTGGTCGGCCCTCCCGGCTGGGTTGCCGGTTGTTCATGAGGACGTGCCCGGAGCCTAAATGGTTCATGCCTGGAAGGGAACGTGATGTGTGCTTCACTCCATCGAGGGATCGAACAGGCATACGACTCTCGTCTAGGGTGGGCGCAGACGAGGGTGGCGTTACAACGGCTCTACCAGGCCTCGGTACCCTCTCACCGGTGACTGAAGCCGCGCCCTTACCCATGAGGGCCCCATTCGAAATTCAGCGAGGAGCGAACCGCGTGACCGCCGAGACGTCCGTGCCGTCCACAGCGCTGCTGGCAGGAGCAGACCGGGACGGTTCCAACTACACCGCGCGGCACCTGCTCGTCCTCGAGGGGCTCGAGGCCGTGCGGAAGCGCCCCGGTATGTACATCGGATCGACCGACAGCCGCGGTCTGATGCACTGCCTCTGGGAGATCATCGACAACTCCGTCGACGAGGCCCTCGGTGGCTACTGCGACCACATCGACGTGGTCCTCCACGACGACGGCTCGGTGGAGGTCCGGGACAACGGCCGGGGCATCCCGGTCGACGTCGAGCCCAAGACCGGTCTCTCCGGTGTCGAGGTCGTCATGACCAAGCTGCACGCCGGCGGCAAGTTCGGCGGCGGCTCCTACGCCGCCTCCGGCGGTCTGCACGGCGTCGGTGCCTCCGTCGTCAACGCGCTCTCCGCGCGGCTGGACGTCGAGGTCGACCGGGGCGGGCACACCCACGCCATCAGCTTCCGGCGCGGTGTCCCCGGCGCCTTCGCCGCCCTGGGGCCGGACGCGAAGTTCGAGGCCGGGAGCGGGCTGCGCAGGACCAAGAAGATCCCCAAGACCCGCAGCGGCACGCGCGTGCGCTACTGGGCCGACCGCCAGATCTTCCTCAAGGACGCCAAGCTCGCCCTGGAGACGCTGCACCAGCGCGCCCGCCAGACCGCGTTCCTGGTGCCCGGCCTGACCATCGTCGTCCGTGACGAGTTCGGGCTCGGCGAGGGCGGCAGCAAGGGCGAGGAGTCCTTCCGCTTCGACGGCGGCATCAGCGAGTTCTGCGAGTTCCTGGCCACCGACAGGCCCGTCTGCGACACCCTCCGCTTCACTGGTCAGGGCACCTTCAAGGAGACGGTCCCCGTGCTCGACGAGCACGGCCAGATGACGCCCACCGAGGTCACCCGCGAGCTCGGTGTCGACGTCGCGATGCGCTGGGGCACGGGTTACGACACCACGCTCCGGTCGTTCGTCAACATCATCGCCACCCCCAAGGGCGGCACCCATGTCGCCGGTTTCGAGCAGGCCGTCGCCAAGACGATGAACGAGGTGCTGCGCGCCAAGAAGATGCTGCGCGTGGCCGAGGACGACATCGTCAAGGACGACGCCCTGGAGGGCCTCACCGCGGTGGTCACGGTCCGCCTGGCCGAGCCCCAGTTCGAGGGGCAGACCAAGGAGGTCCTCGGCACCTCGGCGGCCCGCCGCATCGTGAACAACGTGATCGCCAAGGAGCTCAAGGCGTTCCTGACCTCCACCAAGCGCGACGCCGCCCAGCAGGCGCGCGTCGTCATGGAGAAGGCTGTCGCCGCGGCCCGCACCCGCATCGCGGCCCGCCAGCACAAGGACGCGCAGCGCCGCAAGACGGCCCTGGAGTCCTCCTCGCTGCCGGCCAAGCTCGCCGACTGCCGCAGTGACGACGTCGACCGCAGCGAGCTGTTCATCGTCGAGGGCGACTCCGCGCTCGGCACGGCCAAGCTCGCGCGGAACTCGGAGTTCCAGGCGCTCCTGCCGATCCGCGGAAAGATCCTCAACGTCCAGAAGTCGTCCGTGACGGACATGCTGAAGAACGCCGAGTGCGGTGCGATCATCCAGGTCATAGGGGCCGGATCGGGCCGGACCTTCGACATCGACACGGCGCGCTACGGCAAGATCATCATGATGACCGACGCCGACGTCGACGGCTCGCACATCCGCACGCTGCTGCTGACGCTGTTCCACCGCTACATGCGCCCCATGGTGGAGGCCGGCCGGGTGTTCGCGGCGGTGCCCCCGCTGCACAGGATCGAGATCGTCCAGCCCAAGAAGGGGCAGGACAAGTACGTCTACACGTACTCGGACCGGGAACTGCGCGACAAGCTCATGGAATTCCAGAGCAAGGGCGTCCGCTACAAGGACTCGATCCAGCGCTACAAGGGTCTCGGCGAGATGGACGCCGACCAGCTGGCCGAGACCACCATGGACCCCCGTCACCGCACCCTGCGCCGGATCAACCTCACCGATCTGGAGGCCGCCGAGCAGGTCTTCGACCTCCTCATGGGCAACGACGTCGCCCCGCGCAAGGAGTTCATCTCCAGCTCCGCGGCGACGCTCGACCGGTCGCGCATCGACGCGTAACGGCTCCGCCGGACGCGCTCGGGTGGGCTCGGGCGGGAGCGAGTCACCTGATGGGGTGAAGCGGAACGGGAAGAAGAGTCAGAGATCTTCCCGTTCTGTCCATCCTTGGGCATGCAGCCAAGCAACTCGGGGGACGTGAGGTACGACGATCCCTGGTACGACGCCCTGGCCTCGGGCTGGGGCGAGCAGGCCGGGGCGGGGGTGCCGCCGCCGCGCCGCGAGCCGGGTGCCGCGCGGAGCGCCGACGTCTACCTCGAAGTCCAGCGCAGCGCGGCCTTCCAGGAGGTGCGCAGCCGGTACCGGCGCTTCGTGGTCCCGGCGGTCGTGGTCTTCCTCGCCTGGTACGTGGCGTACGTCGTCACCGCCACGACCGCGCCGGACCTGATGGCACGGCCCGTCGCGGGCGCCGTGAACCTGGGGATGCTGGCGGGGCTCGGCCAGTTCCTGACCACCTTCCTGTTCACCTGGGCCTACGTACGGCACGCGCGGCTGCGCAGGGACCGGGCGGCGCTGGAACTGCGCTGGGACACCCAGGAGCTGGCGCGGGAGCGGGGCGGTGCCTCATGACGGCCGATCACCAGACGTCGGCCCTGCTGCTGTTCAGCGCGTTCGTCGCGGTCACGCTGGGCATCACGACCTGGGTGAGCCGCCACCGGCAGGGTTCGGCGGAGGAGTTCTACGCGGGCGGCCGGCTCTTCTCGCCGATGGAGAATGGTTTTGCCATCGCGGGCGACTACATGTCGGCCGCGTCCTTCCTCGGCATCTCCGGACTCATCGCGCTCGTCGGCTACGACGGGATGCTCTACTCGGTCGGCTTCCTCGTGGCCTGGCTGGTGGTCCTGTTCCTGGTCGCCGAACTGGTGCGCAACTGCGGTCGGTTCACCCTCGCCGACGTGGTCGCGGCCCGTATGCGGGAGCGGCCGGTGCGCATCGCGGCCGGGACCTCGTCGGTCACCGTGTCCGTCCTGTACCTGGTGGCGCAGATGGTGGGCGCGGGCAGCCTGGTCGCGCTGCTGCTCGGCGGCACCGGCGAGGCCGCGCGGGCATGGACCGTCATCGGCGTCGGCGCGCTCATGGTGATCTACGTGTCGCTGGGAGGGATGCGCGCCACCACGTGGATCCAGATCGTCAAGGCGGTCCTGCTGCTCGGCGGCACCGTCGCGCTGACCGTCCTCGTCCTGCTGCGGTTCCACGGTGACATCAACCGCCTGCTGCACACGGCGGCCGAGCGCAGCGGCCACGGGGAGGCGTTCCTCGCACCCGGTCTCGCCTACGGCGGGGACTGGACCGCGCGCCTCGACTTCATCAGCCTCGGTCTCGCGCTGGTGCTCGGCACGGCCGGGCTGCCGCACATCCTGTCCCGCTTCTACACCGTCCCCACCGCCCGCGCGGCACGGCGTTCGGTCGTCTGGGCGATCGGCCTCATCGGGGGCTTCTACCTGATGACGATCGTGCTCGGCTTCGGTGCGGCCGCCCTCATCGGACCGGACGCCATACGCGCCTCCGACCGGTCCGGGAACACGGCGGTGCCCCTGCTGGCACTCGACCTCGGCGGCGGCGCCGGCTCCACGGGCGGAACGGTCCTGTTCGCGGTCGTCGCCGCCGTCGCCTTCGCCACGATCCTCGCCGTGGTCGCCGGGATCACGCTCGCCTCCTCCGCGTCCGTCGCACACGACCTGTACGCCTCCCTGCGGCGCCGAAGCGGTCGAGGACCGCGCAGCGAGGTGGCCGTGGCCCGGGTCGCCGCCGTCGGCATCGGCCTGCTCGCGATCGCCCTCGGGCTGCTGGCCCGCGATCTCAACGTCGCGTTCCTCGTGGGCCTCGCCTTCGCGGTGGCCGCCTCCGCCAACCTCCCCGTGCTGCTCTACTCCCTGTTCTGGCGGGGCTTCACCACGCGCGGTGCCGTGTGGGCCGTCTACGGGGGCCTGGTCCCGGCCGTGGTGCTGGTGCTGCTGTCACCCGTCGTGTCGGGCAGCCCCGCGTCCCTCTTCCCCGGCGCCGACTTCCAGGTCTTCCCGCTGCAGAACCCGGGGCTGGTCTCCATTCCGCTGGGCTTCGCCGCGGGCTGGCTCGGCACGGTCACCTCGACCGAGGTGCCCGACGAGGCCCGGCACGCGGAGGCCGAGGTGCGCTCACTGACCGGCGCGGGGGCCGTGTAGCGGCCGGCGGAGACGGCCGGCGCCGTCCTCCGTATCCGGGGAGGGCACGGCATCCAAGGAGGGCGGGCACGGTCCGCCCCCGCTTTCACGGGCCGTGTCCCCAGGCGCGGGTCGCCCACAGCCCTTGCTTTCACGGGCCGTGTCCTCAGGCGCGGGTCGCCCACACGTAACGGTGTTCCGGGCGGCCCGCGTCGCCGTACTTCAGGGTCAGCCTGGCCCGTCCCGTGCGCTCCAGCAGCTTCAGATAGCGCTGTGCGGTCTGGCGGCTCACCCCCGTGCGTTCGGCGATCTCCTGGGCCGACAGCGGCCCGTCGGCGCTGATCAGGGACTGCCGTACGAGTTCGGCGGTGGTGGGGGAGTGGCCCTTGGGCAGCTGGGGCTCGGCCGACGCCGACAGCACACCGAAGAGCCGGTCCACCTCAGCCTGTTCCGCCTCGCCGCCGCCGTCGAGGGAGCGCCGCAGTTCCGCGTACGCCTCCAGCTTGACGCGCAGTCCGGCGAAGGCGAACGGCTTGACCAGGTACTGCAGGGCGCCGTGGCGCATCGCCGCCTGGACGGTGGACACGTCACGCGCGGCCGTCACCATGATCACGTCGGTCTGGTGGCCGCGCCGGCGCATCTCCTGGACCACCTCCAGGCCCGTCTCGTCGGGCAGGTAGTGGTCCATGAGCACGAGATCCAGCCGGGGCAGTGTCTCCAGGCAGCCGAGTGCCTCGGCCGCGTTGTGCGCCTCCCCGGCGACATGGAAGCCGGGCACCTTCTCGACGTACGCGGCGTTGACCCGCGCGACCCGGACGTCGTCGTCCACGACCAGGACCTCGATCATCGCGACTCCTCCTTGACGGTCCTGGGCTCCTCGTCGGCGGCCGGCGCCGTGGACGCCCCGGCGAGCGCGGGCCGCTCGCCGGGCTCGGTCAGGGCCTCGGGCAGGACCACGGTGAACTCCGCGCCGCCGCCGTCCGCCTCGCCCACCGACGCGCTGCCCCCCTGCCGCTCGGCCAGCCTGCGCACCAGGGGCAGCCCGATCCCCCGCTCGCGGTGGGCCGGCGGCTCCTTGGTGGACCAGCCCTCGGCGAAGATCAACTCGCGCTGCCCGGGCGGAATTCCGGGGCCCGTGTCGCGCACCACCAGCACCGCCGCGCGGCCGTCGGCGCGCAGTTCGACCTCCACGCGCGCGTGCGGCGTCCCGGCCACGGCGTCCAGGGCGTTGTCCACCAGGTTGCCGACGATGGTGACGAGCCCCCGGGGGTCGATCAGCCGGTCCGGGAGCCGCGTGCGGTCCGACACCCACAGCGCCCCCCCGCGCTCGGCGGCCACCGTCGCCTTGCCCACCAGGAGCGCCGCCAGCAACGGGTCCCGGATCTTCTCGGTGACCTGCTCCGACGTCGCCCGGTGATCCCCCACGACCTCGCCGACGAACTCCACCGCGTCGTCGTACATCTCGAGTTCCAGCAGCCCCAGCAGGGTGTGCATGCGGTTCGCGTGTTCGTGGTCCTGGGCGCGCAGGGCGTCGATCAGGCCGCGGGTGGAGTCCAGTTCCCGGCCGAGCCGGTCCAGCTCCGTACGGTCGCGCAGGGTCGCCACGGCGCCGCCGTCGCCGGTCGGCATGCGGTTGGCGACCAGGACGCGCGGACCGCGGACGGTGAGCAGATCGGTGCCGGTCACCCGGCCCGCCAGCACATCGGAGGTGCGTCCCGCGCCGAGCGCCTCGTCGGGGGAGCGGCCGACGGTCTCCTCACCGATGCCCAGCAGGCGCTGCGCCTCGTCGTTGAGCAGGCGGATGCGGCCGCCGCGGTCCAAGGCGACGACGCCCTCCCTGATGCCGTGCAGCATGGCCTCACGCTCCGAGAGCAGGGCCGCGATGTCCGAGAAGGCCAGGTCGCGGGTCTGCCGGTGCACCCGCCGTGAGATGAGCCAGGCCGCGAGCGCCCCGACGGCCAGGGCGCCGCCCGCGTACGCGAACAGCCCCGGGATGGCGTGGATCAGCCGGGCCCGGACACTGTCGTAGGCGATGCCGACCGACACCGCCCCGACGATCTCGCCGTCCTCGTCGCGCAGCGGCACCTTGCCCCGCGCGGAGCGTCCCAGGGTGCCCTCGTCGATCTCCATGACGTCGCGTCCGGCCAGCGCCTCGCCGGGGTCGGTCGACACCGTGCCGCCGATGCGCCCCGGGTCGGTGTGGGACCAGCGCACGCCCCGCTTGTCCAGCACCACGACGTACTCGGCACCGGTGGCCTTCCGAATCCGTTCCGCGTTCCGCTGCACCGGTCCGTCCGGGGACGGCGCCGTGCCGCGCAGGTCGTCCGCGATCTGCGGCTGCTGGGCGGTGGTCTGCGCGATCGCGAGGGCGCGGCGCATCGCCTGGTCGTCCAGCTGGTCGCCGAGCGGCGCGAGGAACAGTCCGGTGGCGAGCACGGCGACTCCCGCGGCGATCGCCAACTGCATCAGCAGGACCTGCGAGAACACCCGCCGCGGCAGGCCGAGGCGCAGGCGGCGTGCGGGGGCAGTGGGGCTCATACCCAAGACGGTACGTGGGCGGGCGCGGGACGCCGTAGGGGTGTGGCGCGGATCTCCCGGGGACCCGCCTCCGCGCGCGCGGGGAGCGGCCGGCACGGGGCGCGGCCTGGCGGCCTGTGCCGGCCGGGGAGCCCCGTTCACGAGCACGCCCCGCGCGGGGCTCCGCCGCCGCGGCACTGGCCGGCTGTCGGCGTCGACGCCGTCAGCCGGCCAGTGCCGCCGCGGTCAGCTCGTGGACCGCCGCCACGTCCATCCGCGCGGGTGAGCCGAGCACCGACCCGCAGCTCTCCGGGCGGGGCGGAAGGGACGCGCCCTGGGCGACCTCAACCAGCCACCGGCGCCCGTCCGTGTGGGCGACGGTCACCTCCCAGTGGGGCGCCGCGCCGTCCGTCCGTACGACGCTCAGGGCCTCCGCGGCGTACTCGCCCACCGCGCGGCGGACGGCCAGCTCGGCCGCCTGACCGGGCCGCTCCCACGCCGACCTGCCGCGGCACCCCTCGAGGACGATCCGGCCCTCCTGTGCACGGTGCAGCACCTCCTTGACGAGGTGCGCCTCCGCCCTGCCGTAGGCGTAGCCGTACGGCAGGACGAGCACCGTGGGGGAGAAGCGGTGACCGCCCAGGTGGGTGACCTCCCAGACGCCCTGGACGCCGGAGGCGGCCAGCTCGGCCGCCAGGGGCCGGCCGAGGAGCGCGCAGCAGCGGTCGCGCTTGCCGTTGGTGCAGACGAGGGCGAGCGGGTCGCCCTCGTAGGGCCGCCCGCCGAGCACCGCGTCGAACGAGGCGACCTCGCCCCGGCCGAGGGCGGCGACATCGAGGTCGAGCAGCCGTTCGGGTTCCGTGGTGGTGGCGGCGTGCAGCCACACGTTCCCCGGGCCGGTGTGGGCCACGAACACCTGTCGTGCGGCGGGCACCCGGCAGTCCGCGTGGCGCCCGGGACGGCGTATGAGGGCGACACGCACCCCGGTGCCCTTCGCGGCCGCTTCCAGGGCGCGGCCCAGCGCGGGGTCGAGATGGCTCGAGGTGAGCGCCTTGGCACCCCAGGGGCCGGGCTGCTCCAGCAGCAGCCAGGTCCTCGCGGTGGCCGCGGTGCCCGCGACCGGCTCGTCGAGCGCGCGGGAGACGGTTGAGCACGTACTCACAGAGGTGAGCCTAACCTGACTTGCTCAGGAGTGACCTGTCGGGCCGTCCGTGTCTCCTCCGGGCAGTGGCCGCGGCGGCTTCGGTCCCACGTACTGGCCGCTGGGGCGCATGCGCAGCGGGCGCTCGCCGTACTCCTCCAGCGCGTGGGCGATCCACCCGGCCGTACGGGCGACGGCGAAGATCGTCTCGCCCGCCGAGGCCGGCATCCCGGAGGAGGCGGTGAAGACGGCGAGCGCCAGGTCGACGTTGGCGTGCAGGGGGGTGTGGCGGGCGGCGGTGGCCGTCAGGTCGCGGGCGGCGGCCAGGGCGGGGGCGGCGCGCGGGATGTCCTCCAAGAGGGCGAAGAGGGCACGCGCGCGCGGGTCCTCACCGGCGTAGACGCGGTGGCCGAGGCCCGGGATGCGGTGGCCGGCCCGCAGTTCGTCGGCGATCACGGGGGCCGCTTCCCCCTGGTCGAGCACCTCCAGCAGCAGCCTGTGCGCGAGCCCGCTGGCCGCACCGTGCAGCGGGCCCTCCAGCACGCCCAGCCCCGCCGAGACGGCCGCGTAGGCGTGCGCGCGGGCGGACGCGGCGACGCGGACGGCGAGGGTGGAGGCGGCGAGGTCGTGGTCGACCAGGAGCGCGAGGGCCGTGTCCAGGACGCGCAGCCGTGCCTCGTCGGCCTCCCGGCCGGTGAGCCGGGCCCAGAGCCGGTGGGACAGCGGGCCGGAGTCCCGGTGGCCGGGCAGCACCGCCGGGAGGGCGGCGACCAGGGTGGGGATGAGCGAACGGGCCGTGCCGAGCACGGCCTCCTCCGACAGGTCGAAGCGCAGCGGGTCGGCGGTCGCCGCGGCGATGGCCGCGACCCGCAGGCGGTCGGTCGGCGTGGCGTGTTCGGGCAGGGCATCGACGGCGCGCCGGGCCACGGCGACGGACGACTCGGGCGCGACGAACGCGGCACTGGGACGGAGCCGGCCCGTCCACAGCCACTCGGCGACCTCCTCGTAGGTGTGCCGGGCGGCGAGTTCGACGGCGTCGACGCCCCGGAAGTAGTACCGGTCGCCGTCGATCAGGGTGAGGCGGGTCCGCACGGACTCGCCGCCCGGGCCGTCCCCACCGCCGGCGCTCTCGCGTCTGTTGCGCCGCGCGAGCGCCGCCACCTCACCCGCGTCGAAGGTGCTGCCGCGGCCGCCGGGGGCCCGGCGGCTGCTGAGCTGGCCACGGCTCACGTACGCGTACACGGTCTCCGGCTTCACGCCGAGCAGTTCGGCGGCCTCCTTGGTGCTCAGGCGCCGGTCCGTGTCGACGGGAGAGGGGTCTTGATCGCGCATGGCCGTCACGGTATCCGTCCTGCCTCACATGGATTGACATATTGATTCAATCAATGTTGACACCTTTCAATCAACAGTGGACAGTCGAATCAAGTGCGAGGAGGAAGTCATGTCTGTCAATGAGGCTGTAGCGCCACGCGTCGAGGTACCGCGGGGACTGGCGGGGGTCGTCGTCACCGACACCCGTATCGGTGACGTCCGGGGCGACGAGGGCTTCTACCACTACCGCCAGTACTCGGCCGTCGATCTCGCCCGGTCGCGTGGCTTCGAGGACGTATGGCACCTGCTGGTCCACGGGGAGCTGCCGGACGCACGGCGCGCCGCGGCGTTCGCCGCCGGGACCGCCGCGCTGCGGACGCTGCCCGACGAGGTGCGGGCGGCGCTGCCCGCCATCGCGGCGGCGGGCGGCCGCTCGGGCCCCCTCGCCGGACTGCGGACGGCACTGTCCCTGCTCGGCGCGGCGAAAGGGTTCCGGCCGGTGTACGACATCGACGCCGGCCGGCGCAGGCAGGACACGCTGGAGGCGACCGCGGCCGTACCGACACTGCTCACCGCTCTGTACCGGCTGGGCAGGGGGCTGGAGCCGGTGGAGCCGCGCGAGGACCTGTCGTACGCGGCGAACTACCTGTACATGGTGACGGGGACGGAGCCGGACGCGGAGCGGGTGCGGGCGATCGAGCAGTACTTGATCTCCACCATTGACCACGGCTTCAACGCGTCCACCTTCACTGCGCGGGTCATCGCGTCGACGGGCGCGGACGTGGCGGCCTGCCTGGCCGGGGCGGTGGCCGCGCTGTCGGGTCCGCTCCACGGCGGGGCCCCGAGCCGGGCACTGGACACGCTGGAGGCGATCGGGAAGCCGGAGCGCATCGACTCCTGGGTCCGGGAACACGTCCTCGCGGGTGAGCGCATCATGGGCTTCGGCCACGCGGTCTACCGCACCGAGGATCCCCGGTCGCGGATGCTGCGAGAGGTGGCCCAGCGGTTCGGCGGGCCACGGGTCGACTTCGCCGTGGAGGTCGAACGCCATGTGGAGGCGATCCTGGCGGAGCTGAAGCCGGGCCGGGCGCTGCACACCAACGTGGAGTACTACGCCGGCGTCGTCATGGAGCTCTGCGACGTACCGCGCGAGATGTTCACACCGACGTTCGCGGCGGCCCGCGCGGTGGGGTGGAGCGCCAACATCCTGGAGCAGGCGGAGGACTCGAAGATCATCAGGCCGGCGGCGCGGTACGTGGGCGAGGGCGCGCCGGTGGCGGTGCCGGACGTCGCCTGAACACCGCGAAGGCCCCGTGGACGATCCCCCGGTCGCCTCTTCGGAGCCCTCCATGATCCTCCCGGACGTGACGACGGCACGGTGTGAGGCCACCCTCACGAGTGACAGGAGAGCGGCCCAGTCCATGGAGTCTTCTGCGACTTGAGTGTGCCGCCGTGTCTGGAGTGGCGCCGGACCTGTCACGATGACGCCGCAGCGGGCGTAGGCGCTCGTGCCTTGAGAGCAGAGGGAATCCAACAGTGAGTCAGATCATCCGCCGCCTCGGTGTCGCTCCGCGTTTCCGGGGGAGCACGAATGGTGCGACGTGTCCCGACATCTTCGAGCTGGCCGACGGCAACTTCGCCGTCATCGGCACGGATGTGACCGACTCCCTGGACGCCGAGTTGCCCGCCGACGCCGCGCGCGCGGACTACGAACGCATCGTCGTGATCAGCCGTGAGACCTTGGTCAGGGCCAAGGCGGACATCCCGGACGCCTAGAAGCGCCTGCGGAGAGACGTCCAGAAGCGCCGGCGGGGAGACGCCCCAAAGCGCCTGTGGACAGAGGGCCGGGCCGTTCGCGGTGCGCACCGCCGCGGGCCGGCCCCGCGGCTCACGCCTCGCCGGGCGGGATGCCGACCACCCACCACTCCTCCGTGTCCGCCTCGTCGAGCTGCAGCAGCAGATCGTCGACCAGCAGACCCAGTTCCGCCTCTTCCGTCCCCGTCAGGCTCGCGCGCTGCTGCTGGGTCGCGTACCAGTACTCCCGGACGATCGGGTTCTGGAACGTGCCCCGCACCCGCTTCAGGAACTCGTCCCTCGTCATGTTGCCGATGCGGTAGTAGCAGAGCAGATTCGTGTACAGGGCGTTCGCGAAGAGGTATTGCCTGCGCTTCTGGGTGGTCACCTGCACCTCGAAGACGCTCAGCACCTCGGCGAGTTCGGGGTCGTCGATCGCCTTGCTGAGCAGCTCCCAGTGCTGCCGCTGCTGCATGGCCAGGTTCGCCTGCTGCTGGTTGCCCGTGTGCTTCTCCAGGTGCGCCAGACGCTCGTTGATCGCGTCCAGGGTGTGTCGCTGTGCTGCCATGGCAGCGAGGGCACCCGCGGCCAGGCCCAGGCCGGCCGCGGCGGCGGAGCGGAGCCTCCGCAGCCCCATGTTCTGTGTGGCCATGTCAAATACCCCCGATCAGGCCGCCGTCCGCCGGTCGTCGGAGAGTTGGGCCTGTCGGCGGGGACCGGCGAGCGGTGGGCGGCGCTTGCCGCCTTCCAGGGTGCCGAGCGGCTCTGATCGGCGGGAAGGCGGAGAGGAGGCGCACGGAGGGAAGCGAGGGTCGCACATACCGGCGCCTTCCCCAACGTCTGCCCCACAGATGCTGCTAACAATCGTTCACTTCGCCGTCGTTCTTGTCGCTCGTATCCTGGGACGACAGTCGATTTTCGGTGCGCACGCCGAGAGTGAGCCGGTGCGCGCACAGGTGCGAAAGGGGTCGCGTGTCGGAGCGGAGCAGCGGGCGGCAGATTCCGGTGGTGGTCCTGGCCGGTTTTCTCGGCTCGGGGAAGACCACCCTCCTCAACCACCTCCTCCACCGCAGCGGCGGCAGCCGCATCGGTGCCGTCGTGAACGACTTCGGGGCCATCGAGATCGACGCCATGGCCGTCGCGGGGGCCCTCGGCGACTCGACCGTGTCGCTCGGCAACGGCTGCCTGTGCTGCGCGGTGGACAGCAGCGAACTCGACGTCTACCTGGAACGCCTGGCCAGGCCCTCCGCCGGGATCGACGTCATCGTCATCGAGGCCAGCGGTCTCGCCGAACCGCAGGAGCTCGTGCGGATGGTGCTCGCCAGCGAGCACCCCGGGATCGTGTACGGCGGACTCGTCGAGGTCGTGGACGCCGCCGAGTTCGACGACACCCGGGCCAGGCACCCGCAGATCGACCGGCACCTCGCCCTCGCCGACCTCGTCGTCGTGAACAAGATCGACCGGGTGACGGACGCGGCACGCGTGCTGGGGCTCGTCCGCTCCCTGGTCGACCGTGCCGCCGTGGTGCCCGCCTCCTACGGCCGTGTCGATCCCGCGTTCCTCTTCGACTGCAGGCCCGGCGAGGAGCGCATCGGGCAGCTGTCGTTCGACGACCTGCACCGCCACGACGACGCGGAGGACGATCACACGGCACATCTGCACGCCGCGTACGACAGCCTCTCCTTCGCCTCCGCGCGCCCCACGGACCCACGGCGGCTGATCCGCTTCCTGGACAGCCGTCCCGCCGGGCTGTACCGGATCAAGGGGTACGTCGACTTCGGGCCGTACGACGTCCGCAACCGGTACGCCGTGCACGCCGTGGGGCGCTTCCTGCGCTTCTACCCCGAGCCCTGGCCGGCCGGCGCGGAGCGGCGGACGCAGCTCGTGCTCATCGGGGCGGGCATCGACGCCGCCGCCCTCCGCGCGGAGCTGGAGGCGTGCGGGAACGACGGCGCCCCACACGCCGACGAGGACGGCATGTGGGGCGTGCTGCGCTATGTGCAGGAGACCGAGGAGGCCGAGGACCCCGCGGCCTAGACGGGGCCTGCCACCACGTGCACCGTCTTCGGCAGGGACAGCCCCGAACCGTCCCGGCGCGGGTCCGGTACCGGGAGGTCCACCGCGGCGCCGTTCTTCTGGGCGGCACGGGCAGGAAGTGGGCCGGCCCAGGCCAGGGACAGGCAGTCCTCGCCCTTCAGGAACCGCTGGCAGCGCACACCGCCGGTGGCCCGGCCCTTGCGCGGGAACTGGTCGAACGGGGTCAGCTTGGCCGTCGTCTGGACGGAGTCGTCCAGTGTGCCGCGCGAGCCCGCGACCGTGAACACCACCGCGTCCGCCGCCGGATCGACCGCCGTGAAGGAGATGACCTTCGCGCCGTCGGTGAGCTTGATGCCCGCCATACCGCCCGCGGGCCGGCCCTGCGGGCGGACCTGCGACGCCTGGTAGCGCAGCAACTGCGCGTCGTCGCTGATGAAGACCAGGTCCTCCTCGCCCGTGCGCAGCTCGACCGCGCCGACGATCCGGTCGCCCTCCTTGAGGGTGATGACCTCCAGCTCCTCCTTGTTGGACGGGTAGTCGGGCACCACGCGCTTGACGACTCCCTGTTCCGTGCCGAGGGCCAGGCCGGGCGACGACTCGTCGAGCGTGGTCAGACACACCACCTGCTCGTCGTCCTCCAGCGACACGAACTCCGCCAGGGGCGCCCCGCCCGACAGGTTCGGCGTCGGCATCGTCTCGGGGAGCTGCGGGAGGTCCACGACGTTCAGCCGGAGCAGGCGGCCGGCCGAGGTGACCACACCGATCTCGCCGCGGGCCGTCGCGGGCACCGCCGAGACGATCACGTCGTGCTTGACGCGCTTGGCGCCGGGGGCGTCGACGAGCGGTGCGTCGTTCGCCGTGCGGGCGAGCAGGCCCGTGGAGGACAGCAGCACGCGGCACGGGTCGTCGGCCACCTGCAGCGGCACGGCGGCGGCCGGGGTCGCGGCCGACTCCAGCAGCAGCGTACGACGGTCGTTGCCGAACTTCTTGGCGACCGCGGCCAGTTCGGCCGAGACCAGCTTGCGCAGCTCCGCGTCCGAGTCCAGGATCCGGGTCAGCTCCTCGATCTCCGCGTTCAGCCGGTCCTTCTCCGCCTCCAGCTCGATCCGGTCGTACTTGGTGAGGCGGCGCAGCGGCGTGTCCAGGATGTACTGGGTCTGGACCTCGCTGAGGGAGAAGTGCTCGATCAGACGCTGCTTGGCCTGCGCGGAGTTCTCGCTGGAGCGGATGAGGCGGATGACCTCGTCGATGTCCAGCAGGGCCGTCAGCAGGCCCTCGACCAGGTGGAGCCGGTCGCGCCGCTTGCTGCGGCGGAACTCCGAACGCCGCCGCACGACGTCGAAGCGGTGGTCGAGGTAGACCTCCAGGAGCTCCTTGAGGCCGAGGGTGAGGGGCTGGCCGTCCACCAGGGCCACGTTGTTGATGCCGAAGGACTCCTCCATCGGCGTCAGCTTGTACAGCTGCTCCAGCACCGCTTCCGGCACGAAGCCGTTCTTGATCTCGATGACCAGGCGCAGACCGTGCTCGCGGTCGGTGAGGTCCTTGACGTCGGCGATGCCCTGGAGCTTCTTCGAGCCGACGAGGTCCTTGATCTTGGCGATCACCTTCTCCGGACCCACCGTGAAGGGCAGCTCGGTGACGACGAGGCCCTTGCGGCGCGCCGTCACGTCCTCCACGGTGACCGTCGCGCGGATCTTGAAGGTGCCGCGGCCCGTCTCGTACGCGTCCCGGACGCCGGAGAGGCCGACGATCCGGCCGCCGGTCGGCAGGTCGGGGCCCGGGACGTGCTTCATCAGGGCGTCGAGATCGGCGTTGGGGTGCCTGATCAGGTGGCGGGCGGCCGCGACGACCTCGCGCAGGTTGTGCGGCGGCATGTTGGTGGCCATGCCGACGGCGATGCCCGAGGCGCCGTTCACCAGCAGGTTCGGGAACGCGGCGGGCAGCGCGACCGGTTCCTGCTCCTGACCGTCGTAGTTGGGCGCGAAGTCGACCGTGTCCTCGTCGATGGACTCGGTCATCAGGCTCGTGGCCTCGGCCATCCGGCACTCGGTGTACCGCATGGCGGCGGGCGGGTCGTCGTTGCCCAACGAGCCGAAGTTGCCGTGGCCGTCGACCAGCGGGACGCGCATGGAGAACGGCTGGGCCATGCGGACCAGGGCGTCGTAGATCGACGCGTCGCCGTGGGGGTGCAGCTTGCCCATGACCTCGCCGACCACGCGGGCGCACTTCACGTAACCGCGCTCGGGGCGCAGGCCCATCTCGTTCATCTGGTAGACGATGCGGCGGTGCACCGGTTTGAGGCCGTCACGCGCGTCCGGCAGGGCGCGTGAGTAGATGACCGAGTACGCGTACTCGAGGAAGGAGCCCTGCATCTCGTCGACGACGTCGATGTCGAGGATCTTCTCCTCGTACGAGTCGTCGGGCGGCGGGGTCTTCGTGCTGCGGCGGGCCATCGCTGCCGGCTCCTTGCTGAAGCGTGTGACGGGATCTGACGCGGACCATTGTGGACCGTCGCACTGACAAGCGGGACCAAGACCCGGCTCCGGCCGTCCGGCGCGGGCGGGTGGCGACGGCGCGAGAAGGGTACGGGGGAGTGCGCGGCCGGCCCCGCGCGGGGTTGCCGGTCGGCGGGGCGACTTGGGCGGGGGCGGGTCGCGCGGCCGGGGTGCGCGCGGTGCCTCCCGCACTCCCGGGCGCTCGCCACCCGGCGTGGTTCGCCCGTGAGGAACACGGGGACAGCTCGCCTGCCCGCGGCCGCGTGGGCCAGGGACCGCGCGGGCGGCCCGCCCCGCCCGTGGTGCCGTTGTCTGAGGCCGGGACCCCAGCCTCCACACCGGCATCACGTGTCCCACCAGGTTCTCGCTCTCGGCGTAGCCGGCCCGGCCGGGAACTTCACCGGCCGTCCGCACGCTTGCATACAGTGGCAGGACCGGCAGAAACGGCGGTTTCGACAACCGCCTCCGCGATCGAAGGGACGTACATGCCCATGGGTCACACGGCCACAGCCCAGGCAGGCTCCGGCGGCCTGACAGCGACCGAGCACCGCCTGGCCAACGGCCTGCGCGTGGTGCTCTCCGAGGACCACCTGACCCCGGTCGCCGCGGTGTGCCTCTGGTACGACGTGGGTTCGCGTCACGAAGTCAAGGGACGTACCGGTCTGGCTCACCTTTTCGAGCACCTGATGTTCCAGGGATCCGCCCAGGTCAAGGGGAACGGCCACTTCGAGCTGGTCCAGGGCGCCGGCGGCTCCCTCAACGGCACCACCAGTTTCGAGCGCACCAACTACTTCGAGACCATGCCCGCCCACCAGCTGGAGCTCGCCCTCTGGCTGGAGGCCGACCGCATGGGCTCCCTGCTGACCGCCCTGGACGACGAGTCCATGGAGAACCAGCGGGACGTCGTCAAGAACGAGCGCCGCCAGCGCTACGACAACGTCCCCTACGGCACGGCCTTCGAGAAGCTGACCGCGCTCGCCTACCCGGAGGGCCACCCGTACCACCACACGCCGATCGGCTCGATGGCGGACCTGGACGCGGCGACCCTGGAGGACGCCCGCCAGTTCTTCCGCACCTACTACGCGCCGAACAACGCCGTGCTGTCCGTCGTCGGCGACATCGACCCGGAGCAGACGCTCGCCTGGATCGAGAAGTACTTCGGCTCCATCCCCTCCCACGACGGCAAGCCCGCACCGCGCGACGGTTCGCTCCCCGACGTCATCGGCGGGCAGCTGCGCGAGATCGTGGAGGAGGAGGTCCCCGCGCGGGCGCTGATGGCCGCCTACCGGCTGCCGGAGGACGGCACGCGCGCGTGCGACGCGGTGGACCTGGCCCTCACCGTCCTCGGCGGCGGCGAGTCCTCCCGGCTCTACAACCGGCTGGTACGGCGCGACCGCACGGCCGTCGCCGCCGGGTTCGGCCTGCTCCGGCTGGCCGGGGCGCCCTCCCTGGGCTGGCTGGACGTGAAGACGTCCGGCGACGTGGAGGTGCCCGTCATCGAGGCCGCCATCGACGAGGAGCTCGCCCGCTTCGCCGACGAGGGCCCCACGGCCGAGGAGATGGAGCGCGCCCAGGCCCAGCTGGAGCGCGAGTGGCTCGACCGGCTCGGCACGGTCGCGGGCCGCGCCGACGAACTGTGCCGGTACGCCGTCCTGTTCGGCGACCCCCAGCTCGCCCTGACCGCCGTCCAGCGCGTGCTCGACGTGACGGCGGAGGAGGTGCAGGAGGTCGCGAAGTCCCGCCTGCGCCCCGACAACCGCGCGGTGCTCGTCTACGAGCCCGTCGCCCCCGAGGCCGAGGACACCGAGGAAGCCGCCGCAGTCGCCGGCACCGACGAGAACGAGGAGGCGGCCAAGTGACCGAGCTCGCCACGATGGACTTCCACCCGCAGCCCCAGGCGGGCGAGGCCAGGCCCTGGGCCTTCCCGGCCCCCGAGCGCGGCACGCTGGACAACGGCCTGACGGTGCTGCGCTGCCACCGCCCCGGCCAGCAGGTCGTCGCCGTGGAGGTGATCCTCGACGCGCCCCTGGAGGCCGAGCCGGCCGGCCTCGACGGCGTCGCCACGATCATGGCGCGGGCCTTCTCCGAGGGCACCGACAAGCACTCCGCCGAGGAGTTCGCCGCCGAACTGGAGCGCTGCGGCGCCACCCTGGACGCGCACGCCGACCACCCCGGGGTCCGCCTCAGCCTGGAGGTCCCGGCCTCACGGCTCGCCAAGGGCCTCGGACTGGTCGCGGACGCCCTCAGGGCGCCCGCGTTCGCCGACAGCGAGGTCGAGCGGCTGGTCCGCAACCGCCTCGACGAGATCCCGCACGAGCTGGCCAACCCCTCCCGCCGCGCGGCGAAGGAGCTCTCCAAGGAGCTGTTCCCGGCGAGTTCGCGCATGTCGCGTCCCCGCCAGGGCACCGAGGAGACGGTCGAGGGCATCGACTCGGCGGCCGTGCGCGCCTTCTACGAGCAGCACGTCCGCCCCGCCACGGCGACCGCGGTGGTCGTCGGTGACCTCACCGGCATCGACCTGGACGCGCTGCTCGGCGACACCCTGGGCGCCTGGACCGGCTCCCCGGGCAAGCCGCGCCCCGTCCCGGCCGTGGTCGCCGACGACACCGGCCGGGTCGTCATCGTGGACCGCCCCGGCGCCGTCCAGACGCAGCTGCTGATCGGCCGCATCGGACCCGACCGGCACGACCGCGTGTGGCCCGCGCAGGTGCTCGGCACCTACTGCCTCGGCGGCACCCTCACCTCCCGTCTGGACCGCGTCCTGCGCGAGGAGAAGGGCTACACCTACGGCGTGCGGTCGTTCGGGCAGGTCCTCAGGTCCGCCCCGGACGGCACGGGCGCGGCGATGCTGGCCATCAGCGGCTCCGTCGACACCCCGAACACCGGTCCCGCCCTCGGCGACCTGTGGACGGTGCTGCGCACCCTCGCCGCGGAAGGACTGACCGACGCGGAACGCGACGTCGCCGTGCAGAACCTCGTCGGCGTGGCGCCGCTGAAGTACGAGACCGCCGCGGCCGTCGCGAGCACCCTGGCCGACCAGGTCGAGCAGCACCTGCCCGACCACTACCAGGCGGACCTGTACCGGCAGTTGGCCGCGACCGGCACCGTGGAGGCCACCGCGGCGGTCGTCAAGGCCTTCCCGGTGGACCGCCTGGTGACCGTCCTCGTCGGGGACGCGGCGCAGATCAAGGCGCCCGTCGAGGCCCTCGGCATCGGGGAAGTCACCGTCGTTACGGCCGAGTAGCGAGCCGCGGAGGCGCACACGCGCGTGAGGCCCTGGTGACACGCGAGTCACCAGGGCCCACTCATGCCCGAATTGCGACGGAGGATGCCCGTCTGCCCTGTGGGATGCGCTACAAAAGCCGTGATCCGCTTGGGGATCGAAAGATCTCCCGCTTAGCGTCTTCCGGGCTGTTCGTCGGGCAGTGCGCCGCACCCGCGGCAGCGGACAGCCATCGCCGAGTCCCCGTACGGCGCGAGCCAGGGGAGCCGGGGACCCACCGTAGTCCCTGGGGTGAATCGGACGCCCGCGCGTGTCGTGAGGGAGTCCGTAGGAGACCTTCCTGCTCCGAACCCGTCAGCTAACCCGGTAGGCGAGAGGGAAGGAAAGGACCAGCCTCCACATGGCGTTCACCCGCGCCTCCGGGAAACACCGTCGTCCGAGCCGGACGCAGCGCGGCACCGCCCGCGCGGCGGGCGTCGCGGCGCTCGCCACCTCCGGCGTCGTCGGTTCCCTCGCGGCCCCCGCGCTCGCCGCCGGACCGGCCGCCGCACAGACCGGCCTCACCCCCGTCGTCACCCTGGGCGACGCGGTCGCCGACCGGATCGACGCCCAGGCGGCCGCCCAGCACGAGGCCGCCCGGGAGGCCGCCGAGGCCGCCGCGCGGAAGGCGGCCGAGCAGGCCGCGCGCGAGAAGGCCGCCGAAGCGGCAGCCGAGGCCCGAGCGGAGAAGGAGCGCGCCGCGCGGGAGGCCGAGCGCAAGCGTCTCAACACCTTCGTCTCCCCGATCGCCGGCTCCTACGTGTCGACCGGCTACAAGAGCGGCGGCGCCGTCTGGTCCTCCGGCAGCCACACCGGTGTCGACTTCCACGCCGCGAGCGGCACCCCGGTCCGGTCGGTCGGCATCGGCACCGTCGTCGAGGCCGGCTGGGGCGGCGCCTACGGCAACCAGATCGTCATCAGGATGAACGACGGCACGTACACCCAGTACGGTCACCTGTCCTCCCTCGGCGTCTCGGTGGGTCAGCAGGTCACCGCAGGGCAGCAGATAGGCGTCTCCGGCGCGACCGGCAACGTCACCGGCGCGCACCTGCACTTCGAGGCCCGTACGACCGCCGAGTACGGCTCCGACATCGACCCCGTCGCCTACCTCCGCGCGCACGGCGTGAACCTCTGACACCCGCGGCCGGCCGCCCGCGCGGCGGCCCCGCTCACCGTGGCCCCGGCTCCCGAGCCGGGGCTTTCGGCGTTTCAGCGGGCCGCTTGTCCAAAAAATACGCATGGTTTCCGTACCCCCTTCGGAAAATCCCGCTGATTTCAATAGAGTCACGGAACACACGTCGATCTTCGACGTTTCACGGGGATTAAGCCGGAGGTCGGTCATGCGTATTCCCGCGCACTCGGTGTGCACGGCGATCCGGGACGACATCGTCGCGGGTGTCCACGAGCGCGGCAGCCGGCTCACCGAGGAACTCCTCGCCCGTCGTTACGGCGTCTCCCGCGTCCCCGTCCGGGAGGCCCTGCGCACGCTGGAGGCCGAGGGCTTCGTGGTGACCCGGCGCCATGCGGGCGCGTGCGTGGCGGAACCCACCGAGCAGGAGGCCGCCGACCTGCTGGAGATGCGCCTGCTGCTCGAGCCGCTCGGCGCCTCCCGCGCGGCACAGCGCCGCACCGAGGCCCATCTGAAGGTGCTGCGCGGCTTGGTCAGGCTCGGGCAGGAACGCGCCCGTCAGGGCAACAGCGAGGACCTGCGCTCCCTGGGCGGCTGGTTCCACGAGACGCTCGCCCAGGCCTCCGGCAGCCCGGCGCTGGCGTCGACGCTGACCCAGTTGCGGCACAAGATCGCCTGGATGTACGCCACCGAGGGGCCGCCCGACCCGGTCGAGTACTGGGCGGAACACGGCGCGATCGTGGACGCCGTGGGGCGCGGCGACGGCGACCGCGCGCGGGCCGTCACGGCGCTGCACACCGAGCGCGCGAGCGCCGCGCACCGGCTGCGTCTCGCCCCCGGCGGCGAGCGGGCCGGCCGCACGGACCGTGTGAGGAACTCGCAACATCCCGTAAACACGCCGAGCCTGCGGCATTAACACGAGGGCCGTATACAAAGAAGAGCATTTCGTGCCGAAGTCATTCCGCTGCCCTTTTCCGCAGTGCGGTGAATTCACGGCCGCGGCTTTCCGTGTGCCCGCGCGGACAATTCTGGGTGCCCGCGCGAACAATCCGAGGTGCTCGTGCGGATGCTTTGGCGTACCCGGGCGGACGCGTTCCTTTCTGCCCGTGCGGATGGAGTCCCGTGCGGTGCGCTCCCGTGTCCGCGCGCACAACGCGCGCCGGGGAATGCGGCCGGCCGATCCGGTGGGCAGGGAACACGACGGAGCCGCGCCACCCGGGAAGGGCGACGCGGCTCCGCGGCTGTCACACGTGGGCTCAGACGGTCTCGGGAAGTTCCTCGAGGCCCTCGGAGACCAGCTTCGCCAGACGGTCCAGGGCGACGTCCGCGCCCTCCGCGTCGGAAGCGAGGACGATCTCCTCGCCGCCCTGGGCGCCCAGGCCGAGGACGGCCAGCATGGAGGCCGCGTTGACGGGGTTGCCCCCGGCCTTGGCGATCGTCACCGGGACGCCTGCGGCCGTGGCGGCTCGGACGAAGATGGAGGCGGGGCGGGCGTGGAGACCCTCGGCCCAGCCGACGTTGACGCGGCGCTCAGCCATGTGTTGCTGCCCTTCGCTGTTCAGGGTTGTCTAGACCAGTTTCCCACATCGTGAAGCGCGGCCCGGAGCGGCCTGCGCGCCCGCTCCCGGTGACCGCCGGACCGCGGCCTCGGTCCGGCTCCCGTCCACCACAGACTGCCTCGCGCCGTTGTCGTACGCGAGCCGTACTCTGGGGCCCATGCAGACCTCGTCGGACCGGCACGAGTATCCCGCCCACTGGGAGGCCGACGTGGTGCTGCGCGACGGCGGCACCGCGCGCGTCCGCCCCATCACCGTTGATGACGCCGAGCGCCTGGTCAGCTTCTACGAGCAGGTGTCGGACGAGTCGAAGTACTACCGCTTCTTCGCGCCCTACCCTCGCCTGTCCGCCAAGGACGTCCACCGCTTCACGCACCACGACTTCGTGGACCGGGTGGGACTCGCGGCCACCATCGGCGGCGAGTTCATCGCCACCGTACGCTACGACCGGATCGGCGCCGACGGGACGCCCGCCTCCGCGCCCGCCGACGAGGCCGAGGTCGCCTTCCTCGTGCAGGACGCCCACCAGGGCCGGGGCGTCGCCTCCGCCCTGCTGGAACACATCGGTGCCGTCGCGCGGGAGCGCGGCATCCGCCGGTTCGCCGCCGAGGTGCTGCCCGCCAACACCAAGATGATCAAGGTGTTCCGGGACGCCGGGTACACGCAGAAGCGCAGCTTCGAGGACGGTGTCGTCCGCCTGGAGTTCGACCTCGAACCCACCGACCGCTCCATGGCCGTGCAGCACGCGCGCGAACAGCGCGCCGAGGCCCGCTCCGTGCAGCGCCTGCTCGCCCCCGGCTCGGTCGCCGTGGTCGGCGCCGGACGCACCCCCGGCGGCGTCGGCCGCAGCATCCTCGACAACCTCCGGGACGCCGGCTTCACCGGGCGGCTCTACGCCGTGAACGAGGCGTTCCCCGAGGACCGCGAGGAACTCGACGGGGTGCCCGCGTTCCGCTCCGTCCGGGCCGTCGACGGGCCCGTGGACCTCGCCGTCGTCGCGGTGCCCGCCGAGCGCGTCCCCGGGATCGTCACCGAGTGCGGGGAGCACGGAGTGCAGGGGCTCGTCGTCGTCTCCGCCGGGTACGCCGACTCGGGCCCGGAGGGCCGCGAACGCCAGCGCGCCCTCGTACGGCAGGCGCGCACGTACGGCATGCGGATCATCGGCCCGAACGCGTTCGGTGTCATCAACACGTCCCCGGACGTGCGCCTGAACGCCTCCCTCGCACCCGAGCTGCCCCGCCCGGGCCGGATCGGGCTGTTCGCCCAGTCCGGCGCCATCGGCGTCGCCCTCCTGTCGCGCCTGCACCGGCGCGGCGGCGGCGTCACGGGGGTCACCGGCGTGTCCACGTTCGTCTCGTCCGGCAACCGCGCCGACGTCTCCGGCAACGACCTCCTTCAGTACTGGTACGAGGACCCCGACACCGACGTCGTCCTGATGTACCTCGAGTCCATCGGCAACCCCCGCAAGTTCACCCGCCTCGCCCGCCGGACGGCGGCGGCGAAGCCGCTGGTCGTGGTCCAGGGCGCCCGCCATGGAGCGGGCCCCAGGGGGCACGCCGTACGGGCGACCCGGCTGCCTCACGCGACGGTCTCCGCGCTGCTGCGGCAGGCCGGGGTGATACGGGTGGACACCATCACCGAACTGGTCGACGCGGGCCTGCTGCTCGCCCGCCAGCCCCTGCCGGCCGGGCCCCGGGTGGCGATCCTCGGCAACTCCGAGTCCCTGGGCCTGCTGACCTACGACGCGTGCCTCGCCGAGGGGCTGCGCCCGCACCCCCCGCTGGACCTCAGCACCGCGGCATCGGCGGCGGACTTCCACGCCGCGCTCTCCCGCGCGCTGGCGGACGACACCTGCGACGCGGTGGTGGTCACCGCGATCCCGGCGGTGGGCGAGGGGTCGGTCGGCGACGCGGCGCTGGCGCGGGCCCTGCGCTCGGCCGCCGCCGCGGCCCCGGCCAAGCCGGTCCTCGTGGTCCACGTGGAACTGGGCGGTCTCGCGGAGGCCCTCTCGGCCGCGACGAGCACGGCACCGCAGCCACCCGCGGGCGGCGCACCGGAGCCGACCGCGGGCGCCGCGCCCCGCGCGGCAGCGGGCTCCGCGCCGATACCGGGAGACGGCGCCGCCCCCGAAGCACCAACAAACACGGCCCCCGCCCCGGTCCCCCAGGCCGCCCCGACGCCCCGACCGCCCGCGGGCACGCCGACGCCCGCCCCCTCGCCCCACCCCACGGCGGGTCCTTCCGCCACATCAGCCACCGACACCCCTCCCGCCACACCCCCCACGGACGACCGCACGCCGCCCCCCGCGACCTCCCAGGACACCCCACTCGCCCCCGTCGCACCCCCCGAGGACGCCCACCTCATCCCCGCCTACCCCGCCGCCGAACGTGCCGTCCGCGCTCTCGCGCAGGCCGTCGCGTACGCGCAGTGGCGCCGGGACGCCGCCGACCCCGGCAAGGTGCCCGAGTACGAGGACATCGACGTACGGGGAGCCGCCGCCCTCATCGACGGGCTGCTCTCGCGCGGTCAGGGCCTCACTCTCGGCAGCGACCGGACCTGCGACCTGCTCGGCACGTACGGCATCCCCGTGCACCGGGCCCTGTCCGCCCCCACCCCCGACGCCGCGGCGGAGGCCGCCCGCACCCTCGGCTATCCCGTCGCCCTCAAGGCGACCGCCCCGCACCTCAGGCACCGCGCCGACCTCGGGGGCGTACGCCTGGATCTCGCGGACGAGGAGCAACTGCGCCGGGCGTACGCCGAGTTGACCGAGCTGTTCGGCGCGCCGCAGGAGCTGCGTCCCGTGGTGCAGCGCATGGCACCGCGCGGAGTCGACACCGTCGTCCGCGCGGTGATCGACCCGGCGGCCGGAGCCGTGCTGTCCTTCGGCCTCGCCGGGGCCGCCTCGCAGCTGCTGGGGGACAGGGCGCACCGGCTGATACCCGTCACCGACCGGGACGCGACCTCACTGGTGCGATCGATCCGGACGGCCCCGCTCCTCTTCGGCTGGCGCGGCTCGGCACCGGTCGACACCCCCGCCCTGGAGGAGCTGATGCTGAGGGTGTCGCGGCTGGTCGACGACCACCCGGAGGTCGTCGCGGTCACCCTGGAGCCGGTGGTCGTCGCCCCGCACGGCGTGAGCGTCCTGGGCGCCTCCGTACGACTGGCCCCGCCGCCCGCCCGCGACGACCTCGGCCCGCGGACCCTCCCGGCGTACTGAGGACGGACGCCGGGGACGGCACCGTCGCGCTCGCCCAGTGAGATGAGCGGTGCCTCGCAGTCAGCGGTCCCCCGTAGGATGGGCGTCATGGCCAAGACCAGTACGACGACCCAGGGGCTGCGGGCGGCGATCGAGCGCAGCGGCTACTACCCGGCCCTCGTGGCCGAGGCGGTGGAGGCCGCGGTGGGCGGCGAGCCCGTCCGGTCGTACCTGGTCCACCAGGAGACGACGTTCGACCAGAACGAGGTGCGGCGGCATGTGACCGTCCTCGTTCTCACCGGCAACCGCTTCATCGTCAGCCACACCGACGAGCAGGCCGCCGACAACACCTCCCCCACGCCGTACGCCACCACGTCCACGGAGTCGGTCAAGCTCAGCCGGATCTCGTCCATCGTGGTCAGCCGCGTGGTCGCCAACCCGGAGTCGTACACGCCGGGCACGCTGCCGCGCGAGATCGTGCTCACCATCGGCTGGGGCGCCGTCTCCCGCATCGACCTGGAGCCGGCCGCCTGCGGCGACCCGAACTGCGAGGCCGACCACGGCTACACGGGCAACTCGACGGCCGACGACCTGAGCCTGCGCGTCAGCGAGGCGGGCGACGGCCCGGAGACGGTGCGCCAGGCGCTCACGTTCGCCCAGGCCCTCTCCGAGGCGACCGCGGACCCCACCCGCTGATGGTGCAGTCCGCCGTCTGGGACCCCCACCCGGAACCGCTCCCGCTCGCCTCCGCCCCCGTGCCCGAGTACGGCACCGGTTCCCTCGCCGACCTGCTGCCCACACTCGCCGCCGGCCTCGGTGTCCCCGGCATGACCGCCGGCATCACGGAGCTGACGCCCGCCGACCGCAACTGCGTGTTCCTGATCGACGGGCTGGGCTGGGAACAGCTCAAGGCGCACCCGGACGAGGCCCCCTACATGACGTCCCTGCTGGCCGCCTCGCGCGGCGGCACCGGCCGTCCGATCACCGCCGGGTACCCGGCGACGACCGCCACCTCCCTGGCCTCCGTCGGCACCGGCCTGCCGCCGGGAGCGCACGGACTGCCCGGCTACACCGTGCGCGACCCCGGCACCGGCGAGCTGATGAACCAGCTGCGCTGGCAGCCCTGGACCCCGCCCGGCGCCTGGCAGCCGTACCCCACCGTCTTCGAGCTGGCCCACCGCGCGGGTGTGCACGCCGCCCAGGTGTCCTCCCCGACCTTCGCCAACACCCCGCTGACCAAGATCGCGCTCAGTGGCGGCACCTTCCACGGGCGGCTGTCCGGCGAGGAGCGCATGGACCTCGCGGCCGAGCAGCTGGCCGCCGCCGACCGCTCCCTGGTCTACACGTACTACGCCGAGGTCGACGGCGCGGGCCACCGCTTCGGCGTCGACTCCGACACCTGGCGCGGCCAGCTCATGTACGTCGACCGCCTGGTCCAGCGCCTGGCCGAACAACTGCCCCCGCGCAGCGCGCTCTACGTCACCGCCGACCACGGCATGGTCGACGTCCCCTTCGACGAGCAGCACCGCATCGACTTCGACGAGGACTGGGAGCTGAGCGCCGGGGTCGCCCTGCTCGGCGGCGAGGGCCGCGCCCGCCACGTCTACGCCGTACCGGGCGCCGCGAACGACGTGCTGACCTGCTGGCGCGAAGTGCTCGGCGAGCAGTTCTGGGTGGCCTCGCGCGACGAGGCGATCGCCTCCGGCTGGTTCGGGCCGCAGGTCGACGACCGCGTGTACCACCGGATCGGCGACGTGGTCGCGGCCGCGCGGGACGACGTCCTGCTGATCGCCTCCGAGCGGGAGCCGCGGGAGTCGGCGATGGTCGGCAACCACGGTTCGATGACCCCGGCCGAGCAACTGGTCCCGCTCCTCGAAGTACGCTCCTGACCCTCCGCCCCACCCCGACGCCCGCCCCACCACGACCCGCTGCCGAAAGGTGCCCACCCCCTCATGTCCGAGCTGGTGTTCTTTTCCGGAACGATGGACTGCGGGAAGTCGACACTGGCCCTGCAGATCGGTCACAACCGGTCGGCGCGCGGGCTGCAGGGTGTGATCTTCACGCGGGACGACCGGGCGGGGGAGGGGAAGCTCTCCTCACGGCTCGGCCTGGTGACGGAGGCGGTCGAGGCGGCGCCGGGCATGGACCTGCACGCCTACCTGGTGGACCAGCTCTCCAAGGGCGGCAGGGTCGACTACGTGATCGTGGACGAGGCGCAGTTCCTCGCGCCGGAGCAGATCGACCAGCTGGCGCGGGTGGTGGACGACCTGGGGCTGGACGTCTTCGCCTTCGGCATCACCACCGACTTCCGCACCAAGCTGTTCCCGGGTTCGCAGCGGCTGATCGAGCTGGCGGACCGCCTGGAGACCCTTCAGGTCGAGGCGATGTGCTGGTGCGGGGCGCGCGCCACGCACAACGCCCGCACGGTGGGCGGCGAGATGGTCGTGGAGGGCGAGCAGGTCGTCGTCGGCGACGTCAACGGCACCGCCGCCGAGGTGGGTTACGAGGTGCTGTGCCGGCGTCACCACCGCCGCCGGATGACGAGCGTCTCCGCCCGCGCCGGCGCGCTCTCGCCGGACGTCCTGCCGGTGGCCCCCGCCTGAGGCCACCGGCCCCGACGCCCGCCGGGTCAGCGCGCCTGCTGCACCAGCGCGAACCGCGCCCCCTCCGGATCCGTCACCGTGGCGACACGGCCGCGGTCCCCGTCGCGGGCGGGCTCCACGACCAGGCCGCCCAGGTCTCGGACCCGGTCCGCCGCCTCGTCGGTGTCGGTCACGGCGAAGTACGTCGTCCAGTGCGGGCCGCGGTCCCGGGGCAGGGCGTCGCCCACCCCGCGTACACCGGCCACGGGACGGCCGTCGAGGTGCAGGGTGACGCGGTCGGGTCCGGCGGTGGCCGGCGGTCCCTCCTCGTAACCGAGGACGGACCGGTAGAACTTGGCCGTGCCGGCCGCCTCGTAGGTCGTCAGTTCGTTCCAGACCGGTGTGCCGGGCGTGCCCGTGGCGGCGGTCACCGGGGGAGCCGGGGCCCGCACGATGCCGAAGACGGCGCCGCAGGGGTCGGAGCCGATCGCCAGCCGTCCGGCGTCGGCCGAGTCCAGGGGGCCCACGCCGATCGTGCCGCCGCACGACCGCACCGCGGCGGCGCTCGCGTCCACGTCGTCCGAGGGGAAGTACGGCGTCCAGGCGGCCGGCCGGTGACGGTCCGGCGGCAGGACGCCGATGCCGGCCACCTCGCGCCCGTCGAGCAGGGCGCGCACACAGCAGCCGAGTTGCCGGGGTCCGGGCCGGAACTCCCAGCCGAACAGCGCTCCGTAGAACTCCTGGGCCGCGTCCGGTCCGTGCACCATCAGGCTCACCCGGCAGGGTGCGCCGGGCGCGTGCCGAGCGGGTGCCTCGCCGTTCGGGCGGGCGTTCCCCCGTGCGTCGGTCATCGTCACTCTCTTCTCGGCCGCCCGTTGCGGTGGCCGTTGTCCTCTCGCCCCTGCGGGGCCGCGTCGCGTCCGCTCGGCGGATCGTCCCCGTACCGGTGCCGACACAGTATGTGCCCGTTCCCGTACGCCTCGTGACCGGTCCTGCCCGGCCGAGCAGAGTAGCCGGACCGGGACGACTCGGCCACCCGTGCGCGAGGATGGTGACCATGAACGCCATCATCTCCGCATCCGAACTCGCCGACGCGCTGGCGGGGGCGAACCCGCCGGTGCTGCTCGACGTCCGCTGGCAGCTCAGCACGGCCACGGCGGCCGGTGAACCGCCGTTCGACGGAAGGGCCGCCCACCGGGCCGGCCACCTCCCCGGAGCCGTCTACGTCGACCTGGACACGGAGTTGGCCTCCGCGCCGGGCGGACACGGCCGCCATCCGCTGCCCGACCCGGAGGTGTTCGGCGCCGCGATGCGACGGGCGGGCGTGTCGGCCGGGACGCCGGTGGTCGTGTACGACGGGGGCACGGGCTGGGCGGCCGCCCGCGCGTGGTGGCTGCTGCGCTGGACGGGTCACCCGGACGTGCGGGTCCTCGACGGCGGGTTGCCGTCCTGGGAGGGCCCGTTGGAGACGTCGCAGCCGCGGCCGGCCGAGGGCGACTTCGTCCCCGTGCCGGCGGCGGAAGGGCTGCTCGACGCCGACGGCGCGGCGGCGCTGGCGCGTTCGGGGGTGCTGCTGGACGCCCGCGCGGGGGAGCGGTACCGCGGTGAGGTGGAGCCGATCGACCGGGTCGGCGGGCACATCCCGGGCGCGGTGTCGGCGCCCACCACGGAGAACGTCGGCCCCGACGGCCGTTTCCGGCCCGCCGCGGAACTCGCCGCCCGCTTCGGGGAACTCGGCGTGGCGCGGGGTTCGGCGGTCGGCGTGTACTGCGGCTCGGGCGTCTCCGCGGCGCACGAGGTGCTGGCACTGGCGGTCGCGGGCATCCCCGCGGCGCTGTACGTCGGGTCCTGGTCGGAGTGGTCGTCGGACCCGGAGCGGCCGGTGGCGCTGGGGCCCGACCCACAGTGACCCGGACCGGACGGCAGCCGATCGGCTGCGACCGCACGTGAGGGGGTGTGCGCCGCGCGGCGCACACCCCCTCACGCTTCACTGTCTCCCCACCTCGTCAACGGGCCGCCGCGCGGACGACCCGGACGAGTTACTCCTGTTTCTTCCGCCGCGTCCCGAAGACGATCTCGTCCCAGCTCGGCACCGCCGCCCGGCGGCCCGGACGGACGCCGTCCGCCTCGGCCTGCCGGTCGGTCGAGCCGATGAGACGGTCCCGGTGGCTGCCGACGGACCGCGGCATGAGGACGTCCGCGTAGGCGGAACCGGCCGAGGCCGCGGGCGCCGGCGGCTCCTCCGCCTCGGGCTCGTCGGGATCCGGCTCCTCGGGAGCCGCCTCGGGTACGCGTTCCGGGACCACCAGGTCGCCCCGGAAGCTCGGCACCGCCTCCAGCAGACTGGTCAGCGAGTCCCGTTCACCCGATGCCGTAACTGCCGTGGACTCCTCGGGCGGCTCGGAGGCCTGCGCGGGAAGGCCCGGGCGCTCGCGGTCGCCGGGACGGTCCAGCGGGCGGTCGCGCGGCAGCCGGGCGATGCGCGGCACGAACGGGAAGCTGGGCTCGGGCGCGGCGAGGTCGTCGGACTCGCCGATCAGCGAGCGCGCCTCCTCGTCGACGGCCTGGACGAGCCGCCGGGGCGGGTCGTACGTCCAGATCGCCGAGTGCGGTTCGGCCGCGACCCGGTAGACCAGCAGGACCTCCCAGGTGCCGTCGTCGCGGCGCCAGGAGTCCCACTGGACGGTGTCCTTCTCCGCGCCGCGCAGCAACAGCCGCTCCTGCACGGCCTCTCCGAGCGGGGGACCGGAGTTCTCGCCGGGCCTGCGCACGGGGGTCTTGCGGGCGCGTTCGGCCATGAAGGCGCGCTCGGCGAGGACCGGGCCCTCGAAGCGGCGTACGCGGTCCACGGGGATGCCGGCCATCTGCGCGACCTCTTCCGCGGTCGCGCCGGCTCGTATACGCGCCTGGATGTCGCGGGGGCGGAGATGGCTCTCCACCTCGATCTCGATCTGGCCGAGGCGGGGACGGTCGCCGCGCACGGCGGCGCGGAGCCGTTCGTCGATCGGAAGCGTGTACTCCGTGCTGTCCGCAGCCTTCAGCACCAGCCGTGTGCCGTCATTCGAGACGGCCACGACACGCAGTTCGGGCATGGGGACCTCCCGGGTGGTGCCTGCCGACGTCACGTGCGTCGCTGCTTCCGCTAGTCGAGTGTGGCCTGCCCGGGTGCAGCCTGCCACAACCTTGCCGAGTTGCCCGGCGTGTCGGGCGAGAGCCCTGGATCGCCGTTATGGCACGGTTATCTATTCGCAACGCTAAGTGACCAACTGCGTCACCCTGTGCAACTAGCCCCCTCCCGGCGGTCCTCAAAGGTCCCGAGCACCCTGACGGGAGACCGGACCCAGGGCTCGCAACAGTACTCCATTCGGGCCACGTGCGTGGATTGGCGCGCCGCCCAACTTTGCGCAAGAGGTGGGTCTTGGCCGTGGTTACCCGGCTTCCCCGATCTTGAACGTGGGGAACTTCACGCAACCACCAGAAACGGAACGAATCTCTACGCTCCCAGGACCCTCCGCAAGTAGTCGTTGCGGAACCGGCGTTCGGGATCCAGGCGGTCACGGAGCGTGGCGAACTCCTCGAAACGCGGGTACACCCGGGAGAGGTACGCGGCGTCACGGGTGTGGATCTTCCCCCAGTGGGGCCGCCCCTCGTGCGCGGTGAGGATCCGCTCGGCCGCGGTGAAATACCCCTGATAGGGGGTGCCCTTGAACATGTGGACGGCGATGTACGCGCTGTCCCGGCCGGACGCCGTGGACAACGTGATGTCGTCGGCCGGCGCGGTGCGCACCTCGACGGGGAAGCTGACCCTGAGCGGCGAGCGGTCGACCATCGCCTTCAGTTCCCGCAGCGTCTCCACCAGGGCCGCCTGCGGAACGGCGTACTCCATCTCCACGAAGCGCACCCGGCGCGGCGATGTGAACACCTTGTAGGGGATGTCGGTGTAGGTCCGCGCGGACAGGGCCCGGCTGGAGATCCGCGCGATGGCCGGAACGGCCGGGGGCACCGCGCGGCCGAGCCAGTTGGCCGCCTGGAAGACACCGTTGGAGAGGAACTCGTCCTCGAACCAGCCCCTGAGGGCCGGCACCGGCCGCTCCGGGCCCGCGCTGCGGTTGTTCCGCTTGGTGTTGGTGTTGCCGGTGTGCGGGAACCAGTAGAACTCGAAGTGCTCGTTCTCGGCATGCAGTTGATCGAATTCGGCGCAGACCCGGTCGAAGGGCATGGGCTCCTCGCGGGCCGTCAGCAGGAAGACCGGCTCCACGGCGAAGGTGATCGCGGTGACGACGCCGAGCGCGCCGAGGCCGATGCGGGCGGCGGCGAAGACGTCCGGGTTCTCCTTCGCGGAGCAGGTGAGCACCGAACCGTCGGCGGTGACCAGCTCCAGACCCCGGATCTGGGCGGCGATGGAGGCGGAGTCGCGGCCGGTGCCGTGGGTGCCGGTACTGATGGCCCCCGAGACCGTCTGCTCCATGATGTCGCCCATGTTGGCCAGCGACAGACCCTCCCGCGCGAGGGCCACATTGAGCCTCTTGAGCGGTGTGCCCGCCTCCACCGTGACGGTACCGCCCACCCGGTCGATGTCACGTATGCCGGTCAATAGTTGAGGCCGGATCAACACACCGTCGGTGGCGGCTATGGAGGTGAACGAGTGCCCTGTGCCGACCGCCTTCACCGGCAGCCCGTCCTCGGCGGCCCGCCGTACGGCGTCGGCCAGTTCCTCGACGGAGGCGGGCGCGACCTCTCGCGCGGGCCGGGCGGAGACATTGCCTCCCCAGTTACGCCACGTGCCGTTCCTCGCGCTCGCCGTGCTGCCCAACGGAGCCTCCCCGACCCGGAGCCGGCTGCCTGAGCCGGCGGTACCCGAGGAAACCGACCACGACCGCGACGGCCCCGGACACCGCCGGAACCCCGTACCCGGCACGCGCCCCGGCCGCGTCGATCACCCAGCCGGCCACGGAGGAGCCGACCGCGACCCCGACCGCGAGCCCGGTGCTCACCCAGGTCATCCCCTCGGTGAGCTGCGCGCGTGGTACGTGCTCTTCGATGAGGGACATCGTCGTGATCATCGTGGGAGCGATGGACAGACCCGCAACGAACAGCGCCACGGCCAGAAACGGCAGGTTCCCGACCAGTAGGAGTGGGATCATACTCACGGCCATGGCGCACACGCCCAGCAGCCAACGGCGTTCCGCCGCCCCCGCGAAGTGCAGCAGCCCGAACACGACGCCCGCGAGGCACGAACCCAGCGCGTACACGGCCAGCACCACGCTGGCGGCCGCCTTGCTCCCCTCCTCCTCGGCGAACGCCACGGTGACCACGTCCACGGCACCGAAGATCGCCCCCGTCGCCACGAACGTCGCGACCAGGACCTGAAGGCCCGGGGCGCGCAGCGCCGAGCCGCCGCCCTTGTGCTCGCGCGGGTGCGGCTCGGGCTCGGTGGCGCGCTGCGCGGTCAGCCAGAAGACGCCGGCCGCCAGGAAGCAGGCCGCCAGCAGGGGGCCGGCCTCCGGGAACCAGGCCGTGGACAGCCCGATGGAGACGATCGGCCCGAAGATGAAGCAGATCTCGTCGACCACGGACTCGAAGGAGTACGCGGTGTGCAGTTGCGGGGTGCCCCGGTACAGGGCGGCCCAGCGGGCCCGGACCATCGCGCCGACGCTCGGCACGCAGCCGATGCCGACGCACGCGACGAAGAGCACCCAGTCCGGCCAGTCGTAGTGCGCGGCGAGCAGGAGCACCGCCGCCGCGGCGAGCGAGATCAGCGTCGCCGGGCGCAGCACCCGCCGCTGCCCGTACCGGTCCACCAGACGGGAGACCTGGGGGCCGGCCACGGCGGCCGCCAGCGCGATGGTGGCGGACAGGGCACCCGCCAGCCCGTACCGCCCGGTGAGCTGGGAGATCATCGTCACCACGCCGATGCCCATCATGGACAGCGGCATCCGGCCGAGGAACCCCGCGGCGGAGAAGGCCTTGCTGCCAGGAGCGGCGAACAGGGCGCGGTAGGGGCTGGGCACGGGATCTCCGAACATCTCAGTAAGGTGCGACCGCAGTCGATAGAGCTTACGGGCGAGGTCACTCCGACGCACCAGCGATTATCGCCGCACGATCGGTGACACCCCCCACCTTGTCCCCGCTGTCGGTGCCGGGTGGCAGGATCGAGGCATGCCAGACGTGCTCGACGCCAGTCCTTACGACGCCCTGCTCCTGCTCTCCTTCGGCGGCCCCGAAGGCCCGGACGACGTGGTCCCGTTCCTGGAGAACGTGACGCGCGGGCGCGGCATCCCCAAGGAACGCCTCAAGGAAGTCGGGCAGCACTACTTCCTGTTCGGCGGGATCAGCCCCATCAACGACCAGAACCGCGCGCTGCTGGAGGCGCTCCGCGAGGACTTCGCCGCGCACGGTCTGGACCTGCCGGTCCACTGGGGCAACCGCAACTGGGCGCCCTACCTCACCGACACCCTGCGCGAGATGGTCCAGGCCGGCCACCGCCGCATCCTCGTCCTGGCCACCAGCGCCTACGCCTCGTACTCCGGCTGCCGCCAGTACCGCGAGAACCTCGCCGACGCCCTCGCCACCCTGGAGGCGGAAGGGCTGGAGCTGCCGACAATCGACAAGCTGCGGCACTACTTCAACCACCCCGGCTTCGTCGAGCCCATGGTCGACGGAGTCGTCCGGTCCCTCGCCGACCTCCCCGAGGACGTCCGGGACGGCGCGCACATCGCGTTCACCACCCACTCGATCCCCACCTCCGCCGCGGACACCTCCGGCCCCGTCGAGAACCACGGCGACGGCGGTGCGTACGTCGCGCAGCACCTGGACGTGGCCCGGCTGATCGCCGACGCCGTCCGCGAGCGCACCGGCGTCGACCACCCCTGGCAGCTCGTCTACCAGTCCCGTTCCGGCGCCCCGCACATCCCGTGGCTGGAACCCGACATCTGCGACCACCTCGAGGAGCGCCATGCCGCCGGTGTCCCGGCCGTGGTGATGGCCCCGATCGGCTTCGTCTCCGACCACATGGAGGTCCTCTACGACCTCGACACCGAGGCCGAGGCCAAGGCGCGGGAGCTGGGGCTGCCGGTGCGCCGCTCCGCGACCGTCGGAGCCGACCCGCGGTTCGCCGCCGCCGTCCGTGAGCTGGTCGTGGAGCGTGCCGCCACCGAGCGCGGGCAGGACGTCACGCCGTGCGCCCTGGGCGCGCTCGGCGCGAGCCACCACCTCTGCCCGGTGGACTGCTGCCCGGCCCGCGCACCGCGTCCCGCCGCCGCGGGCGCCGACAGCCCCTACGCATGAGGAGCCCCGTGACCGACCCCCTGCACGCGGAACTGCTCGAACTGGCCCGGGAAGCGGCCCGCCGCGCGGGCGAGCTGCTGCGGGACGGCCGCCCGGCCGACCTGGCGGTCGCCGCGACCAAGTCCAGCCCGATCGACGTGGTGACCGAGATGGACATCGCGGCGGAGAAGCTGATCACCACGCTCATCGCCGAGCGGCGCCCGGAGGACGGCTTCCTCGGCGAGGAGGGCGCCTCCACCGAGGGCAGCAGCGGCATCCGCTGGGTGATCGACCCGCTCGACGGCACGGTGAACTACCTGTACGGGCTGCCCACCTGGGCCGTCTCCATCGCCGCCGAGCAGGACGGCGAGACCGTGGCCGGGGCGGTCGTCGCGCCCATGCGCGGTGAGGCCTACCACGCGGTCCGGGGCGGAGGCGCGTGGGCCACCGGCGCCTGGGAGGGCGAGCGCGAGCTGACCTGCCGCCCCTCGCCGCCCCTGGACCAGGCCCTGGTCTCGACCGGTTTCAACTACGTCGCGGACGTCCGCACCCACCAGGCCGACGTGGCCCGGCGGATAATCCCCCTCCTGCGTGACATCCGGCGCGGCGGCTCGGCCGCCGTCGACCTCTGCGACGTGGCCGCGGGCCGCCTGGACGGCTACTACGAGCGCGGGCTGCACCCCTGGGACCTCGCCGCCGGTGACCTGATCGCCCGGGAGGCGGGCGCGGTGACCGGTGGACGCCCCGGGGAGCGCCCGTCCTGGGACCTGACCGTCGCGGCCACCCCGGGCGTCTTCGAGCCCCTCCAGCAGCTTCTGGAGGACTTCGGCGCCTGGCACGACTGACCGCACGCCCGCCCGCCCCGGCGTGCGGAAGGACCGTGCCGAAAGACCGAAGCGGGCCCCGGCGCTGGATTCGCCGGGGCCCGCTCCGTGCGAGCCGATCAGACGCTGTACGCGCCGACCTCCACGCCATGCTCGGCGGCGAGGCGGCGCAGGTCGTCGAGTTCGCCCTGCTCCACTTCGACGAGGAATTCGTCGCCCTCGTCGCGGGCACGCGTCAGATCGGACTCGGTCGCCTTTATGCGCTGGAGAAGTCCTGCGGTGAATGCGTCCATGCTGCGCCCCCTCGTCCTGGGTCGGTGGGTCGGTGGCACGGGGGTGTGCCGTTCGGAAAGGGACGATCACGTCCGAAGCGGATGCCCAGCGCCACCCGGCCGGGCGGCGACGGTGCCGGACATCCACGCCCGCTCTGCGGAAGCGGACCTGTGCGCACCACAAGGTGGTGCCGTACATGCAGAGCGTGATCGCGGGATGTAAAACCCGTCCTCCCCAAGCTCCCTTCCGCGGAAACCTAACCGCGCGAGAAAATCTCGTATTCCCGCCCCGTTCGCCCGGACGTTCCCCGGTCCCGCACCCGTCCGCCACCGTGCGCCCGACCGCCTTACCGCCGACTTATGACCGAAAAGGGCAGGATGGAGGCAACACACCCACCAGCACCCCTGCCCGTGCGCGCCCTGCGGCGCTGCCCGGGCAGGTCATGAGGAAGGACAAGCGACGTGCGCGTACTCGTCGTCGAGGACGAGCAGCTGCTCGCCGATGCCGTGGCCACCGGACTGCGCCGGGAGGCCATGGCCGTCGACGTCGTGTACGACGGTGCGGCCGCCCTGGAGCGCATCGGCGTCAACGACTACGACGTGGTCGTCCTCGACCGCGACCTCCCGCTCGTGCACGGCGACGACGTCTGCCGCAAGATCGTCGAGCTCGGCATGCCCACGCGCGTGCTGATGCTCACGGCCTCCGGTGACGTCAGCGACCGCGTGGAGGGCCTGGAGATCGGCGCCGACGACTATCTGCCCAAGCCCTTCGCGTTCAGCGAGCTCATCGCGCGCGTGCGCGCGCTGGGACGGCGGACGAGCGTGCCGCTGCCGCCCGTCCTGGAGCGCGCCGGGATCAAGCTCGACCCCAACCGCCGCGAGGTCTTCCGCGACGGCAAGGAGGTCCAGCTCGCGCCGAAGGAGTTCGCCGTCCTGGAGGTGCTGATGCGCAGCGAGGGCGCGGTGGTCTCGGCGGAGCAGCTGCTGGAGAAGGCCTGGGACGAGAACACGGACCCGTTCACCAACGTGGTGCGGGTGACCGTGATGACGCTGCGCCGCAAGCTGGGCGAGCCGCCGGTCATCGTGACCGTGCCGGGCTCCGGATACCGGATCTGATACCCGATGGCCACCACACCCGCGCCCCCCACCGCGCCCCCCAAGCCGACGTGGGACCCGAGGAAGCTCGACCCGCCCTTCCCGTGGCTGCGCCCGACCATCCGCATACGTCTCACGCTGCTGTACGGCGGCATGTTCCTGATCGCCGGCATCCTGCTGCTGTCGATCATCTACCTGCTGGCCGCCCAGGCCCTCCACGACGGCGGCAGCGGCCAGTCCTTCCAGGTGACCGGCACCAACATCGACATCACCAGCGACACCTGCCCCCAGCTGGACACGGCGACCACCAACAGCCAGCTCAACGACATGCTGAAGCAGTGCAACGCGGCCCAGCGCCAGCACGCGCTGGACGATCTGCTCAGCCGCTCCCTGGGGGCGCTGCTCGGCCTGGCGATCATCGCCTTCGCCTTCGGCTACGCCATGGCCGGCCGCGTCCTGTCGCCGCTGGGCCGGATCACCCGCACCGCCCGCGCGGTCGTCGTGGCGGGTTCCGACCTGTCCCGCCGGATCGAGCTGGACGGCCCGGACGACGAGCTGAAGGAGCTGGCCGACACCTTCGACGACATGCTGGAGCGGCTCCAGCGGGCGTTCACCGCCCAGCAGCGCTTCGTGGGCAACGCCTCGCACGAGCTGCGCACCCCGCTGGCGATCAACCGCACCCTGCTGGAGGTGCACCTCTCCGACCCGCACGCGCCGGTGGAGCTCCAGCAGCTCGGCAAGACGCTGCTGGCCACCAACGAGCGCAGCGAACAGCTCGTGGAGGGCCTGCTGCTGCTCGCCCGCAGCGACAACCAGATCGTCGAGCGCAAACCCGTGGACCTGGCCGAGGTGGCCTCCCAGGCCATCGACCAGGTGCACGCCGAGGCGGACGCCAAGGGCGTGGAGATCCGCGGCACCTGCGAGCCCGCGGTCGTCCAGGGCAACGGCGTGCTGCTGGAGCGGATCGCCCTCAACCTGGTGCAGAACGCCGTGCGGTACAACGTGCCCGAGGACGGCTGGGTGGAGGTCACCACCGAGGTCCAGCACGGACAGGCGGTCCTGGTGGTGTCCAACACCGGCCCGGTCGTACCGGCGTACGAGATCGACAATCTCTTCGAGCCCTTCAGGCGGCTGCGCACCGAGCGCACCGGCAGTGACAAGGGTGTAGGACTGGGTCTTTCCATCGTGCGGTCGGTGGCCCGGGCGCACGGCGGGCACATCTACGCCCAGCCCCGTGAAGGAGGCGGACTCGTGATGCGCGTCACCCTTCCGATCTGAGAGCATGCCCCCGACACCACGGGTGTTCGCTTTGCGCGGAATTTCCGGGGCATGTTTCCGGTAACCCCATGTGTGATCGATCACAGGGGCGATTTCCCGGCCATCTACTCTCCGTGATCATGTATCCGGTCGGAAGGTCGGGAAAGTCCCGGTTTTCAGGGGGCCCGATCACGGGAAGTACACGGTGGGGCGCCTTTGAAGTGCGGTATCCGGACCGTGTACGGTCCCCATCGCCATCCAAGCCGATCACTCATGAGGAGTCCGGTTGGGTGTCGATTGAGTAACAGACCTTGATGTGAGGCAAAATCTCCGCCTCAGGTCGGGCACAAGTCCGGCCTCTCACGCGTTACGTGCGCTGGAGACACCGCATACACCCAGAGGGGGAGAGCGACATGGCAACCGACTACGACACTCCACGCAAGACCGACGACGACGTCGACTCGGACAGCCTGGAAGAGCTGAAGGCCCGACGCAACGACAAGTCGGCCTCCGCAGTGGACGTCGACGAGTTCGAGGCCGCGGAAGGCCTGGAACTGCCCGGGGCGGACCTCTCGAACGAGGAGCTGGCCGTCCGGGTCCTGCCGAAGCAGCAGGACGAGTTCACGTGCATGAGCTGCTTCCTGGTGCACCACCGCAGCCAGCTGGCCCGCGAGAAGAACGGCCAGCCGATCTGCCGCGACTGCGACTGAGGACGGGTCGGCCGTGACTGGCTCGACCCCTCCGAGGAAGCGCCGCTTCTTCCCGAGGGGAGCGGACCAAGGGGCCCAGCAGGGCCCGCAGCACGACACGCGTGACCACGAGCGGGGCTCAACCGGTACCGGGGCGGCCTCGCTCGAATCGGCAGCAGGCCGGGGTGACCTCCCGGCGTCCCTGGAGGTCACCGCGCCCGCGGCGCACCGGAGGGCTGCCGCGTTCCGTGAGAGGGCCAGGGAAGGCGCCCGCAAGGGCGGTGCCCGCGCCCGCGCGGGACTGGCGTACCTCACGGACCGGATCATCGAGATCGCCCCGCGGGTGCCCGTACGGGACCTCGCGACCCTGCGCCGGCAGTTCCCCGGGCTCGGTCCCGAGGAGCTCGCGGACAAGCTCGTGGCGGGAGCCGCGAAGGCCACGGCGACCGTCGGGGCCGGAGTCGGCGCGGCGGCGGCGATGCCCGTGCCGCCCGCGATGCCGGCGGAGCTGGCCGCCGAGGTCACCGGCGTCGCCGCGATCGAGCTGAAGCTGATCGCCGAACTCCACGAGGTCTACGGTGTGCGGCCGGCCGGCGGTCTCGCCCAGCGCAGCACCGTGTACCTGAACTCCTGGTCGGAGGAGCGCGGGATCGAGGCGACCAGGCCCTCGACCGTGAGCGCGGCGCTGAACAGCCGCATGAAGCGCGAACTGCGCCAGCGGATCATGAAGCGCACGGTCCGCAACCTGCCGAACCTGATGCCCTTCCTGGTGGGAGCCGCCGTGGGCGCCGCCATGAACCGCCGGGACACCAGAAAGCTCGCCGCCCGCATCCGGGACGACCTGCGCAGAGTGCAGGTGCCCTGGGACGCGCTGCCGGCGCTGCCCGCCCTGGAGCGCCCCGACAACGCCCTGCCCGAGGACGCCCTGAAGGAACTCGGCGGCCACTCCGACAAGGGCGACGGACACAGAGCCCCGTGACGCGTCCCGGCCCGGTGACGCCCGCGCGCGGGGCCGGGCGGCGCCCCCTCCGCATGGCCCGGTGACGCCCGCCCGGCGCCCCGTGCCCGCTCTCAAGCGGCGTCCGCGGACTCCTTCGCCGCCCGCAGGGCCTGGGCCAGCCGCTCCGGCTCGCGGGTCGACAGGAAGACGTAGGGCGTCGGGTCCGCCGGGTCCGTCACGTCCACGCGCAGAGCGCCCGGGATGTAGGCGCGCAGCAGCATGAAGGAGCGCGGGTCGGCCTTGTGCGTGCGCCATGCCCGGGCCTCCTCGGCGTCCAGGACCTCCGCCTCGCCCAGAGCCGACACCGGGATCTTCGCGTCGCCCGCGATGAGGTGGCCGCCCACGACCCGGATGCGCACCGAGCCGTACGAGCTGGCCACGACCGCCGCGACGGCGGTGCCGCCGGCCAGGCCGCCGAGCATCGGCAGGGTGCCGAACGGCAGCAGGATCAGCGCCATGGAGACCCCCACCAGGAAGGCGAGCAGCCACCAGGTGCGGGGGGCGGTGAGGCGTTCTTCGTACGGGGCGGCGGAGAGCTGCATGAATCCAAGCTTGGCACGGTGTCGGGGCAGGGCCGACGCGCGGGTAAGGTCTGCGGCTGTGAGTGGTACTTCCGCAGCTCTTCAGCCCCCGGCCGACGCCGTGCAGCCGGTGCGCCACCCGGACGCCCCCGCACCCGGCGAGCTCCTGGGCGCGCACTACGGCCAGTGTTTCGGCTGCGGCGGCGAACAGCCCCACGGGCTGCACCTCCAGGCCCGCGCCGGTGAAGGCGTGTCGATCACCGCCGAGTTCACCGTGCAGGCCGCCCACCAGGGCGCCCCGGGACTCGCGCACGGCGGGGTGCTCGCCACCGCCCTGGACGAGACGCTCGGCTCGCTCAACTGGCTGCTGCGCACGATCGCGGTGACCGGCAGGCTGGAGACCGACTTCGTCCGGCCGGTGCCGGTCGGCACGGTGCTGCACCTGGAGGCCGAGGTGACCGCGGTGGCGGGACGGAAGATCTACTGCAGTGCCACCGGACGCATCGGCGGCCCCGACGGGCCCGTCGCGGTCCGCGCCGACGCCCTGTTCATCGAGGTCAAGGTCGACCACTTCATCGACCACGGGCGCGACGAGGAGATCCAGGCCGCCATGAGCGACCCCGACCAGGTCCGCCGTGCCCGCGCCTTCGAGGTGAACCCGTGAGCGGGCTCGAGGTCGCGATCAAGCGCGTCGACCCCGACGTACCGCTTCCGGCGTACGAGCACCCGGGCGACGCGGGGGCCGATCTGCGCACCACCGAGCCCTGCGAACTGGCCCCCGGCGAGCGTGCGGTGCTGCCCACCGGGGTGTCTGTGGCCCTGCCCGAGGGGTACGCGGCCTTCGTGCACCCGCGTTCCGGTCTGGCCGCGCGCTGCGGCGTCGCCCTGGTGAATGCCCCGGGGACGGTTGATGCCGGGTACCGTGGGGAGATCAAGGTGATCGTGGTGAATCTCGACCCGCGCGAGACGGTGCGGTTCGAGCGCTTCGACCGGATTGCCCAACTGGTCGTCCAGCAGGTCGAGAGGGTTCGTTTCGTGTCGGTCGCGGAACTTCCCCCCTCGGCCCGGGCCGAGGGGGGCTTCGGTTCCACCGGCGGGCACGCGGCGGTGGAAGGTAAGAGCGGCACAAGCGTTCAGGCCGCCGTGGGCGGCACGACGGGTGGGAATCGATACGCTTCGGTCGTATCCGACCGGGAAGGACAGTGACGTGTTCGGACGTCGCAAGAAGAAGGATGCCGCCGAGGGTGCGGCCGGCGAGGCCGAGCAGGTCGTCGACGGTGTCGACGCTGAGGCGGACGAGGAGGCCGAGCGGCTGAGGCTCGAGCCGGCGCCACGGCCCGACGGACCTTGGGACAGCACCGAGGTCCGGGAGCCCGGCGAGGGCCGGGTCGACCTGGGCGGCCTGTTCGTGCCCGGCGTCGACGGCATGGAGCTGCGGGTGGAGGTCGCGGGCGACGCGATCGTCGCGGCCACCGTCGTGCTGCGCGACAGCGCCATCCAGTTGCAGGCCTTCGCCGCGCCCAAGCGCGAGGGCATCTGGGGCGAGGTCCGCGAGGAGATCGCGGCCGGCATCACCCAGCAGGGCGGCATCATCGACGAGGTCGAGGGCCCGCTGGGCTGGGAGCTGCGCGCCCAGGTGCCGGTGCAGCTGCCGGACGGCACCGGCGGCTTCCAGGTCGTGCGGTTCGTCGGCGTGGACGGACCCCGCTGGTTCCTGCGCGGTGTGATCTCGGGCCAGGGCGCGGTGCAGCCGCAGGCCGCCGGGCTGCTGGAGCAGATCTTCCGGGACACGGTGGTGGTGCGCGGGGAAGGCCCGATGGCGCCGCGCGACCCGATCGTCCTGAAGCTGCCGAACGACGCGCAGATGGTCCCCGAGAACGTGCAGCAGGAGGAGGGCTCCCGCTTCGCCGGCGGCATGGGCCAGCTGCAGCGCGGGCCGGAGATCACCGAGGTCCGCTAGGCATCGCCGGAAGGGCCGCGTCCCGGGAGGGGCGCGGCCCTTTCGCGTGCGCGGACCCTTGACGGTCCATTGGTCCGGACCTACGGCCTCCATCTCGCACGTCGCCGAGACCAGCCGCATCCAGGGCCAGGACCTGTACGGCACGACGTCGGCGAGCGGCTGCGGCACGCGCTCGGCTTCCAGGCCACCTACGAGCAGGGCGCGGCCGTCCCGAGTCGGCTGTGCGGCCGCTCCCTGCACCTCGGCCTCGGTCCGGTCACCGAGGTCGGCCACAACGCCCTGCACAACCGTCTCGGCCACGCCATGCCCAACACCCAGGCGCTCACCGAACGCACCCGCCCCTGCGGCACCAACAACCTCTTCGTCGCCTGGGAGACCCTCACTCACGGCGACAACCCCGCCTGACCGTTGTTCGACCGGATGCCGGGCGTCGGGCGGGGACACCGGCGTCCGGTCCACGGGGGAGGGCGCGTCCCGCTCGGACTGCGCCGACCCGGACGAGCGGGAGGAGCACGTCGCCCTGCTGCTCTCACCCGTGGGGCTCGCCGGACACGCGGCCCAGCGGCCCGGCGAACTCTCCTGCGGCCAGCAGCGGGTCGCCCTCGCCGTCGCCGACCGGGTCCCGGAACCGAGCGACGGCGTGATCGTCGAGGACTGGACCCGCTCCGCCCCCGGTGCGTCAGAGTTGCGTCAAGGACGGTCCGCGCACCCCCGCGGCATCCGCATACCTCCCATTGCGGCCTTAAGGTCGACTCTCGGAAAAGAACGACCGGAAGACAATGGGGCCATGGCACGCGGCAAGCTTCGGATCCACCTGGGTGCGGCACCCGGGGTCGGCAAGACGTACGCGATGCTCTCCGAAGCGCACCGCCGGGTCGAGCGGGGCACCGACTGCGTGGTCGCCTTCGTCGAACCGCACGGCCGGCCGCGCACCGAGGCGCTGCTGCACGGCCTGGAGCGGATCCCCAGTGCCGAGCTGGAACACCGGGGGGCGGTCTTCCCCGAGATGGACCTCGACGCCGTCCTCGCCCGCCGCCCCCAGGTCGCCCTGGTCGACGAACTCGCCCACACCAACGTCCCCGGCTCACGCCACGCGAAGCGCTGGCAGGACGTCGAGGAACTGCTCGCCGCCGGCATCGACGTGCTCTCCACCGTCAACATCCAGCACCTGGAGTCCCTCGGCGACGTCGTGGAGTCGATCACCGGCGTACGGCAGCGGGAGACCGTACCGGACGAGGTGGTGCGGCGGGCCGACCAGGTCGAACTGGTCGACATGACCCCCGAGGCGCTGCGCCGCCGCATGGCGCACGGCAACATCTACCAGCCGGACAAGGTCGACGCCGCCCTCTCGAACTACTTCCGCCCCGGCAACCTCACCGCGCTCAGGGAACTGGCGCTGCTGTGGGTGGCCGACCGGGTCGACGCCCACCTCCAGCGCTACCGCAGCGAACACGACGTCTCCGCCATATGGGGTTCGCGCGAACGGATCGTCGTCGGCCTGACCGGCGGACCGGAGGGCCGCACCCTGATCCGGCGGGCCGCCCGGCTGGCGGAGAAGGGCGCCGGGGGCGAGGTGCTCGCCGTCTACATCTCCCGCAGCGACGGACTCACCGCGGCCTCGCCCAAGGAGCTGGCCGAACAGCGCACCCTCGTGGAGGACCTCGGCGGCAGCTTCCACCACGTCGTCGGCGACGACATCCCCGCCGCCCTCCTCGCCTTCGCGCGCGGCGCCAACGCCACCCAGATCGTCCTGGGCTCCTCACGCCGCAGGGCCTGGCAGTACGTCTTCGGCCCCGGCGTCGGCGCGACCGTCGCGCGGGACTCCGGGCCCGACCTCGACGTGCACATCGTCACCCACGGACAGGTCGCCAAGGGCCGCGGACTGCCCGTGGCCCGCGACGCGCGGCTCGGCCGGTCCCGGCGGGCGGCGGGCTGGATGGTGGGGGTGGCCGGACCGGCGGCGGTGGCGCTGCTGCTCAGCGCCGTGGACCTGGGACTCGCCAACGACATGCTGCTGTTTTTGGCGCTGACGGTCGCGGCGGCCCTGCTCGGCGGACTCTGGCCGGCCCTGGCCTCCGCCGCCGTCGGCTCCCTGCTGCTGAACTACTTCTACACCCCGCCCCTGCACCGCTGGACCATCGCCGACCCGAAGAACATCGTCGCCATCGCGATCTTCGTGGCGGTCGGCGTGTCGGTGGCGTCGGTGGTCGACCTCGCCGCCCGGCGCACCCATCAGGCGGCCCGGCTGCGCGCCGAGTCGGAGATCCTCTCCTTCCTCGCCGGCAACGTGCTGCGCGGCGAGACCGGCCTGGAGGACCTGCTGGAACGGGTCCGCGAGACCTTCGGCATGGATTCCGCCGCCCTCCTGGAGCGCGCGGGTGACGTGGAGCCGTGGACCTGCGCGGGCCGGGCCGGCCGCGGACGGCCCGTGGAGCGGCCCGAGGACGCCGACGTGGAGGTGCCCGTCGGCGACCACATGGCGCTGGCCCTGACCGGCCGGGTGCCGCCCGCCGAGGACCGCAGGGTGCTGGCCGCCTTCGCCGCGCAGGCCGCCGTCGTCCTGGACCGCCGCAGGCTGCGCGAGCAGGCCGACCAGGCCCTCGCCCTCGCCGAGGGCAACCGCATCCGCACCGCCCTGCTGGCCGCCGTCAGCCACGACCTGCGCACCCCGCTGGCCGGCATCAAGGCGGCGGTCTCCTCGCTGCGCTCCGAGGACGTCGAATGGTCCCCCGAGGACCGCTCCGAGCTGCTGGAGGGCATCGAGGACGGCGCCGACCGGCTGGACCACCTGGTGGGCAACCTGCTGGACATGTCCCGGCTGCACACCGGCACGGTCACCCCCCTGATCCGCGAGATCGACCTGGACGAGGTCGTCCCCATGGCGCTCGGCGGGGTGCCCGAAGCGGACGTCGCCCTCGACGTCCCGGAGTCCCTGCCCATGGTCGCCGCGGACCCCGGACTGCTGGAGCGGGCGATGGCCAACGTCATCGAGAACGCCGTCAAGTACAGTCCCCCCGGCCTGCCCGTCCTGGTCGCCGCCAGCGCCCTCGCCGACCGGGTCGAGGTGCGGGTGGTCGACCGCGGCCCCGGCGTCCCCGACGAGGCCAAGGACCGTATCTTTGAACCCTTCCAGCGTCACGGTGACGCCCCGCGCGGAGCCGGCGTGGGCCTCGGGCTCGCCGTCGCCCGCGGTTTCGCCGAGGCCATGGGCGGCACCCTGAACGCCGAGGACACTCCCGGCGGCGGCCTCACCATGGCGCTCACCCTGCGCGCCGCGGGCACGCGCCCGGAGTCCGTACCCGCCGCAGAACCGGAAAGGCAGCCCTCATGACCCGTGTGCTGGTGGTCGACGACGATCCGGCCATCGTGCGCGCCCTGGTGATCAACCTCAAGGCACGGTCCTACGAGGTCGACTCCGCCCACGACGGCGCCGGCGCCCTGCGCACCGCCGCCGCCCGCCACCCCGACGTCGTCGTCCTCGACCTGGGCCTGCCCGACATGGACGGCGTCGAGGTGATCAGGGAGCTGCGCGGCTGGACCCGGGTGCCGATCCTGGTGCTCTCCGCGCGGCACGCCTCCGACGAGAAGGTCCTGGCGCTGGACGCGGGGGCCGACGACTACGTGACCAAGCCCTTCGGCATGGACGAACTGCTGGCCCGGCTGCGGGCCGCCGTACGCCGCGCGGAGCCCGCCGGCGACGGGGGCGACGTGGTGGTGGAGACCGAGGGGTTCACCGTCGACCTGGCCGCGAAGAAGGTCAACCGCGGCGGCAAGGACGTACGGCTGACGCCCACCGAGTGGCACCTGCTGGAGGTGCTGGTGCGCAACAGCGGCCGGCTGGTGGCGCAGAAGCAGCTGCTGCGGGAGGTGTGGGGTCCCTCCTACGGGACGGAGACCAACTACCTGCGCGTGTACATGGCGCAGCTGCGGCGGAAGCTGGAGGCGGATCCGTCACATCCGCAGCACCTCATCACCGAGCCCGGCATGGGGTACCGCTTCGAGAAGTGAAGGTCAGCGAGGTGCCCGCGCAGGCGGCCGCCGGCGGCCGGTTCGGTCCCGGCGACCAAGGGGTACGTAACCGTCAGTGCACCCCGGTACGCTTCAGATATGAGTGCTGTTCCTCGTTCCGAGAAGCCGGCAGGCCGGTTCCGGCGCATGCTCGACCGGCTCTCCTCGTCTCAGGAGGACCTGGAGTCCGAGGAGCTGCGTGAGGACGCCGAGACCGCCGGCTGTACGCGGATAGGCGACTGCCGTGACCGGCAGATCGTCACGGTTACTGGTACCTTGCGCACGGTCACGCTGCGGCCGCGCGCCGGTGTCCCGGCCCTGGAGGCCGAGCTGTTCGACGGCTCCGCCGCGCTGGACGTGGTCTGGCTCGGCAGGCGCTCCATCGTGGGGATCGAGCCGGGGCGCAAGCTGATCGCATCGGGCCGGATCTCGATGAGCCGGGGCCGCCGGGTGCTGTTCAATCCGAAATACGAACTGAGACCCCTCGGACGGGAGTAGCCGGTGACGTCGCTCGACAAGCCGACAACCGAAGACACATCCGCCAACGACACCCGGGCGGTGACGGAGGCCGCCCTGTTCGAAGCGTTCGGCGGCGTGCGGGGCATGGTCGAGACGGTGCTGCCCGGACTGCTCTTCGTCAGCATCTACACGGTCAACAAGGACCTGCACATGTCGGCGATCGCGGCGCTCGCCGTGGCGCTGGTGATGGTCGTGGTCCGCCTGGTGATGAAGGACACCGTCAAGCACGCCTTCAGCGGCGTCTTCGGGGTCGCCTTCGGTGTCGTCTTCGCGATGATGACCGGCAACGCCAAGGACTTCTACCTGCCGGGCATGCTCTACACCCTGGGCCTGGCGCTGGCGTACATCGTCACGGCGATGGCCGGTGTGCCCCTGATCGGCCTGATGCTCGGCCCGGTCTTCAAGGAGAACCTCTCCTGGCGCACCCGTAACCCGGGCCGCAAGAAGGCGTACACCAAGGCCAGTTGGGCCTGGGGCCTGATCCTGCTCGGCAAGAGCGCGATCCTCTTCCCGCTGTACTGGTGGGCGGACACCACGCAGCTGGGCTGGGTGCTCGTCGCGCTGAAGATCCCGCCGTTCCTGCTCGCCGTGTACCTGACCTGGGTGTTCCTCGCGAAGGCGCCGCCGCCGATCGACGTGTTCGCGGAGATGGAGGCGGAGGAGCGCGCGGAGGAGGAGCGCAAGGCCGCGGCTTCCGCGGGTGAGTAGGCGCCGTCGCTCCCGTCCCCTCCGGGGCTGCGCCCCCAAACCCCCGGTTCGGCCTGAACGGCCTCGTCCTCGAACGCCGGACGGGCTGAAGGGGGCGCCCGGGGTTTCCGGGCGCCCCTCTGCGCACGGCTAGCGGGCCGGGTCGTCCTTGCGGACCGAGAGCAGGTCCTCCAGTTGTTCCTCGCGGGCCTGGGCGGCCACGAAGAGCAGTTCGTCGCCGGCCTCCAGGGAGTCCTCGCGGGTCGGCGCCAGTACGCGCGTGCCGCGGATGATGGTCACCAGCGAGGTGTCCTGCGGCCACTCCACGTCCCCGACCTGGGTGCCGGCCAGCGCCGACTCCTCCGGCAGGGTCAGCTCGACCAGGTTGGCGTCGCCGTGGCTGAAGCGCAGCAGCCGGACCAGGTCGCCGACGCTCACCGCCTCCTCCACCAGGGCCGACATCAGCCGCGGTGTGGAGACGGCGACGTCCACACCCCAGGACTCGTTGAACAGCCACTCGTTCTTCGGGTTGTTCACCCGGGCGACGACGCGCGGAACGCCGTACTCGGTCTTGGCGAGCAGCGAGACGACCAGGTTGACCTTGTCGTCGCCGGTCGCGGCGATGACGACGTTGCAGCGCTGGAGCGCCGCCTCGTCCAGGGACGTGATCTCGCAGGCGTCGGCCAGCAGCCACTCGGCCTGCGGCACGCGCTCGACCGAGATGGCGGTCGGCGCCTTGTCGATGAGCAGGATCTCGTGCCCGTTCTCCAGCAGTTCGCCCGCGATCGAGCGGCCGACCGCGCCGGCTCCGGCAATGGCGACCCTCATCAGTGACCGCCCTCCTCTTCGGGACCCTTGGCGAACGCCGCCTCGACCCGGTTGATCTCGTCGGTCCGCATCATCACATGCACCAGGTCGCCCTCCTGCAACACGGTCTGCGAGCTGGGCAGCATCGCCTCACCGAGCCGGGTGAGGAAGGCCACGCGCACCCCGGTCTCGTCCTGCAGCCTGCTGATCCGGTGGCCCACCCAGGCCGTCGAGGTGTGCACCTCGGCGAGCTGGACCCCGCCGGTGGGGTCGCGCCACAGCGGCTCCGCGCCCGAGGGGAGCAGCCGGCGCAGCATCTGGTCGGCCGTCCAGCGGACGGTCGCCACCGTGGGGATGCCGAGGCGCTGGTAGACCTCCGCGCGGCGGGGGTCGTAGATCCGGGCGGCGACGTTCTCGATGCCGAACATCTCCCGGGCCACCCGCGCGGCGATGATGTTGGAGTTGTCGCCGCTGGAGACGGCGGCGAAGGCGCCCGCCTCCTCGATGCCCGCCTCGCGCAGTGTGTCCTGGTCGAAGCCGACCCCGGTGACCCGGCGGCCGCCGAACGAGGAGCCCAGCCGGCGGAAGGCGGTGGGGTCCTGGTCGATCACGGCGACCGTGTGCCCCTGTTCCTCCAGGGTCTGGGCCAGGGCGGAACCAACCCTTCCGCAGCCCATGATGACAATATGCATCGCGTCACACCGCGCTTCCTGCAGGCCCTTCGACCTTCATGACTTCCGTGCTCATGTCTCTCTCTCGGCTCGCCAGGCAACACATCGCGGCCCGAAGGCGGGCCGCAGGGCAACATCATGCCGGGGGATCGCGGTCCTGACGCCCTCCGGGGCCCGGACGCCGTGTGCGCGTGCCGGACTCCAACGTATCCGCATCACCGGGACACCTCCGAGGCCCGGGCCGGGAGAGGAACAACGATGACCGCCGAGACCGACGTCCTCGTCCTGGGCGGCGCGGGCGTGGACACGATCGTCCACGTGCCCGAACTGCCCGTGCCGCTCGCCGACAGCCACATGATCCGGCCGGGCATCGTCACCCGCGCGGGGCAGAGCGGCGACTTCTTCGCCCTGGGCACCAGCGCCCTCGGCCTGCGCACCCACCACCTCGACCTCATCGGCGACGACCACGAGGGCGACCTCGTCCGCGCCCTGCACCGCGACCACGGCATCGCCCTCACCGCCGTACCCCAGCCGTGCGGCACCAAGCGCGCGGTCAACCTGGTCGGCCCCGACGGCCGGCGGCTCTCCCTGTACGACGCGACCCGCTGGGCCGAGACGGACCGGCTGCCCGAGGAGACCGTGCGCGGCCTCGCCGCCGCCAGCCGCCACGCCCACGTCGTCATCACCCAGCCCTGCGACCGGGCCCTGCCCGTGCTGCGCGAGACGGGGGTGACGATCTCGACCGACCTGCACGACTGGGACGGCGCCAACCCCTACCACGAGCCCTTCGCCCTCGCCGCGGACCTCGTCTTCCTCTCCGCCGCCGCCCTGCCGGACCCGGAGGCCACCATGCGCCGGATCACCGCGCGGGGCAGGGCGCGGATCGTCGTCGCCACCGCGGGCGCCGAGGGCGCGTACCTGCTCGCCGACGGCGAACTGACCCACGTCCCCGCGGCCGAGCCCCCGGCACCGGTCGTGGACTCCAACGGGGCGGGCGACGCCTTCGCGGCCGCCTTCGTCCACGGCTGGCTCGGCGGCGAACCGGCCGTGCACTGCGCCCGGCTCGGCGCCGTGGCCGGCGCCCACGCCTGCACGGTGCCGTCGACGCGGGTGGCCGCGATCGGGCCGGAGGCCCTGCGCGCCGGAGTCACCGGGCGGGCCCCCGGGACGGCCGACGGCGCGTGATGCTCCGCACGCTCGCCGCGGTGAGGATTCCGAGGCCGAGAAGTGCCGCCGCCGCGCCGATCAGTTCTGCGGTCGCGTGCATGGAACCTCCACGGAGCGGCTGCGGCCGGGCGACGGCACGGGAAACGGACGGGGCTCAGTCATATAGCCATGGAAGTGACCCGACCTGCGGAATCCGCAGCCCGGCCGCCCGGTGATTTCACCCGGTGGGCCGAGGCCGTATGGATGCCGTATGGAAGTGGGGTGGTGGTTGGGCCGCCCCGCCCTGGAAGGCTTACGATCCACTGCTGTGTCCAAATTGACCGACGTGCCCAAACGCATTCTCATCGGGCGCGCACTCCGCAGCGACCGGCTGGGGGAAACCCTCCTGCCGAAGCGCGTCGCACTGCCCGTGTTCGCCTCCGACCCGCTGTCCTCCGTGGCGTACGCCCCCGGTGAGGTGCTGCTGGTCCTGTCCATCGCGGGCCTGTCGGCGTACCACTTCAGCCCCTGGATCGCCGCCGCGGTCGTGGTGCTGATGTTCACTGTGGTCGCCTCCTACCGGCAGAACGTGCACGCCTACCCCAGCGGTGGCGGCGACTACGAGGTGGCCAACACCAACCTCGGCCCCAAGGCCGGCCTGACCGTCGCGAGCGCCCTGCTCGTCGACTACGTGCTGACGGTCGCCGTGTCGATCTCCTCCGGCATCGAGAACCTGGGCTCCGCGGTCCCCTTCGTCGTCGAGCACAAGGTCGCCTGCGCGATCGGCGTGATCGTGCTCCTGACCCTGATGAACCTGCGCGGGGTCAAGGAGTCGGGCACGCTCTTCGCGATCCCCACCTACGTCTTCGTCGCCGGCGTCTTCACCATGATCGCGTGGGGCGCGTTCCGCGGGGTCGTGCTCGGCGACGACATGCGGGCGCCCACCGCGGACTTCGAGATCAAGCCCGAACACCCGGGGCTGGCCGGTTTCGCCCTGGTCTTCCTGCTCCTGCGCGCCTTCTCCTCCGGCTGCGCCGCGCTGACCGGCGTCGAGGCGATCTCCAACGGCGTACCGGCCTTCCGCAAGCCCAAGTCGCGCAACGCGGCGACCACGCTCGCCATGATGGGCCTGTTCGCCGTCACCATGTTCTGCGGCATCATCGGCCTGGCCATGGCCACCGACGTCCGCATGGCCGAGAACCCGGCCAAGGATCTGATCCACAACGGCGCCCCGCTCGGCCCGGACTACGTCCAGGACCCGGTGATCTCCCAGGTCGCCGAGGCCGTCTTCGGCCATGGCAGCGTCCTGTTCATGATCCTCGCCGCCGCCACCGCGCTGGTGCTGTTCCTCGCCGCCAACACCGCCTACAACGGCTTCCCGCTGCTCGGCTCGATCCTCGCCCAGGACCGCTACCTGCCCCGCCAGCTCCACACCCGCGGCGACCGCCTCGCCTTCTCCAACGGCATCGTGCTGCTCGCCGGCGCCGCCGGACTGCTGGTGTGGATCTACGGCGCCGACTCCACCCGGCTGATCCAGCTCTACATCGTCGGCGTGTTCGTCTCCTTCACGCTCAGCCAGATCGGCATGGTGCGGCACTGGAACCGCCTGCTGACCACCGAGAAGGAGCCGGCCAAGCGCCGCCACATGATCCGCTCGCGGGCCATCAACACCTTCGGCGCCTTCTTCACCGGCATGGTGCTGGTCGTCGTGCTCGTCACCAAGTTCACCCACGGCGCCTGGGTCGCGCTGCTCGGCATGGCCATCTTCTACGCCACGATGACCGCCATCCGTAAGCACTACGACCGCGTCGCCGAGGAGATCGCGGCACCGGAGGCCCCCAGCGACGACAGCGTGCGGCCCTCCCGGGTCCACTCCGTCGTCCTGATCTCCAAGATCCACCGCCCCACGCTGCGCGCGCTCGGCTACGCCAAGCTGATGCGCTCCGACACCCTGGAGGCGCTCAGCGTCAACGTGGACCCGGCCGAGACCAAGGCACTGCGCGCCGAATGGGAACGGCGCGGCATCGACGTACCCCTGAAGGTGCTCGACTCGCCGTACCGGGAGGTCACCCGCCCGGTCATCGAGTACGTCAAGAGCCTGCGCAACGAGTCGCCGCGCGACGTGGTCTCCGTGATCATCCCCGAGTACGTCGTCGGCCACTGGTACGAGCACCTGCTGCACAACCAGAGCGCCCTGCGCCTCAAGGGCCGGCTGCTGTTCACGCCGGGCGTCATGGTGACCTCGGTCCCGTACCAGCTCCAGTCGTCCGAGGTGGCCAAGAAGCGGGCCCGCAAGCGGCAGGAGTGGACCGCGCCCGGTTCGGTGCGTCGCGGCCCGGCGGAGCGGACGAAGGACTCCTCCACACACACGTAGACTGGTGGGCTGTTGTCACGGGCCATCGCGCCGCCCACCCGCCCCCGATGTTGTGGAGTCACCCCGCCATGCAGGCAGAACCGAGGAAATCGCTGGTGGGGGAGGAGTACGAGGTCGAGGTCGGCCCCGTCGCCCACGGCGGTCACTGCATCGCCCGTACGTCCGAGGGGCAGGTGCTGTTCGTCCGGCACGCGCTGCCCGGTGAGCGGGTCGTCGCCCGGGTGACCGAGGGCGAGGAGGGCGCCCGCTTCCTGCGGGCCGACGCGGTCACCGTCCTGGACGCCTCCAAGGACCGCATCGACGCCCCCTGCCCCTTCGCCGGCCCCGGCCGCTGCGGCGGCTGCGACTGGCAGCACGCCAAGCCGGGCGCCCAGCGGCGCCTCAAGGGCGAGGTCGTCGCCGAGCAGCTGCGGCGCCTGGCCGGACTCGCGCCCGAGGACGTCGGCTGGGACGGCACCGTCATGCCCGCCGAGGGCGACAAGGTCCCCGCGGGCCAGGTCCCGGCCTGGCGCACGCGCGTGCAGTACGCCGTCACCGCCGACGGCCGCGCCGGACTGCGCCGGCACCGCTCGCACGAGGTCGAGCCGATCGACCACTGCATGATCGCCGCCGAGGGCGTCAGCGAGCTGGGCATCGAGAAGCGGGACTGGACGGGCATGGACTCCGTCGAGGCGATCGCCGCGACCGGCTCCCAGGACCGCCAGGTCATCCTCACCCCGAAGCCGGGCTCCCGCCTGCCCTTGGTCGAACTCGACCGCCCGGTCTCCGTCATGCGCGTCGACGAACGCTCCGGCCAGGTCCACCGCGTCCACGGCCGCCCCTTCGTCCGCGAACGCGCCGACGGCCGCACCCACCGGGTCGGCAGCGGAGGCTTCTGGCAGGTCCACCCGAAGGCCGCCGACACCCTGGTCACCGCGGTCATGCAGGGCCTGCTGCCCCGCAAGGGCGACATGGCGCTCGACCTGTACTGCGGCGTCGGCCTGTTCGCGGGCGCCCTGGCCGACCGGGTCGGCGAGGCGGGCGCGGTCCTCGGCATCGAGTCCGGCAAGCGGGCCGTCGAGGACGCCCGGCACAACCTCACCGACTTCCCCCGGGTCCGCATCGAACAGGGCAAGGTCGAGTCCGTCCTGCCCCGCACGGGCATCGACGAGGTCGACCTCATCGTCCTCGACCCCCCGCGGGCCGGCGCCGGCCGGAAGACCGTGGAGCACCTGTCGTCCCTGGGCGCCCGCAGGATCGCGTACGTGGCCTGCGACCCGGCCGCGCTGGCCCGGGACCTGGGGTACTTCCGGGACGGTGGGTACCGGGTGCGGACGCTGCGGGTGTTCGATCTGTTCCCGATGACGCATCACGTGGAGTGTGTCGCCATCCTCGAACCCACCGCGAAGGGCTCCTGACCTGCGGTTTTGCTCGTGCGTATTATGTGCGGTGTGGGCGTTACGGGCGATATCTTGACGCTGAAATGACGCTCATTTGACGCTCGTTCTGATGGTGAGTCAGTTGGTATTTCCTGCGGTGACGGTGGGCCGGAGTCCTCCTGCGGGAGATGAGGGCACGAACGGCCCGCAGCTCCTATCCGGACTCTGTCCAGGGCACGCTCAGGAGCAGTTGCTTGCCCAGAGGTGCTTCGGTGCAGTGCCGGCGCATCTTCATCTCGCAGTAGTGGAAGTCCGCCGAGCCTGGTTCGTTTTGCCACCTTCCAACGCCTAGGGAAGCTCCGGCAGCAACTATCAGCCCCGAGGACGTCCGCAAGGCCGGCGCGAAGTCGAAGTCGGGTCTGCTGGCGCAGGCGTTGAAGAACGGTGAGCTGATCATCGCAGTGACGGTGCAGACCTTCCCGCATGCGCTGGACGAAATACGGACCGACGCCGGCCTGAAGGGCAAGCGGTTCGCCGTCATCGCCGATGAGGCGCACTCCTCCCAGTCGGGTCAGATCTCCTCGAAGCTGAAGCAGGTGCTGACCGCCGAGGAGGTGAAGGAGATCGATGAGGGCGGTGAGGTCGATGTGGAGTCGGTGCTGGCATCGGAGATGACCGAGTGGGCCGAGTCGGAGAACATCTCTTACTTCGCCTTCACCGCGACGCCGAAGAACAAGACCCTCGAACTGTTCGGCCGCAAGGGCGTCGACAGGAAGCCGCGCGAGTTCCACCTGTACTCGATGAAGCAGGCGATCGAGGAGGGCTACATCCTCGACGTGCTCAAGGGCTATCAGTCCTACGACACCGCGTTGAAGATCGCCGGCAGGGCCGAGAGCGGTGACGGGGGGGAGATGTCGAGGAGGCCGCTGCCCGCAAGGGGCTGATGCGTTGGGTGCAGCTCCACCCAACGAACATCAGCCAGAAGGTACAGATCATCGTCGAGCACTTCCACGCCAACGTCGCCTACCTCCTCGAAGGCAAGGCGAAGGCGATGGTGGTGACCGACTCACGCAAGTCCGCGGTGAAGTACAAGCTGGCCATCGACGCCTACATCGCCAGGCGCAGCGCCGAGGACGCCTCGTACAACTACCGCACCCTGGTCGCCTTCTCCGCCGGGGTAACGATGGCCGAGGACGAGACGTGGCACAGCGACTGGGGCCCGCAGCCGTCGAAGGATGACGAGTTCACCGAGGCCAACATGAACCCCGGTGCCGGGGCTGATATGGCGGCCGCATTCAACGGTGATACGTACAAGATCATGCTGGTCGCCAACAAGTTCCAGACCGGCTTCGACCAGCCCTTACTCTCAGCGATGTACGTCGACAAAAAGCTGTCGGGGGTCGCCGCGGTGCAGACGTTCTCGTGGCTCAACGGCACCCACCGCACCGCGGGTGGGGAGCAGAAGCGCAAGACGTTCGTCATCGATTTCGCCAACAAGCCCGAGGACATCAAGGCGGCCTTCGAGCCGTACTTCAAGAACGCGACCCTGGAGACCGAGACCGACCCGTACGTCGTCGTCCACCTGGCGAACAAGCTCGCCCAGGCCGGAATCCACACCGAGGACGACGTCCGCAAGGTCGCCGAACTGTGGGTGACCAGGAAGGGCAACAACGCCCTCTCGGCGGCGATCAGCCCGGCGCAGCACGACTTCCGGCGCCGCTACGCGAGGGCGATCGAGGAAGAGGACAAGGTCACGCTCCAGGCGCTCGACCTGTTCCGGAAGGACGTCTCCACCTACGTACGCCTCTTTGACTTCATGTCCCAGATCGTCGACTACGGCGACCCCTACATGGAGATGCTCTCGATCTTCCTGCACCTGCTGGAGAAGGTCATCGCCGAGTCCGCGTGGGCGGCCGACGTCGACCTCTCCGACGTCGTGCTGGTCGGGGTCAAACACAACAAGGCGATCCCGGTCGACATCTCGCTCGTGGGTGACGGGCAGCTGAAGGGCATCAGCGCCGCCGGCACGGGAACGAAGAAGGAACCGAAGTACGTCGCGCTCCAGGTCGTCATAGACAAGATGAACGACCTCTTCGGCGCCGAGTCGTTCGCCGAGTACCAGATCAGGGAGTTCGTGCAGGGCCTCGTCCAGCGGTTGCTCGCCGACCCGAACCTGATCAAGCAGACCAAGGTGAACTCCAAGAAGCAGTTTCTGGAGTCACAAGACTTCCAAGCAGCCGTCACTGAGGCAGTTGCAGACAACCAGGACGCCCACAACACGATAGCTGACTACTTCTTCACGGACGGGCCGGCTATCAACTCGATCATCGTCGCCCTCGCGGATGCCTTCTACGAAGCAGCGGTCGATCAGCAGGTGGATTCTTAGTGGGCGGTTCGTAAGGTGATGTCCCTTTTCTGGCTGAGGCGGGGGCAGGGCTGCTGGTGGAGGTTGTCCCAGGCCGGGCACCACCCAGGGTCGATGTCGTCGAGCTGTCGGCGCCGCTCGTCGGTGAGGGCGCCGGCCTCCGACCCGACCGGCTCCCCCACTTTCCGGCGCGCGGCAATGCGGTCGGCGAGCCGGGCCGCGTCCCGCATGTTCTTGGCCCACTTCCCCACCGGGTACTCGTGCCGCACCGCGGTGGTGGGCGGCAGGAAATGCCCGTGCGCCCCGGCCCAGGCTTTCGCGGCGGCGAGGCCGTCGGCGAACGCGTCCTCGCGCGGTGCCCACACCATGCCCAGTCCGTCCGACTCCGCGACCCGCTGCGCATCGAGCCGGCCAGCCTTGTACGAGCGCCGCTGATGGGTGAGCCACACCCAAGCGGGAACCCGGCCGGGGACCAGTCCTCGGGCGTCTGCGACGTGGTGGTGCCTAGGACGGAACACGGAGTGAGAACTCGAGGCGACTTCGAGTGAGAACCTCCTGCGCGCTGCGAGAAGCCCCCAAGGGCAGGGCGTCTGAGCTGCGTGTTCGGGGCTTGATGAGTCAGTACCCCACACGTGTGGGGCCGATTCCAGCTCTCGCGATCCGGCGGAGCTCGCACGGGAATCACCCCCACAGGCGTGGGGCGGCCGATCGGAGCCGACTGCATCAGGATCGCACCGCTACGGACCTTGGTGTGGGGCGGGCCCGCCGAAGGGCCGACGCCGCGTGCACGCACCGCGTCGAGTGACAGCTACGCCACCGTGGTTCACGGCCCTCTCGTCGAGGTCGCTTCACCGTCTTCGCGGGCTTTGACCTGCCCGAACACGGCCTTGACACCCTACAGGTGGGCGGAACTCTCGGCGCGGGCAGCGGTAGCGACCTCGAGCGCGGGGCGAGATTCACGCATCTGCGGAATCCGGTGTTGACGCCCCCACCAGCCGACTGTACTGTTAGGTACACACCGAACCGATCAGTACACGTTGAACCGATCAGTACACACCTTGCTCGAAAGGCGCCGTGATGTCTCGTCCTCCCCTTCCCCCGTTCACTGAGGCCACCGCGATCCAGAAGGTCCGCGCCGCCGAAGACGCGTGGAACACCCGTGACCCCGAGCGCATCTCCCTCGCGTACAGCGAGGACAGCTGGTGGCGTAACCGCTCGACCTTCGTGCAGGGCCGCCCCGCCATCGTCGACTTCCTCGCCGACAAGTGGGACCGGGAACTCGACTACCGCCTCATCAAGGAACTGTGGGCGTACACCGGCGACGTGATCGCCGTGCGCTTCGCCTACGAGTACCATGACGCTGCCGGCCAGTGGTTCCGCGCCTACGGCAACGAGAACTGGCACTTCGACAAGGACGGCCTGATGACCCACCGCCACGCGAGTATCAACGACGTCGCCATCGATGAGTCCGAGCGCAAGTTCTTCTGGGACGCATCCGGCCCCCGCCCGGCGGACCACCCCGGCCTGAGCGAGCTCGGACTGTAATGGCACGAACCGTCCTCGACCGCTCGGACGTCGTCCACGCCCTCGCCGGCGTCTTCCGCAAGCGAGGTTTTGAAGGCGGCTCCCTGTCGGTCATTCAGCAGGAGACTGGCGTCGGCCGCGGCAGCCTGTACCACTTCTTCCCACGAGGGAAGACCGACATGGCCGCTGCCGTCCTCGAGCAGGTAAGCGAGTGGTTCGAGGAACGGATCTTCACCCCCCTGCGCACTGCCAACGACGCCGCCGAGGCGATCGAAGCAATGTCTCAGGAGGTGGCGGAGTACTTCACCTCGCGCAATCGCGTGTGCCTGTTCGCCGCGATGACCTTGGGTGAAGAACAGGACACGTTCGCCGACGCGGTGCGGACCTACTTCACCGACTGGGTCGACGCCCTGGCGGGAGTGCTGCGCACCGGCGGTCTCCCACCTCAGGAAGCGGCAGACCGCGCGCTGGACGCAGTCGCGGCAATACAGGGCGGGCTGATCTTGGCCCGTGCATACGGCGACGACGTGACGTTCCTCGGAATCGTCGCCCGCACCGAGCAGCACCTGCTCGGTGCCACTCGCTGAGCGGACACCCCAGACCGGCGTCAGTCTGGCGACCGGTCCGGTCCGCCCCCACTTCACAGTGCCCGCATGCGTGATCGCTCAGCCGCATGCGGCCTCTACCTCCGACCGGCCGGCGCCCCCGGCTGGCACACCTCGCTGCTGCCGTCCTACCGGCGCAGCTCACCGTCGCGGCGAAGCCGTCGAGACGCCATGCGTGCCGCCGAATCCCGGCGGCACAGACGAGGAGTAAGACATGCCGTTCGTCACCACGCAAGATGGCACCGAGATCTTCTACAAGGACTGGGGCCCGCGCGATGCCCAGCCCATCATGTTCCACCACGGTTGGCCGCTGTCCTCGGATGACTGGGACGCGCAGATGCTGTACTTCCTCACCAACGGCTACCGCGTGATCGCCAGCGACCGTCGCGGACACGGGCGTTCCTCCGACATCGGCTCCGGTCACGACATGGACCACTACGCCAGCGACGTCGACGCCGTCGTGCAGCACCTGGATCTGCGCAACGTTGTGCACGTCGGACACTCCACCGGTGGTGGACAGGTCGCGCGGTACGTGGCCAAGTTCGGCCAGCCCCAGGGCCGCGTCGCGAAGGCGGTACTCGTCGCGGCGGTGCCCCCGCTGATGGTGCAGACCGCCGAGCACCCCGACGGTGTTCCCGTCTCGGTCTTCGACGGCTTCCGCGACGCTCTCTCGGCCAACCGGGCGGAGTTCTTCCACGCGGTGGCCTCCGGTCCCTTCTACGGGTTCAACCGTGACGGCGTCCCGCTTTCGCAGCAGGTCGTGGACAACTGGTGGCGCCAGGGGATGACCGGAAGCGCCCTTGCCCACTACGAGGGCATCAAGGCGTTCTCGGAAACCGACCAGACTGCAGACCTCAAGGCCATCACCGTGCCGGTGCTCGTCCTGCAGGGCGACGACGACCAGGTCGTCCCGTACCGGGAAGCCGCCGTCAAGCAGGCGGAGCTCCTGCAGGATGCGACCTTGAAGATCTACGAGGGTCTGTCGCACGGAATGCTCACCGTGAATGCCAGCGACATCAACCCTGACATCCTCGCGTTCGTCCAGCAGCCCTGACTGTACTTGAGCCGAGACGTTCACGATCATCACCCGCCAAGCGCCCGATGATCGTGAACGTCTCGGCTCAGCCGTCGCCCCCCCCCTTACGGACCGCGTGGAGGCCACGCGTTCGCGAGAAGTCGGCATCCTCGGATCGGATGCAGGATCAGCAGCGTCCCCCGCTCTAACCCGCCGGCGCACAACAGCGTCCGGTGGCCGATCCCCTATTGGACAGCGCCTCAACTACACGCGTGGCCTCCGGTCGGGCTCGCGCGCTTCCGATTCCCACACCTGGGCGGCTCCGCGACCGAACCGTCCCACGCTTCTCACTGCTCCCCTGGGCTCACATCCTTGAAAGGAACACCACTCGTGCACGCATCGCCCACCCTCACGAAGAACCTCCAGGCCGTCCTGGTGGACCTCATCGACCTGTGCCTGCTGGGCAAGCAGGCCCACTGGAACATCCTCGGGGCCAACTTCCGCGACCTCCACCTGCAGCTCGACGAGATTGTTGACGCCGCTCGTGGGTTCGCCGATGACACCGCCGAGCGCATGCGCGCGCTCTACGCAGTCCCGGACGGGCGGTCCTCCACGGTCGCCGCCACCAGCCACCTCGACCAGTTCCCCGAGGGCGAGATCACGACCCACGACGCCATCGACCAGGTGACCCTGCGCCTCTACCAGGCCATCGGAACCATTCGCGACGTCCACGACGAGGTCGACGAGGAAGACCCGACGACCGCCGACCTCCTCCACGGCTTCATCGGGCGCCTCGAGCAGCTCGCATGGATGGTCTCCGCCGAGAACCGCGCGCCGAGCACTGCCGTGCAGGCGAGCGCTGGTCATCCCGAAGCCGGAGCAAGGTTGTAGACGAAGCGACTCGTCAACCCAGGACGCCGGCCACAGGAACCCCGCGCCTTCGGTGTCGACAGACTTAACCTCTGAATCTGAACCCGCCAGCGACCAGTCCTGCTCGGTTATCACGGAATGTCACCTTGAGTCTTAGCAGGCGGTTCGTGAGTCTTTGAGTGGATCTGCTGTCGCCTGATGGTGTGGCGGCGGGGCGGACTCTGCCTACGGCATGCGGGAGATTGTGAACGCGATCCTGTACCAGGGCAGGACCGGCTGTCAGTGGGCCTATCTCCCGCACGATCTGCCGCAGAAGAGTGCGACGTACTACTACTTCGCCGCCTGGCGGGACGACGGGACCGACCAGGTCATTCATGAACTCCTGCGCTGCCAGGTCCGGGAGAGGGCCCGGCGATTAGAGGACCCGACCCTGGTGGTCCTGGACACCCAGAGTGTCCACGTGGCCGCCGGGGTCCCCGCCGCCACGAGCGGCCACGATCCGGCCAAGCGGGTGCCCGGCCGCAAGCGGGGCCTGGCCGTGGACGTCCTCGGTCTGGTCATCGCGGTCGTCGTTCTCGCTGCGAACACGCACGACAACGCCGCGGGCATCGTCCTGCTGGACCAGGTTGCCGAGCACGCCGGCGCAACCGTCCGCAAGGCACTGGTCGACCAGGGCTTCAAGAACCAGGTGATCATGCACGGCGCTGGCCTGGGGATCGATGTCGGGATCGTCCAACGCAACCCGCAGGTCAAGGGGTTCGTGCCGCAGCCGAAGCGGTGGAGGGTCGAGCAGACCTACGGGATCCTGATACTGCACCGGCGCCTGGTCCGCGACTACGAGCACCGCCCTTCCTCCTCCGCCTCCCGCGTCTACTGGGCGATGACCCACGTCATGATCCGGCGCCTCACCGGCGCGAACGCCCCCACCTGGCGCGACACGCAGGCGGTGGCCGCGTGAACATCCAGCCTCTCCTGGGGGCACTGGACATCCAGGAAGACGCCGCCCGGGCCCTGGCCGACGACCTCCGCGCACAGATCGACGACCTGCGGACCCAGTTGCGGGAGGCCGAGACCCACCTGGATCACCTCGCAATCACCCGCAGGACCGTCACCGGCCTCGCCGACCGGCTCCCGGCCGTCGCGCCGGCCCTGCCCGAGCACCCGGACTACCCTCGCATCCTCGCCGTCTTCAACGAGGCCACCAGCCCGCTGAGGGCCCGCGACGTCTGCCAAGCCCTCGACCACGAACTCCTGCCGAAGAACATCGAAGGCACCCGCGCCAAGCTCAAACGCCTCGTCAAGCTCGACATCCTCACCGAGATCGACACTGGCAGCTTCGCCAGGAAGCAGTAGCCGACCGAGTACCACAATCAGAAACCGCTACTGTGCACCGTTCGATGGTGATCGAAAGTGAGCCACGATCTGGTGTGCGTACTGATTGTCCGGGCCGAGGTCGTGGACCGCTCGATGGGCCTCTTGGGTCCGACCCGTCTCACACATCAGTCGAACAAGGGCGTACAGGGCACCATGATCACCGGCCTCGGCTCGGTCGCGCAGGGCAGCCTCCATCCCCCGCTCGCGAAGCGCTCTGTTGAGTCTCCGACGTGCGTGAACATCCGTGAGAGCGCGCTCTGCGAGTTCAGAGAGCCGTGCTGCACGGGCAAGCAAATCCATGTGCCACAGATGACTGTCGTGCCTGGACGGATCGGTCGAGTAGCACTCGGCGTGGGCACTCACCAACGCGATGGCCGCGTCCCAATCTCGGCGTTGTTCCGCAGCCTGGACTTGTTCGAACCACTCCACAGGACGAGTATCGCGCAGCACTGCCCCGTACAGCGTCGTGGGAGCGGTCGCCGACAACCGACAAGTGTTCGCCACGATCAAGCCCTCACTGCCGCCTACCAAACACTCTCAAAACGCCCTCTAAGGGCCCGGATTTCCTCAGCAAAGGGTGTCGGAGGGGTGTTAAGGGGGTTGAGGGAGTTATCGAAGGCTCTCGGCCTCCTACGGGGGGTTCCGGGCCGTTCCTCAGAAAATGATGGTTAGTTGACGCCACACTGCCGTACGTGACGATGACCCTGACCGACATGTTCGACGCCGACGACGACCTCCTGGCCGCCTTCCCCGCGCGGCCGAGTGAGATCCGCATCGGCTACGCGCGGGTGTCGACCGGTGGGCAGAAGCTAGACCGGCAGGTAGACGCGCTCACCCTCGCGCGGTGTCGGCGAATCATCAAGGAGAAGAAGTCGGGCAAGAACGACGCCCGGCCGGAGCTGAAGGCGTGCCACGCCTTCCTGGAGCCCGGGGACACCCTCGTCGGCTGCGCCCCGAGGTGGGCGATATCGCCGTTACCGTGAAGAGAAGAAAGCCCGATGAGGATCGATACGGGCAGATCAGCTCGATCAGCCTGAGCGGTCGGTTGAACTTCCGCGGTGGTCTCGGACGCCGCGCGTGGCCCCATACCGTCAAGCACCTGACGAAGCCGGGCGACGCCGACCACGGCGATCTGCTCGCCAAGGCACGCGAAGAAGCCACTGCCGAGGACCGGCACCCTGAGCGCGTTACCAACCGCGAGCTGGCCCTGCTCGACAGATGGAAGGTGCCTCGGCGCCCGTCAATGGTGGACTGCCGAGCCCTCCACGAGGCGATGGACAACGCCACCGAGGAACGGCCCATGCAGGTCGTCCTGGAGAACCACCCAGCCCTCCTGGCCAACGTGATCGCCGGCCACCACGGAATCTGGGTCCGCCCGCAGGTTCGTCTGGGCGACAGGTACGTCTCGGACTTCCTCATCGCCAGTCGGACCTCGGCTGGCCTTCGCTGGCACCTCGTCGAACTGGAAAGCCCCACCGAGCGGCTCACCAACCCTGGAAACCAGCGTGCCTCGCCCACGCTGCGCCATGCCATCGACCAGATCCAGGACTGGCGCGAGTGGCTGAAGGTCAACCTCCTGTCTGCCCGGGCTTTGCTCCCGGGCATCACCGTGGATGCACGCGGGCTCATCATCATGGGTCGGGAGGACGTGACGGACAGCGCCCGCGAGATCCGGGATCGCCATTCCGTGAACGACCGGATTGAAATCCGGACGTACGACTGGCTCTTGCGGGCCGGCCTCGGTGCCGACTCAACGCTCCCAGGTTTGCTCGACACAGAAACTGGAGACCTCGACCGCGACTGGTAGAGAGCGCCTGGCGGGGCCCAGCGGAGAAAACGACCATCACCGCGCTGGCGCGCACGACCCTGCACCGCAACGCTCCCCGCCCTGGCCCGGTACTCCCGAGCCAGGTGGGCTGCTGTCGGGCTTTATGCGTGGGCGAGTTCCTGCAGCAGCGCGTCGAGGAACTCCGGGTCGCCGTCGTCGTGGAGGCCAATCTGTGCGCAGGTCATGCCAGCGGCGTGCAGGCGGTTGCGGGTGGTGGCATGTCCGGGGTGGAGGCGTTGGAGGTGTTGTGCGTGCGGGATGGCTTCCTCGACGCGGTCAAGGAGCGCGGCGAGCTGACGGGCGGTGAGGTGGGTGTGGCCGGTAATGGCGAGAGCGCGTTGCACGGCCTGCTCGTAGGCGTTCATGGGCGTCTACCGTAGCCGGGAGCGGTCCGATCCGGGTCAGGGCGTAAGCGGCGTCGGAGGGCAATCTGTCCGGGCCGGCCGCGTCGTCTGGGTCCGTCGCCCGGCCGTGCGTCCGCCCCGGCCGATACGTCGGGTCATGGGCAGATCGTAAAACCGAGGGACAACGCGCCGCGCCACTGACACCCCCCCCGTGACGGAGCAACTGACGTTCCCGTGGCGGACGACAGGGGGGATGCTGCCGTATTGCGGGGGGCCATGCCATGCCAGATTGTCCGTTCCGAACCGACGTACGGCCGTGACGCTCATTTGACGCTCCGGGTGCCCGCTGGCCCTCATTCGGGACCCGAAAGCCTCTCTGACCTGCTCTTTTAATGCCTCCGTCCAGGCCGACATCTTTCCGATGACGCACCACGTGGAGTGCGTGGCGATTCTGGAGCCTGCTGCAAAGGGGCTCTGACCTGCGGCTTTCTGGCGCCGAGGACCTCGGCGCCACGGGCGTGCGCATCGGTGCCGTACCAGCCGACCCGCCGGACGACGGCACGTTCTCCTCGCCGGCCGACGCGGCGGCGGCCTGGACCGGGTCCACGGTCGCGGTCGTGAACCTCTACGCCACCACGTGGCAGGCCGAAGTCAGCCGGTCGCCGCGCCCCCGGCCTTGGCGATGAGCATGTCCAGAAGCGAGAGCAGCGCACCGCGCGCGTCGTCACGGAGGCGGGCATCGAGCAAGTGGATGGGTGTGTTCGGGTCACGCAGATGCAGCGCCGCCCTGATCTCCTCGACGGTGTAGGGCTGTTCGCCGTGGAAACAGTTCGCGGCGACCAGGAACGGAACCCCTCGGTTCTCGAAGAAGTCGACGGCCGGGAAACTGCGGTCGAGGCGTCGTGTGTCGACGAGGACGATCGCCCCGAGTGCCCCGTTCAGCAGGTCGTCCCACATGAACCAGAAGCGCTCCTGGCCAGGTGTGCCGAACAGGTAGAGCACGACCTGTGCCTCGGTGAGGGTGATGCGGCCGAAGTCCATCGCGACGGTGGTGGCCGCCTTGGACTCGATGCCGTCGAGGTCGTCGACGCCGACGCCCGCGCTCGTCAGCCGCTCCTCGGTGCGCAACGGCTCGATCTCGGAGACCGTCTCGATCAGGGTCGTCTTGCCGACGCCGAATCCCCCAGCGATGAGGATCTTGACGGGGGCCGCTTCACGGGCAGGGGCGTCATATCCAGGCAAGGTTGTCCCTGATTCTCATGAGCAGGTGGACATTGGTGGTCTCGGCCCCTTCCAGGGGTGGCCGGTGCTCGATCAGCCCCCGCTCCGCGAGTTCGCCGAGAAGAAGCGTCATGGGAGTGAGGCGCATGCGCATGCGCGCCGCGATCTCGGCGACCGCCAGGCCGCCCGGAGGCGAGCACATCGCGAGGATGGCCTGCCACTCGCTGGGCAGGCCGCTGTGGCCGTCCGCGACGGCCACAGCCGTGATCGTGGTGTCCATGGTGAGGGCGGTGTGTGCAGCCGCCGTACGTCCATCGGTCAGCGCGTACAGCCGCGTCCGGCGGTGGCCTCCCTCTCCCGGCCTGGGCTCGTCCGCCATTACGACGGCTGCGCCTGGCCGCGATCAGGCGTGCTCAGCCACTCACCGAGCGCCTGGGCGGTGCGCACGGCTTCACCGCCCAGCTCCCCCAGCCGCGCCTTGCGGGAGGTCACCACGATGAGCGTGCTGCCCTCCCCGCACCCGACGATGCAGAGATAGCAGTCGTCCATCTCGACCAGCTGACGGATCACCCGGCCGCCGTCGACCTCCCTGGATATCGCCTTCATCGTGGAAGCGATGCCGGAGGACGCGGCGGCTATGCGCTCCGCCTGGTCCCGTTCCAGCTCGTACGAGCTGAGCTTGATCCCGTCGTTGGACAGGAGCACGGCTCCCTTGATGCCGGCGATCCTGCTCAGGTTGTTGTCCAGGACGCTGTAGATCATGTCGTTCGTTGTCGTCATGGCTGATCCTGTCGGAGTTCTTCTTCCACTGTCTGAGTCCCGTGTTCGTAGTCCGCCCAGGCGTCGGCCACTTCTTCGGGTGTCGCCGCGTCCTGATGGACGCCGGTCTCCGCTGCGTGCGGCGCGCGGAGCTGCTCGGCGATGTGAGCCTGTGGGATCCGTTCCGGGAGGGCCGGCTTCGCGTCACCGTTCCGTGTCGGGGAAGGAACCGACGGCTTGCTCTCCACCGGCCGCTCGGGCAAGCGCTCCGGCGTCCTGCGGGCGGCCGACCTGGTCTTCGCGTGCAGGACCAGTTCGGGCTTGCGTTCGTCGAACGGGCCCGGTGCCGGGGCGGGCATCGCCGCGCGGGGCGCTTCCTTTCCCGCCCGGACCGGTTCGGTCGGCACGAGGAGTTCCTTGGGGAGGATCACCACGGCCGACGTCCCCCCGTACACCGAGCGGCGCAGCGTCACTGTGGCCCCGAGCTGTTCGGCGATGTGGCCGACCACGAACAGCCCGAGCCGGTGCGCGTTCTCCGCCAGGACGGCATACGGCGGGGCCGAGTGCAGACGCCCGTTCATCTCCTCGTAGGTGGCGGCGGTCACCCGAGGCCCGCGGTCCTCGATGTCGACCGACAGCCCGTCCGTCACCAGTTCGGCACGGATGACCACCTTCGACTGCGGCGGGGAGAACCGGGTGGCGTTGTCCAGGAGTTCCGCCAGGAGGTGGCTGATCTCGCTGATCACCCGCGGTGCCACGCTGATCTCGTCCAGGGCCTGGCGCTCGATCCGCCGGAAGTCCTCGACTTCCGCCGCGGCCTCGCGCAGCAGGTCGGCGACGCGCATGGGCTCGGTGTGCGGATCGGGGATCTCCCCACCTGCCAGGATGAGCAGGTTCTCGATCTGCCGCCGCATGCCCACCGTCAACTGGTCGGATCGCATCAACCGGGCGAGAAGCTCCTCGTCGTGCCCGAAGGCGTCCTGCAGTTCGTCGGTGAGGGCCAACTGGCGGCTGACCAGGTTTCCGGTGCGCGAGGCGATGCCCGCGGCGAACATACCGAAACCCTGACGCTCGGCCGCGAGCCGCGCATGCCCGTCGACGGATACGGAGACGACCCGGGCGAACGCGTCGCTGATACGTCCGACCTCGTCCCGGTCCCCGCTCACCGCGGGCAGCGCGTCGTCGTCGACGGGCTGCCCGCGCTGGAGCCGGGCAACGACGTCCGGCAGCGTGTCCTCGGCAATGGCCACCGTACGTTGGTGCAGACCGCGCAGGCGGCGGAGCACGGAGCGCGTGGTGAGCACGATGACGGCCGCGACGGCGATGACGGCCGCGCCGTTTCCGACGATCAGCCAGATGACCTCGTTCTCCAACTGCGTGGCCTTGGCGTCGGCGTGCACGAGCAGTGCTCGCCCCTGTTCCGCGTTGAGCGCGGCAAGGCGCGGCGCGAACTCGTCGTACGCGGCCTGCCAGGCGTCAGCTTCCTCGGGCAGCTCGATGCCGGACGCGGTGCTCTGGTGGTCGGAGATGACCACGTCCTCGAGGCGGACCTTCGTCTTCCAGCCGTCCGAGGCGAAGACCTGGTCGTAGGCCGCTTTGTCCTCGGTCGTCAGATACGGCGCGACCCACTCGTCGTACTGGTACCGCTGGGATCCGACGGAGTTGACGAATTCGGCGAACCCGGAAGGGCTCAGACGCCTGGACGGCCCGGCCATGGCGAGGATGGTGGTCTCGCGTGCCACCATCTCGGTCACCGTGAACACCGTGACGACCAGGCCGCTCTCCTGGATGAGCTCGGCGTCTTCCGCATGGCTGAACTCGTTCTGGTACACCCGGATGATGTGGTCGACGAGGTCGGAGTAGTAGCCGATCGTCCGGTCCGCGTCCCCGCTGCGGGCGTCCGCGCGCTCGCGGAACGCGGCCAGATCCGCGAGGCTGTGCTTCAGCTCCGTGACGTAATGATCGTTTTCGCGCCCGGTCGCCGCCAGAGCTCCGTCCGCCGCCCGGCGGAACTCGTCCGCGGCCCGGTCCGTGGCCGCGCGCTGCTCGCGCAGCTCCTTCTCGGACACGGAGCCGCTCGCCCACCGTGTGGCGGTCATCGTCCGCTCAGCCTGGAGTTCGACCATCAGCCTGGTCAGGGGTACATCGGTCCGCTCAGCGACTGCCACATCAGCGCGTAGTTGCTTTGACTGGTGTACCAGCGGCTGTGCGGTCATGGCCACTTGGGCGCTCATCGCCAGGATAGGGATGATGGCCAGCCAAATGAGCAGCGTACGCAGGCGCGGAGTACGCCGCCGACGAGCCGTCAGCTGCCCTCGTGTGCCTTCGGTTTCTATGGGAGACATCAGTCCTCGGAGAGCGGGGAACCAGGGGGACGGCCCGACCGCCGAGACCGGACGCAGTTCTGCGTTCAGAACTGGGGGAAGTCCGGTTCGGCTTTGACGCGACGTGATGTACCGATCATAACCAGCCACACCGGAGAAACGGAGAGATGACTTCCGCTGGTCACATGTGGTAAAGGCGACGAAGCATCGCACATGGGGCGTTGGCGTTCACCTGACGCCCCGGTGGCGACGGAGCGCCTGCCGGAGGAGTCTCATGGCCGCTCCCGGATCGTCCGGTCGCGGACGCCCAGGACGTCACCCGCACGGACTCGGTGCGACTCGGTGCGCGGTACGTCCCGGGTGCTCCGATCCGCTTCAGCCGCCGATGGGCGTGGCCCCTGGGGGAGCCGGGACCAGTCGGTACCCGCCGTCCTCGCGCAGCACGTGTCCGGCGGTCGGCGGCGGGAAGTGGCTCCCGAGCAGGAGAGTCGACGTACCGGCCAGTGAGCCGAGCACCTGGTTCCGGGTCCTGGCCGCGAGTTCGGGAGCGACGTCCACACAGCTGCAGAGCTCCGGATGCGCCATCTGGACCGGGTGGTGGATGCTGTCGCCGGTGACCAACGCGGTCTCGCCGCGGCTGCTCAGTTCCACCGCCACCTGCCCCGGTGTGTGGCCGGGGGTGGGCAGCAGACGGATTCCCGGCGCGACGTCCGTGCCCTCGTCCGCGACATCGATGAGGTCGAACAGACCTGCTTCCCGGACGGGATGGACCGAGTCCCGGAACATCTGCCGACGCGCCTCCTCCATGTCGACACCCGCCCAGTAGTCCCACTCGATGCGTGAGGTGAGATAGCGCGCGTTCGGGAAGGTCGGCACCCAGGCGTCGCCCTCGGCACGCGTGTTCCACCCCACGTGGTCGGCGTGGAGGTGGGTCAGGACCACGACGTCGACGCTCTCCGGCGCGAAGCCCGCCGCCCGTAGCCGTGCCTCGTAGTCGCTGTTCAGGTTGTGCCAGGCGGGGTTGGCGCGCCGCTTCCCGTTTCCGATGCCGGTGTCCACCAGCACCCGCATGCCGTCCACCTCGACGGCGAAGCTGTGACTCGCCAGGCGCAGGACGCCTTGCTCGTCGGCGAATTCGGGGCTCAGCCAGGGAGTCCGGCTCACGAGGTCAGGGGTCGCCCCGGGCAGCAGCCACGGACCGGTCCGGGCGGGCAGGACCACTTCGTCGATGCGTCGTACGGTGTGGTCGCCCACCGTCCAGGAAGAGGCGGGGGGAGTAGTGGACTTGGTCGTGTGTGATGAGGTGAACACGGCGACTTTCCTTACCTGTCATGGGTCGCGAGGACCGAGACGTCTGGGGCGTGTGTGTCGGGTGAGGCAGATGTGCAGTTGCTCGTTGCCGGGCGGGAGTGGGCGTCCGGGGACGGTGTCCGGCGCCGACCGCGCAGCGGCGCGGTCAGGGTCGCGACCGCGACGGTCGCCAGTACGGCCACGCAGCCGGCATGGGCCAGTGCTGCCGCACGCAGCCCGAAGCCGGCGGTGAGGGCGCCGGCGCCGATGGCGGGCAGACTCATCGCCAGGTAGCTGAGTACGTGGAAGGAGGCGAGCGTGCCGCCCTTCTCCCGGGCCGGGACCGAGTCGACGACCGCGCGCAGCGCACCCTGGGAGACGGCTCCGAAGCCGAACCCGGCCAGCGCCGCCCCGGCGAAGAGAAGTACGGGGCCGGCGAAATGGAGGGCACCCAGGGTCAGGACGGCCGCCGGAATCACCGCGCAGCTCCCGAGAAGAGCGCAGACGTCGGCACGCATCCTGCGCGTGAAGTACACCGTCGGGGCGGCGACGGCCGTCAGCGTGAAGAAGACCATGCCGCCGGCGTATCCGGGTCCGTCGGGGGAGATGAGCCGTGTGAAGCCCGGTCCCAGGGACGAGTAGAAGCCGCCGAGTGCCCAGACGGCGACGACGCCGGCGCCGTTGAGCAGGAGAGCGTGGGCGGCCGCCGGCGGCAGCGCCAGGTGGGGCCGCGTCGAGCGCAGTGCTCCGGGACGGCGGCGGACGGTCTCGGACGTCGAGACGAGGGCGATGGCCTGCGCGGCGAACACGGCGATCAGGGCCGCGTACACCGTGATCGTCGGAACGGGGGCGAAGCGCACCATGAGGGTGGCTGCCAGGACGCCGGCCGCCATGCCCGTCACCGGCGCGATGCTGTTGGCCAGAGCGGGGCGACCCGGCCGGGCGGGGTCTTCCAGGTCGAGGAGAGCCGCACCTGCCGCGCTGGTCGCCACGCCGGTCGCGATGCCCTGCAGCACGCGGGCGCCGATCAGGGTGGTCAGGCCGCCGGCCGTCGCGAACAGTGCCATGGAGGCGACCTGGACCGCGAGCGCGCCCAGGAGCACGGGGCGGCGTCCGACATGGTCGGAAAGGGTTCCGGTGGTCAGCAGTGCGATCAGGAGCGCCAGGGCGTAGGCGCTGAAGACCACGGTGATGTCGAGGGACGACAACTGCCACTGAGCCTGGTAGCGGGGGTACAGCGGGGTCGGCGCGCTGGATGCGGCGAGCAGCGCGATCAGGATCGAGGCGTGCAGTGCGAACGGCAGACGTCCGGAGGGGGAGGTGCGGGGAGGCGCGAGGCCCGCGGGGACGCTCTGCATGAGGGTCCTTCCCGTGCTAAAAGCGACTGGTTTGCTTTAAGGCACCGTAGATCCTACGATCGGCTAAAGCAAACGATTCGCTTTTGCGGTGGTCGGAGGACCTGTACCTGCCCGGCCCGTCGCGCCGCACGGATCCGGAAGGAAGCCATGACCAGCGAACTCACCCCCCAAGAGGCAGCCCGAGGGGCGCTGCGGGCGGGGCTCCCCCTCGGGGACGGCCGACACGAAGGAGTGGCCATGACGGCCAACCACATCCACTCCGTGATCAGCACGTTGCGCGAGCTCGATTTCGGCGAGACCCCTCCCGCGTCCTCCTACCGAGCCGGACGGGGGAACGCCGATGCAACCGTTTGAGCTGTCGCTGACCGAAGCCTCCCGTGCGGTGCGCGCACGGGAGCTGTCCCCCGTCGAACTCACCGCATCGGTGCTCGCCCGTATCGCCGCCGTCGAAGGACGGCTGGGCGCCTACGTCACCGTCGCCGCCGAAGCGGCCCTGGCCGCAGCGCACCGTGCCGAACGGGAGATCTCCGGAAGCGGACCGCGCGGGCCGCTGCACGGGATCCCCATGGCGCTCAAGGATCTGATCGACGCACAGGGGATGCCCACCACGGCGAGCTCGCACGTCCGGGCGGGGCACGTGGCGGAACGCGACAGCCGGGCGGCCGAACGGCTCGGCGCCGCCGGGGCCGTCCTCCTGGGCAAGACGCACACGCACGAGTTCGCCTACGGCCTGACCACTCCGCAGACGAACAACGCCTGGGACCACAGCCGGGTCGCGGGCGGGTCGAGCGGCGGCTCGGCGGTGGCTGTCGCCGCCGGCGGGGCGACGTTCGCCATGGGCACGGACACGGGCGGTTCCATCCGGGTCCCCGCGGCCCTGAACGGCGTGGTGGGCCTCAAGCCGACCTACGGCCTGGTCCCCCGCACGGGCGTGACCTCGCTGTCCTGGTCCCTGGACCACGTGGGCCCTCTCGCCCGCACCGTCCAGGACGTCGCGCTGGTGCTGTCGGCGACCGCCGGCCGCGACCCGCGCGACCCGGCGAGCGTGCCCGGCCCGGTGCTGGACCGCTTCCCGGGAGGCGACCTGCGAGGATTGAAGGTCGGCGTACCGCGAAACCACTACTTCGACCGGGTCACGCCCGAGGTCGAGGAGTCCGTACGCGGCGCGATCGAACGGCTGGCGGAGCTGGGGGCGGAGCTCGTCGACGTCGAGATCCCGATGGCGCGCTACATCCAGGCCGTCCAGTGGGGGCTGATGGTTCCCGAGGCCACCGCCTACCACGAGCGGTCGCTGCGGGCCACCCCCGACCTGTACGCGGCGGACGTGCGCATCCTGCTGGAGGCCGGCGAACTCACCTCCGCGGGCGACTACCTCCGCGCCCAGCGGGCCCGCACCTTGATGCGAGACGCCTGGGCCCGCATGTTCGACGCAATCGACGTCCTCGCCGCGCCGACGGTGCCGATGACCGCCGTCGAGGCGGGGCAGGAAGCCGTCGAGTGGGTCGATGGCACGACCGAGGCCGTGTCGGACAGCTACGTCCGCCTCTGTGCCCCGGCCAACATCACCGGCGTCCCGGCCCTCACCCTGCCGGTCGGTCACGACCGCGCCGGACTGCCGATCGGCATGCAGCTGATGGCGCGCCCCTTCCACGACGCGACGGTGCTCCGCGTGGGCCGGGTCTACGAGGAGTCGGTGGCCGGCGCGGGGCGGCTTGCTCCCCTCGCTGCCTGAGGGAAGGCGGACGTTCCCGCCGGCATGCGGTCGCGTCGCCGCAGGGGCGTCCGCCGTGCTCGGGCGCCCGGACACGTAGCCCTGCGGGTCGCCGACGCCGGCCACCGCCTAGAAGCAACAAAATCGCATTAGGGTGGACCGCGTGAGTCCCAAGCCCATGGTCCGCCCCGGCGGGCGCAGCGCACGCGTACAGGAGTCCGTCCACGCGGCGGTACATGAACTCGTAGGGGAGGTGGGCCGCGACGCGCTCACGGTCCCGATGGTGGCCGCTCGGGCGGGCGTGACCCCCTCCACGATCTACCGTCGTTGGGGCGACCTGCAGGAACTCCTGTCCGACGTGGCCGTCGAACGACTGCGCCCGGAAACGGATCCGGCCGATCTCGGAAGCCTGCGGGCCGATCTCGACGCGTGGGCGGAACAGTTCCTCGACGAGATGGCCTCGCCGCCCGGGCGCGCCTACATCCGGGACGCCCTGCTCGGCGACCCCGACGGAACCAATGCCGGTCAGTGTTCGGCGTATGCCGCAGAGCAGATCGACGCCGTGTTGGCCCGTGCGGTGCGGCGGGGGGAGCCGGTGCCCGAGACGGACCTGGTGATCGACCGTGTCGTGGCGCCGATCATGTACCGCATCCTCTTCCGCCCCGGCCGACTGGACGCCGCATACGCGCGCGAGCTGGTGACGAACGCCGTGTACGCCCAGCAGATCGAGGCCGGCGCTCGCCCCACCCGGGCCGCCGCCCCTCGGCGCTCGAAGAAGAAACCCGACAACTGATCACCTCGTCCAAGAATTTTCGTCTCGCAGTCCTCGGTCGGTTCTCACGGGGCAGGCGCCGGGAGCCGGAGCGCCCCATGGCGGCGGGCCCGGGCGCGCCCCAGAACTCCCCGGAACGTTGCGCTCTGGCTGGGCAAAATATGTGCCCGCGAGCTGAGATTTCAACGGAACATGCGGACAGATTCTCTGTCGCATTAAGTGGCGTGGGATTCTTCACCGTACGCAGGCCGCTGCGGCGTGCTACTGTCGATCTCAGTTGCAGTTGTGGTTCCCAAAAACTTCAAGTGCCTCCGGGCGGCGCCTGTGCCGCTGGAAGCACTTTTGTTATCCGGTCCTTTTCCGGACGGGGTGATCATCGCGGCGACACGGGGTCCGCGCAGTGTGGATCCCGAGGCACTGCCCCAAAGGAGAAATGACATGGCTGCTGGTACCGTGAAGTGGTTCAACGCGGAAAAGGGCTTCGGCTTCATCGAGCAGGACGGTGGCGGCGCTGACGTGTTCGCCCACTACTCGAACATCGCCGCCCAGGGCTTCCGTGAGCTGATCGAGGGCCAGAAGGTGACCTTCGACATCGCGCAGGGTCAGAAGGGCCCGACGGCCGAGAACATCGTTCTCGCCTGACGCTCACGCGCACTTTGTAGCTGGGGCCCGCATCCTTCGGGGTGCGGGCCCCAGCTGCTGGCGTTTCCCGCAGTGTTCGCGACTGTGGACGAAAAACAGGAAACCCGTATGCTCGCCGCATACGAAGCATGCCTCAGGGATGCACGCAACCCTTCATGGCTTTATCGCGGTGGACGCCCGAACATTGCGCCACTTCGCGTCACTCATTTCAGCGCCTGCGCCCGCACGAGTTTTCCGTCGGCCAGATCCGCTTTTCCGCTCCACCGGTTCATTCTTGCGATTCCTCCGTGCTGCTCATCGCTGCGGGAATTCCTTGATATGTGCCGCATCGAGGAAGGTTCCGCATGAACCGCACACGCACGAACGACCGCTTCGCCCGCACCCGTAACGGCAGTGCCGACTCCGGAAGGGGCGGCAGCCGATACGGCTCGTCGGCCCCGCGCCGGTCCGGCGGGCCGAGCCGCTCCGGTGACTACGGCCGCCGGCCCGCCTCGGTCCGAGGGGAGTTCGCCCTCCCCAAGACGATCACCCCCGCGCTTCCCGCCGTGGAGGACTTCGCCGATCTCGACATGCCCCGGGAGCTGCTGGCCGCGCTCGGTTCGCAAGGCGTGACCGTGCCGTTCCCGATCCAGGCCGCGACCCTGCCGAACTCCCTCGTCGGCCGGGACGTCCTCGGCCGCGGGCGCACCGGCTCCGGCAAGACCCTCGCCTTCGGTCTGGCGCTGCTGGCCCGTACGGCCGGGCAGCGTGCCGAGGCCAGGCAGCCGCTGGGGCTGATCCTCGTACCGACGCGTGAGCTGGCGCAGCAGGTCACGGACGCGCTCGCCCCGTACGCCCGCTCCGTGAAGCTGCGGCTGGCCACGGTGGTGGGCGGGATGCCGATCGGCAGGCAGGCGAGCGCGCTGCGCGGTGGCGCCGAGGTCGTCGTCGCCACACCGGGACGTCTCAAGGACCTCATCGACCGCGGCGACTGCCGGCTCGACCAGGTCTCCATCACCGTCCTCGACGAGGCCGACCAGATGGCCGACATGGGCTTCATGCCGCAGGTCACCGCCCTTCTCGACCAGGTCCGTCCCGAGGGCCAGCGCATGCTGTTCTCCGCGACCCTCGACCGCAACGTCGACCTGCTCGTGCGCCGCTACCTCAGCGACCCGGTCGTGCACTCCGTCGATCCCTCGGCCGGCGCGGTCACGACGATGGAGCACCACGTGCTGCATGTCCACGGCGCCGACAAGCACACGGCCACCACCGAGATCGCCGCACGCGACGGCCGCGTGATCATGTTCCTCGACACCAAGCACGCCGTCGACCGCCTCACGGAGCACCTCTTGAGCAGCGGGGTACGGGCCGCCGCCCTGCACGGCGGGAAGTCGCAGCCGCAGCGCACCCGCACGCTGGCGCAGTTCAAGACCGGGCACGTCAACGTGCTGGTGGCGACCAATGTCGCGGCGCGCGGCATTCACGTCGACAACCTCGACCTCGTCGTCAACGTCGACCCGCCGACCGACCACAAGGACTACCTCCACCGCGGCGGCCGTACGGCCCGTGCCGGCGAGTCCGGCAGCGTCGTCACCCTGGTCACCCCGAACCAGCGCCGCGGTATGGCCCGTTTCATGGCAGCGGCCGGGATCGTCCCGCAGACCACCCAGGTCCGCGCCGGCGAAGAGACCCTGCACCGCATCACCGGCGCCCAGACCCCGTCCGGCATCCCGGTCGTCATCACCGCACCGGTGGTCGAACGCCCCAAGAAGCGCGGCGCCACTTCACGCGGCCGACGACGCCCTGCTTCGGCGGCCCGCCGCGCATCCGCAGGGCGGTCCACGGCCGGGGCGGCCGCATAGGACCTTCGTGATCAGGAAGCCGACCCGACTCCGCAGGAGGGACCCCCTTGACGCTGGTACACGCGCAGAGCCGCCCGGCGAGCGCCCAGCCCACGCACGGCACGGTGGTCGACACCATGGACGCGGCCGGACCGCAGGTCTGGGAGGACATGACCGTGGAGGTCGCACTGTCCGTGATGGCCGCCGCCCGTACGGGTCATCTGGTCGTCTGCGACGAGGACGGTCTGTGCACCGGCCTGGTCACCCGGACCAGGCTCACAACCGTTCGTGACGGTTCCGGATACACGGACCTGATTCGCCTGCGTGACATCGCCGACGTCATCGGGCCCTTCGCCTCTCCGTCGACCACGAGGGCCGAAGCCGAACGGGCGATGCGCCGTCGCCGGCTCGGCGCCCTGCCCGTGGTCGACGAACACGGCAACGCTCTGGGCGTCCTCGCCCTCTCCCGCTGAACCGCTCCACGACGGCCGGCCCCGTCTCTCCTTCTCCCTGTGAGGCATCATGCGCTGTGTCATCGCCCGCTTCCCGTTCGACCTGACCAGGAGCGGCGTGCTGGAATCGATGAAGGGCGTCAAGCCCGAACCGGTCACCGGCGAGTTCGTGATCATCGGACGGCGCCGCTATCCCGTCAAGCAGGTCGGCCAGGTCATCACCCGCCAGGACCGCCGTGATTTCAGCGCCGGCGAAGTCCTCCGGGCCATGTCCCGGCTCGGCTTCACCTGTCGCGCCCTCCCCGAGGTCGCACCCGCGCGCGTCGAAAGCCCGTTGCGGCGGGCTTCCGCGATGCTCGGCACCCCCCTGTCCGTCTGACCGACGGGCAGGCACGAGCCGAACAGAGCAGTGAGGGTCCTACCGGCGCGCGCCGGTAGGACCCTCACTGCGTGCCGTGCCGGTCTCGACGCGGCGGCGGGTCAGTGGGTCAGTGGTCGGAGTAGCTGAAGTCGCCGACGGTCCAGGCGCTGACGTCCTCGATCGCGACGCGGTACATCCCGCCCGTCTCCGGGATCCCCACCGTGCCCTGAAGGATCCGCGCGACATGGAAGTGCAGATGCGTGGGCGGCCCGTCCTTCTTCGCGGGGGTGTCGAAGACGGCGGAGAACGCGCTCAGGTCGGCGGAGTCCGTCAGCACCTCCGACACCCTCTGCCTCCATTTGGCCTCGGGGGCCAGCCGACCGGTGATGACAGCACCACCGGTGACCACGGTCAGGGACATCTGATTGCTCTGTCCGGACTCCACAAGGGCGGCGATGTCAACGATCAGCTCGTCAGGCTTCGGCATGAGATCAGATTCTATGCACCGGCCCGTCCGGGCGTACCCGGGTGGTGGCACTCCCGGGCAGGAGGGGCACACACGGATCCCTGGTGCCGGAGGGGGCCGCCGGGAGCAGGACCGCGTTTGACGCGGTCGCAGTACCGGCAGTACGCGGTTCCGATCCGCGATCCCCGTACCCCCGTCGGAGTAGCGGACGGCTGGGCGGAGACAGAAGGCCGGCGCAGCACCAGGGCCGGCAGATGGTGTCGCGGTTCCTTCGGGGCCTTGGTGCCGTACGGCACCAAGGCCCCTCCACGCGTTCCACAGATCACCGTCGTACGTTCCACAGATCACCGTCGTATACGCCGCCTCTCCTCCACCTCCAAGGCATCCCCGTACGGCCGCAGTCGTTGATCGGGCCGCGAGTGCGGCGAGAGCACCGTGCCGCAGGAGTGGACGCGCCTGCCGTCGTGGTCAGTAGGCGGCGAGGGAGATGGCGATGTAGTGCGCGGTGAAGGCCGCGACGGTGAGGGCGTGGAACACCTCGTGGTAGCCGAACCAGCGGGGTGAGGGGTCGGGGCGTTGGACGGCGTAGACCACCGCGCCGGCGCTGTACAGGAGACCGCCGGTCACTATCAGGGTGGCAACGGCCGCTCCGCCGGTGTGCAGGAAGTCGGACAGGTAACGCACCGGTGCCCACCCCAGGGCCAGGTAGCAGGGGGTGTACAGCCAGCGGGGAGCGTTGACCCACAGGACACGGAAGGCGATGCCGGTCAGCGCCCCCGTCCATACGATCCACAGCAGCAGGGTTCGCCGGTCAGGGGGGAGGAGGAGCACAGCCAGAGGGGTGCAGGTACCGGCGATGATCAGGAAGATGTTGGCATGGTCGAGACGACGCAGAACGGCCTCGCCCAGCGGCCCCCAGGTACCCAGGTGGTAGACGGCGCTCGTCCCGAACAGCAGCCAGGCGGTGACGGAGTACACGGCGCAGACCAGGGTCGCCTGCGGGGTCCGGGCCAGGCAGACGAGGACGATGCCGGCGCTCAACGAGGCGGGGACCATCGCGGCATGGAGCCAGCCACGCAGCTTCGGCTTGACCGGCTCGACCAGGTCGGCCGCCCACTCGACCAGATCGGCAACCGGGTGAGGCTTCTCCCCGGCATCGCCATGATGTGATCCGCCGGGGGGACCGACTACGGCCTCCCCGGACACAGCTTTCCGTCCCGGCTCGGACTTTTCAGCATCATCGGCAACCATCCGATCATGCTAAAAGCCCGCCCGTGACGGGATCCCCGGAGGTCGGTCTCGCAACGTCGGGCACGGCATGACCGGACGGCCCTGCTCGGCCGCCGGGGTAGTCCGATCGATTCGGGGCACCCGTCGTGGTGCCCCGACCCCGTCGAGAGGAAGAGATCGCACAGGCAATGGATCACCACGCCCCACTCTCCGGTAGCGTCAAGGTATGAGTCATCCGCACCCCGAGCTGAAAGCCGCCCCTCCCCTCCCCGAAGGAGGGCTGCGAGTCGTCGCCTTGGGCGGCCTCGGTGAGATCGGTCGCAACATGACCGTCTTCGAACATGCAGGCAAGCTGCTGATCGTGGACTGCGGCGTGCTGTTCCCGGAGGAGACCCAGCCCGGCGTGGACGTGATCCTGCCGGACTTCACATCGATCCGGGACCGGCTGGACGATGTGGTGGCCGTGGTACTGACCCACGGCCACGAGGACCACATCGGCGGTGTGCCGTACCTGCTGCGCGAGCGGTCCGACATTCCCGTCGTCGGCTCCAAGCTGACGCTGGCGTTCCTGGAGGCCAAGCTCAAGGAACACGGCATCCGGCCCCGCACGGTGCGCGTGCGCGAGGGCGACCGGCGCCGCTTCGGGCCCTACGACTGTGAGTTCGTGGCGGTCAACCACTCCATCCCGGACAGCCTCGCGGTCGCGATCCGCACCGGCGCGGGGATGGTGCTGCACACCGGTGACTTCAAGATGGACCAGTTCCCTCTCGACGAACGCATCACCGATCTGCGCGCCTTCGCCCGCCTCGGCGAGGAGGGCGTGGACCTGTTCCTCACCGACTCCACCAATGCCGAGGTGCCCGGCTTCACCACCTCCGAGCGTGAGCTGAACCCGGCGATCGAGCAGGTGATGCGCACCGCGCCGCGCCGGGTCATCGTCTCCAGCTTCGCCAGCCATGTGCACCGCATCCAGCAGGTCCTGGACGCCGCCCACCAGTACGGCCGCAAGGTCGCCTTCGTCGGCCGCTCGATGGTCCGCAACATGGGCATCGCCCGTGACCTGGGCTATCTGAAGGTCCCGTCCGGTCTGGTCGTGAGCACGAAGGAGCTGGAGAAGCTCCCGGACCACAGGATCACCCTGGTGTGCACCGGCTCCCAGGGCGAACCGATGGCCGCGCTCTCCCGGATGGCCAACCGCGACCACCAGATCCGCATCGGCGAGGGCGACACCGTCCTGCTCGCCAGCTCGCTCATCCCCGGCAACGAGAACGCCATCTACCGGGTGATCAACGGACTCACCCGATGGGGCGCCCACGTGGTCCACAAGGGCAACGCCAAGGTGCACGTCTCCGGGCACGCCAGCGCCGGCGAACTCGTCTACTGCTACAACATCGTCAAACCCCGCAACGTCATGCCCGTGCACGGCGAGTTCCGTCACCTGCGGGCCAACGCGGACCTCGCGATCCGTACCGGCGTGGACCCCGAGCGGGTCGTCATCGCCGAGGACGGTGTCGTGGTCGACCTCGTCGACGGGCGTGCCTCCATCACCGGCAAGGTCCCCGCGGGCAACGTCTACGTGGACGGCATGGAGGTCGGCGGCGCCACCGAGGCGTCCCTGAAGGACCGCCTCACCCTCGCCGAGGAAGGCGTCGTCACGGTGGTGGCGATCGTGGACGCGGACACCGGCGCGCTGGCCGAGGCCCCCGACTTCCTGGCCCGCGGCTTCGTCCACGACGACACCACCTTCGAGCCGGTCGTCCCCGTCATCGAGAAGACCCTGGCCACCGCGGCCGAGGAAGGCGTGGGGGACGCACGCCAGCTCGAACAGCTCCTCGCCCGTGCCGTGGCGAACTGGGCGTTCCGCACCCACCGCCGCAAGCCCCTCATCATCCCCGTCATCATCGACGCCTGATCATCGACGCCTGAGCCACGGCCCGCCATGCGTCCGGGGGCGGACGCCGACGGGGGGCGCCGACGGGGGCGCCGACGGGGGCGCGGGACGGTCAGCGCCTGAAGTCCATGTCCTCGATACGGGTCTGTACGGTCCTGCCGCTCTCCCACGCGTTGGCGCCCGGTGCCACGTCCGGCATGGGGATGTCCGCCCGGTTCCGCCGCTTGCGGGACGTGGAAACGCCCAGCCTGTCGTCCCGGGCCCGGATCATCTCCTCCGCGGCCTGCCCGTCCCCGGTGAAGCCCATCATCAGTTGCGGGATGCCGTACGGGAAGTCGTCGCGGTCGTACTGCCATGTGTGGAAGGTCTTGCCATACGTGGTCACGAGGTCCTCGACGTAGGCGTGTTCGGCCAGGTCGGGGATGCCGGGGGCGGTGAGCGTGCCCGACTTCACCTCGTAGTGGTGGCTGTGCCACAGCCGTTTCTCGTCCTCGGGCAGGGACCGGAAGCGCTCCTCGCTGATGATGTACTCGATGCCGATCAGACGGGCGTCGGGCGCGTTGCGGTCGAAGATCACGCACTGGTGCAGGTCGTGCCGGAGATGGATGCAGAAGTGCGTGGCTTCCACCTGGCGGCCCATGTCGTCGGCGTACATGTGGAAGCCGTTGAGGTAGGTGCTCATCGCGTCGAGCGGGTACTTCGTCTGCATCGCGCCGGCCGCCAGGTCCAGCGCGCGGTGCTTGAGCGGGTGTCCCTCGCCCACCTTGCTCATCGTGGCCGCCTTGCGGCCGAGCAGGAGACCGGCCGCGGCCGTCACGCCCGCCGCGACACCGATCGCCATGGACGCGGCCGGCCCTCGTCCGGAACCGCGCGAACGGTGCGTTCCCTGTGTGGATGCCATGGGCGGCGAGTGCCCGGTGCCCGGTGGCCGTAACGGGCCGCGCACGGGCGGCTGGACGCCGGGGCGGTGGGCGCGGCGGGTCCGGCTGTTCCGGCGGGTGAGGCTTCTGCCCGCTCCCCGGGCCTGCACCCGATCGGCGCACTCCGATGCGGCCGAGCAGAAGCTCTGTACGTAACCTGCGGCCCATGAGTGACGCCAGCCCGGTGGCCCCGGCCACCCCACGCGAAGCCTTCGACCTGCTCACCGCCGGCAACCGGCGCTTCGCCGCCGCCACGCCCCGGCACCCCAACCAGGACGCCGTACGCCGTGCCGACACGGCGTCCGCCCAGCACCCGCACGCCGTGCTGCTCGGGTGCTCCGACTCCCGGCTGGCCGCCGAGATCATCTTCGACCAGGGGCTGGGAGACCTGTTCGTCGTGCGCACCGCCGGGCACGCCGTGGGACCGGAGGTCCTCGGCAGCATCGAGTACGGGGTGAGCGTGCTGGGCTGCCCGCTCGTCGTGGTCCTCGGCCACGACGCCTGCGGCGCCGTCGCGGCGACCCGGGCCGCCGTAAGGGACGGTGCGCCCGCCCCCGGTTACCTGCGGGACGTCATCGAGCGGGTGACCCCCAGCGTGCTGGCCGCCCAGGCCGCCGGGGTGAGCGAGGAGGACGAGTTCATCGCCACGCACGTCCGCCACACCGTCGACCTCGTCATGGACCGCTCCCAGGAACTGGCCGACCGGGTCGCCTCCGGACGCACGGCGGTCGTCGGCCTGACCTACCGCCTGGCCGAGGGCACGGTACGGACGGTCACCTCTCGCGGCCTGGACCTGCCGGCGGACGGGACCGCGATGCCCGCGACGGCCTCGGCGCCCACGTCCGCCTCCGCACCCGGGACCGCCTCGGTGCCCGGCCACCGATGACGCCGCCCACGTCTGCGCCTCCCGCCGCACCCGCCACGCCGTCAGGGCGTACGGAAGCCCCGGAACGTCACCTGCCTGCGGGTCGTGAAACCGAGCCGCTCGTACAACGCGATCGCGGCGGTGTTCGTCTCGGCCACATGCAGGAAGGGGCGTTCGCCGCGGGCCACGATGCGGTCGGCGAGCGCACCGACCAGGCGGGCGGCGTGGCCCTGCCCGCGTGCGTCGGGGGCGGTGCAGACGGCGCTGATCTCGGTCCATCCCGGAGGGCGCAGGCGCTCCCCGGCCATCGCCACCAGGGTGCCGTCGACCCGGACACCCAGGTAGGTGCCGAGTTCACGGGTGCGCGGCCAGAAGGGCCCCGGCTCGGTCCGCGCGACGAGATCGAGCATCTCGGGCACGCTGTCCGCGCCCAGTTCGACCACATCGGTGCCGGGCTCCGTGCCGGTGCGGTCGGGGCGGTCGCCGACGGGCCGGATCAGCTGACGGCCCTCGAGGGTGAACACCGGCTCCCAGTGCGACGGCGGGAGGGCCGGGCAGCTGAACATGTCGGCGAAGGCGCCGGGACCGAGCAGCTCGGCGAGGTCGGCCCAGTCCCTCGCGTCCGGGTCGGTGGACACGGCGGAGAAGGTCGCCACGTCCGTGAGGTAGGTGACGGCCCGGCCGTGGCGTCGGGCGAGGTGCGTGTGCCGGCCACCGAGCGATTGGCCCACCGGGTCATCGAGTACCGGGTCGTCGTCGTTCGTCATCGTGCTGTTCCTCTCAGGGTCCTGGTGGGCGCGGCACCTTCGGCGTACGCGCGCGAGAGCTCCACGTCACCGCCGCTCAGGGCTGGGTCGTGGCGACCTTCAGCCCGAAACCGATCAGTACGACCCCGGTCACCCGGTCCAAGCCCTGGCGTACGGCCGGCTTCTCGAAGAAGGCGCGGGCCTTGGACAGCAGCAGCACGTATCCGCCTAGCCAGACCGCGGTGAGCAGCGTGTGGACGAGGACCAGCAGGGCCATACCGGTGTGCGGGGGCACGCCGGCCGGGGTCAGCGTCGGCAGCAGTCCCGTGTAGAAGACGGCGATCTTGGGGTTGAGGACGTTGCTCACCAGGCCGGTCCGCCACGGGTTGCCGCGGGGCGGGGCGACGGCCGCTGCCGGTGCCTGCGCACGGTCGCGCCGGCTCTGGCGCAGCGCCTGGACACCGAGGAGGACCAGGTAGACGGCTCCGGCGAGTTTGACCACCGTGTACGCGGTGGCGGACGCGGCCAGGACGGCGGCGAGACCGGCCACCGCGAGCACGCCCCACACCAGCAGCCCCGCGGTGATCCCGCCCACGGTCCGCAGCCCGTCCTGCCAGCCGGAGGCGACGGCCCGCCTGGTCACGACGGCCATGTCCGGGCCGGGCACCATGGTCAGCACAGCCAGGACACCGACCGCGGTCATGAACTGTAGGAGCATCCGCCCAGTCTCACATCCGCGGCGCCGGGCGCGGTCGGCAGGCGTGCCGTGCCCGGAGACCGCGGAGGCAGCGTGAGGTCACCCCTCGGCAGCGGGCCCGGACCCGCAGGTCGGGTGCCGGTCGTCCCCCGGCGGTGGGCGCGCGCGCCCGGGACCCGGGACCGGCCCGGTGCCCGTGGTCCACGGGCTGGACGGTCGTCCGGGTCAGGGCTGTGCCGACGCCCCGCCCGGTTCCGTCCGGCCCGTGGGGTGACGGGTCCGTGGGCCGGCGTCCTCGGTGGCGGCCAGGGAGGCGAGCAGGCGCAGCCCCTCTTCCGAGGGGGAGCCGGGTTCGGCGGTGTGGACGGTCATGGTGAGTCCCGGTTCATGCGGCAGGCCCTGCGCTCCGCGCGCCCCGTCCATCAACGAGGCGGACGCCGACCACGACGCCGTCCACTGGCTCACGCCCGTCACCGACGAGGAGTACGCCGCCGCTCCGGCCACCGGCTGACGCCCGCCGGTGCCGTCAGGAGCGGGCGGGGAGGGTGATGCCGTAGGCGCGCATCTTGCGGTAGATCGTCGTGCGGGAGATGCCGAGGCGCTGGGCGGCCAGCAGCTTGTTGCCGTCCGCGTCCAGCAGGGCCTGCACCAGGGTGTCGCGCTCGGACGCCTCCCAGGCGCTCAGGGACCGGCTGCCGGGGCTGTGCAGGGACGGCGGCAGGTCGCGCAGCTCGATCCGGTACGTGCGGCGGCCCGCGGCGGCCTTGGTCAGCACCTCGCCGAGCTGACGGACGTTGCCGGGCCAGTCGTGCCGGCGCAGCAGGGGCAGGACCTCCGGCGCGCACTCCACGCCCGCGCCGACGCGCCGCAGCAGACAGCCGGCCAGGGCCGGGAGGTCCGCGAGACGGTGCCGCAGGGCGGGGACCGCCGCCGCCTCGGTGAAACAGCGCCGCAACGGCTCCGGTACGCCCGCCGCCCCGTGGAGCGTGCCCACGATCCAGGTGCCCCGCGCCGCCGCGGCGTCCAGGGCGCGGGCGACGGCGGCCGCCTCCCCGGGGGCCACGGCGTCGACGTTGCGCAGGACCAGGGCCCGCCCCGGCCCGGCGGGCGCCGCGCGCAGGGCGGCCGCAAGATCCTCCCCGTCGGCGGCCGGCCGCGGGGTTCCGGCGTTCACCGGTGTGGGCGCCGAGACCGCGTCGGTGACGGCCGGCCGCGGGGCGCCGGCGTCCAGGAGCACGGGCGCCGAGGCCGCGCCGGTGAGCGCGTGCGCGGCACGGACCAGGGCGGACTTCCCCGTCCCGGTCTCACCGTGCAGCAGCAGCGGCGTCCGCTCCCGGGCGCAGCGCGACACCGCGCGGGACACCGCGTTCCACGCCGGGTCCGTCCCGGCCAGCCCCGGCAGCGGCCACGGGCGGGTGGCGTCCCGCTCCTCCCGCGATGAACGGGGGCCGGTCCGGGAGCGGGCCGGGTCGCCGGGGCCGTCCGTGAAGGCCAGCTCCAGCAGGTAGCCGGCCGTGCCCGCCGGGCTGTCGACCTGACGGCACCGCATCAGGACCGTCGCCCCGCCGGTCAGCCGCACCTCCTTGCGGGTGCGCGGCGCGTGCCCCGTCCCGGCGGCGGCCTCGTGCAGCAGCCGGTGGTCGTCGCCGGTGAGCCGCGCCGTGGCCGCGGAGTTGGCGAGCACGAGGTCCTGGCCGAGGCAGAGCACCGGACGGTCGCCGTAGTGGGTCACCTGCTGGAACGCCTCCAGCAGGGCCCGCTGGTGCGAGCTGCTGAACTCGTACATCACCCGCTCGATGTCACCGGCGGCCTCCTGCACCAGGGCCGCCATGAGGGTGCGTGACGGGCCGTTCCAACAGGTCAGGTTCATCGCTCCCTCGACCCGCCCGGTGACCGAGTTGCGGATGGGGGCGGCCGCGCAGGAGACGTTCTGCAGACGTTCGTTGAAGTGCTCGGTGCCCAGCACCACATGGGGCCGGCGCTCCTCCAGCGCGACCCCGATGCCGTTCGTGCCGACGAACTGCTCGGCGTAGTTGAAGCCGGGCGCCAGGTAGACCCGGTCCAGGTGCGCCGACAGCCGCTCCTCCCCGACACGGCGGTCGCGCACCCAGCCCTCCCGGTCCGTCACGATCACACACGCGTCGGAACCCGCCAGCGCCTGTTCCAAACGGTTCAGGACCGGCGTGGCGGCCCGCACCAGGCGGCTCTCGCGGTCGTAGTCCGGCTGGTAGGGGACGACCACCTCGTCCGTGCCGATCCCCAGGTACTTGGAGCGCCGCCAGGAGTTGCGGATGCCCTCGGGCACGATCGTGGGAGGCGGGTCCTCGTTCTCCAGGAACTGAAGACGCGCTCGTGCGATGTTCCGGTCCCGCGCTGTGACGTCACTGGGCATGGCGCCTCCGATGAGCGTGTTTCCGCCATATTACGAACGCGTTTGCACCTGTCAACGGGTTGTTCCGAACGGCTTTCCCGCCTGTTCGCCGTGCCCTGATCAGGGGCCGGACCGACTGTGTTCCACATTGAAAAACTCGACGGCGCTCCCCGCCCCCACGCTGTTGCCCGGCGCCGCACGAAGGGTGCGGCGGCGCACCGTCGAACACAGGAGGACCCATGACTTCCGCCGACAACGCCACCCGTACCGCCATCGTCACCGGCGCCGCCCGCGGCATCGGCCGGGGCATCGCGGAGCGGCTGGCCGCGGACGGACTCGACGTGGCCGTGGCCGACCTCCCGGGCATGGGCGAGGAGCTGAGCGAGGTGGCGGCCGGCATCGAGAAGACGGGCCGCCGCGCCCTCGCCGTGCACGCCGACGTGACCAGCAAGGAGCAGACCGACGCGCTCGTCGAGGAGGTCGCGGAGCGCTTCGGCCGGGTCGACGTCTTCGTGGCCAACGCCGGCATCGCCAGGGTCACCCCGCTGCTGGAGACCGGGCTCGACGAGTACGAGCAGATCATGGCCGTGAACCTGCGCGGTGTCTTCCTCTCCTACCAGGCCGCGGCCCGCCAGATGATCGCCCAGGGCGGCGGCGGCAAGATCATCGGTGCGGCGTCGATCGTCGCGTACCGGCCGTTCGCGCTGCTCGGCGCCTACTCGGCGTCGAAGTGGGGCGTACGCGGTCTGACCCAGGCCGCGGCCATGGAGTGGGCGCGGCACGGCATCACCGTCAACGCCTACTGCCCGGGCATCGTCGGCACCGACATGTGGGACCTGATCGACGAGCGGCTGGCCCAGGCCGAGGGCCTGGAGAAGGGCCGCGCCATCAAGAAGTACGCGGAGGCGATCGCGCTCGGCCGGGTCGAGGAGCCCGCCGACGTCGCGTCCTTCGTCTCCTACCTGGCCTCCCGCGACTCGGACTACATGACCGGCCAGTCCGTGATGATCGACGGCGGCATCCAGTTCTCCTGACGCGCGCGCCGGGCAGCCCCGCGGCCGCCCGGCCACTCGGTCCACCACCCACCGCGAATCGAGGAGCGAGATGTATTCCAAGGACGGCGAGAACTACTTCATCGTGGACGCGCACGTCGCGCTCTGGGACGCACGCCCCGAGAACCAGCTCAACATCCACGGCAAGCAGTTCATCGACTGCTTCTACGACTACCACCGCAACCTGAGCCCGGCGTCGGAGCTGTGGCCGTACGAGGAGTACCTCTACTACGGCGGCGAGCGTCTGATGAAGGACCTCTTCGTCGACGGGTACGTCGACCACGCCATCTTCCAGCCCGCCCGGCTCGGGGCGTTCTACCGCAACGGCTTCGGGCAGACCGAGGAGGCGTTCGCGCTCACCCGGCGGCACCCGGACAAGCTGACGTACAACCACTCCTGGGACCCCCGCTACGAGCAGAAGGGACTCGACCGGCTGCGGCGCGACGCCGAGCGGTTCCAGCTCAAGGGCGTGAAGCTGTACACCGCCGAATGGAAGGGCGACAGCCGCGGCTACAAGCTCGACGACCCGTGGACGTACCGCTACCTGGAGGTGTGCCAGGAACTCGGGATCACCAACATCCACATCCACAAGGGGCCGACGATCCGGCCGCTGGACCGGGACGCGTTCGACGTCGCCGACGTCGACAAGGCGGCCACGCGGTTCCCCGAGCTGAACTTCGTCGTGGAGCACTGCGGCCTGCCCCGTCTGGAGGACTTCTGCTGGATCGCCACGCAGGAGCCCAACGTGCACGCCGGTCTCGCGGTCGCCATGCCCTTCATCCACAGCCGGCCCCGCTACTTCGCGCAGATCATCGGCGAACTGCTGTACTGGCTGGACGAGGACCGCATCCAGTTCTCCAGCGACTACGCGCTGTGGACGCCCCGCTGGCTGGTCGAGCGGTTCGTCGACTTCCAGATCCCCGCGGACATGACCGAGTACGAGCCGATCACCGTGGCGCAGAAGAAGAAGATCCTCGGGCTCAACGCGGCCGCCCTGTACGGCATCGAGGTGCCGGCCGGGCTGGGTGTCGCCGAACCGGCGGTGGCCTGAGATGCCCGCCGCACCGAGGGAACGGTCCGCCCGCGCCGCGCTGGACACGGTCATGGACCCCGAGCTGGACGAACCGATCACCGACCTCGGCTTCGTACGCTCCGTGACAGTGACGCCCGGGGGCGGGATCACCGTCCGTCTCCGGCTCCCCACCTCGTTCTGCTCCCCGAACTTCGCCTACCTGATGGCCTCTGACGCGAAGGACGCGCTGACGGCGCTGCCCTGGACACGGCGGGTCGTGGTGCTGCTCGACGACCACCACGACTCGGAGCTGATCAACCGCGGGCTGGCCGCGGACGCCGGCTACCGCGGGACGTTCGGGGCCGAGGCGGAGAAGGACCTCGAAGCGCTCCGGCTGACGTTCCGCCGCAAGGCCCACACCGCGGCGATGGAACGCGCGCTGACCGGCCTGCTCCGTGCGAACCCGGACCTCACCGAGGAGGACCTCCACGGCGTGGTGCTCGGCGACCTCCCCGGGACGGCGGCGACCCACGCCCTGCTGCGCCGCCGCGCGGCGCTCGGTCTGGGCGTGGCACCCACCGACCCGGCCCTGGTGGACGAGGACGGGCGGCGCTTCCCGCCGGGGGAGATCCCGCTCCGGCTGCGCTTCGCCCGTGCGGTCCGGGTGTCGATCGACGGCAACGCGCACTTCTGCCGGGGCCTGCTGCGCACCCGGTATCCGGAGTCCGCCGCCGACCAGTCACCACGCGCGGGGGAGCCCGTGCCCGCGGGAGGACTCCTCCCCGTCACCGTCGCACCGAAGGAGACCGTCCAGTGAAGGCAGTTCAGGTCGTGGGCTACGGCCAGGACCTCAAGATGGCCGAGGTCCCGGATCCGGTGATCACCGGCCCGTACGACGTGATCGTCAGGATCGGCGGTGCCGGCGTGTGCCGCACCGACATCCACATCCTGGAGGGCCAGTGGGCGCAGAAGTCCGGCGTGGAACTGCCCTACACGATCGGTCACGAGAACGCCGGATGGGTCCACGCGGTCGGCAGCGCCGTCACCCATGTCGCCGAGGGCGACAAGGTGATCGTGCACCCGCTGATCACCTGTGGGCTGTGCCGGGCGTGCCGGGCCGGTGACGACGTGCACTGCGAGAGCAGCCGCTTCCCCGGGATCGACACGGCCGGCGGTTACGCCGAGTACCTGAAGACCTCCGCGCGCAGTGTCGTAGGCATCGACGACTCCCTCGAACCCGCCGATGTCGCGGCGCTCGCCGACGCGGGGCTCACGGCGTACCACGCCGCGGCGAAGGCCGCCCGGAGGCTGCGGCCGGGCGACCGGTGCGTCGTGATCGGCGCGGGCGGGCTCGGGCACATCGGCGTACAGGTGCTCAAGGCGCTCACCGCCGCCGAGATCGTCGTCGTGGACCGCAACCCCGACGCGGTGGACCTGGCCGTCTCCATCGGCGCCGACCACGGGGTCGTCGCCGACGGCGGCCAGGTGGACCGGGTGCGCGAACTGACCGGCGGACACGGGGCGGAGGCGGTCATCGACTTCGTCGGCGAGGGCGGCTCCACCCGGGACGGCGTCGGCATGCTGCGCCGGGCGGGCGACTACCACGTCGTCGGCTACGGCGAGAACATCGACGTCCCCACCATCGACATCATCTCCGCCGAGATCAACTTCATCGGCAACCTCGTCGGCTCCTACAACGACCTGTGCGAGCTGATGGTCCTCGCCGCGCGGGGCCGCGTGCGCCTGCACACCGTCAAGTACCCCCTCGACCGGTTCCAGGACGCCCTGGACGACCTCGGGAGCGGCCGGATCCGGGGCCGGGCGATCCTCACCCCGTGACCTGGCCCCGGACGACCGCGAAGGAAGTGACCCCTTGATCTTCATCACCGTGAAGTTCCGCGTCCGCCCCGAGTACGCCGATCAATGGCCCCGGGTGGTGGACGAGTTCACCCGGGCCACGCGCGCCGAACCGGGGTGCCTGTGGTTCGACTGGTCCCGCAGCCTGGAGGACCCGGCGGAGTACGTCCTGGTCGAGGCCTTCCGGGACGACGAGGCCGGCGCGGCGCACGTGGGCTCGGCGCACTTCGAGGAGGCGCGGCGGACCCTGCCGCCCCACCTCGCCGAGACGCCCAGGATCGTCCACGTGAAGGTGCCCCAGGACGACTGGTCGCGGCTCGGCGAGATGAGGGTCGACGAAGGCTGACGCGGGTCGTGACGTCGGTGAGGAGGGCCGAAGCCCGTACCACCGGCTTCGGCCCTCCTCCGTGTGTCCGAGACCGCGGGGCTGCCCGCGGACGGACATGCGGGCGACGGCCCGGCCGGGAGGCTGCCGTGTGCCGCACGGTACGCGGGTGCGGTGCGACGGCTGCCGAGGCCGGGTGAAGTCGTACGACTGGCGGTCACGCGCCTTCGGGTAGCCGAAGGCGGGGGGACGCGGATGCGCGGGTATGTCCACCGCGGTCATCGGGTCACCTGTCCCGAGGAAGCGGCCGGCGTCTTCCTCGCCCACGTGATCAGCTCGAACCGGAACTGGAACTGCCGGACCCTTCCTTCGCGGCACGCCGGTACTCGGCGTTGATGCGCTGAGCTTCCTCGAGCTGGTCCTCGAGGATGACGATGCGGCACGCGGCCTCGATCGGGGTTCCCCTGTCGACGAGCTCGCGGGCGCGAGCGGCGATCCGTAGTTGGTAACGGGAGTACCGGCGATGTCCGCCCTCCGAGCGCAGCGGAGTGATCAGACGGGCCTCGCCGATGGCTCGGAGGAAACCAGGGGTGGTGCCGAGCATCTCGGCGGCCCGGCCCATGGTGTAGGCGGGGTAGTCGTCGTCGTCCAGACGATCACTGAGTGGAGTATCTGCTGCCATGTCACCTCTTTGTGCAACGCGTCGAGGGGCCCTGGTGCCGTACGGCACCAGGGCCCCGAAGGAAATTCAACACCATCTGTCGGCCCTCATGCTGTGCCGACCTTCTGTTTCCGTCACCCGGCCCGGCGAGGGGCAGGGTGCGGGGATCGCGGCTGCGTGACCGGGGACCACCATCCATTCCGGGGTCTTGCGGTACCCGGACCGAAAGCTCTTCGGACCGGGCGATCCTGATGGCGTCTGCTCCTCCTCCGTTCTTCCTCCGAACCGACCACTTGCTGAACGGGTACTGCGGTACTGCGTCGGTGATGCCGTTGGCGACCCCTCGACCTGCGGGCCACCCGGTGCGGCTCCCAGCCCCGTCACCGTTCTACGAACGCCTTGGCTTCGGAGCTCCAGAGCCGCACCGACCTGCGAACTTCAACTACATCTGCCCGCCAGTTCGTGTCTGCCGGGCTTCGCTCGACCGTGTCGACGAGTACAACGTTAACCGTGCTGGGCCTCAATGTCTACTCTGGCAAAAGTAGATTTTGGCGTTCGGGGGAGGCAGGCATCCTGCGGCCCGCGACGCCGGTGAGGCGGCGTACAACGGTGAGGGCCCTGCCGACGTGCGTCGGCAGGGCCCTCACCGGGTCTCTGATGGCGGTTCCCGCCCGTTCCCGGCGCCTTGGGGGAGGCGGTGCCCCCGAGGCCGCGGTGGCTCCCTGTGGGGAGGGCGCGTCAGGGGTTCAGGTGGGTCATCACGTGCTTCAGGCGGGTGTAGTCCTCCATGCTGTAGCTGGACAGGTCGCTGCCGTAGCCGGAGTGCTTGGTGCCGCCGTGGGGCATCTCGGCGGCCAGGGGGATGTGGGCGTTGATCCAGACGCAGCCGGCCTCCAGGTGCCGGGCCAGACGCATGGAACGGGGATGGTCCCGGGTCCAGACGCTCGCGGCCAGGGCGTAGTCGACGCCGTTGGCCAGGGCCAGGGCCTCCTCCTCGGAGGAGAAGGACTGGACGGTGAGGACCGGGCCGAAGACCTCGCGCTGGACGATCTCGTCGTCCTGGCGCACGCCGGCGACGACGGTCGGCGCGTAGAACCAGCCCTCCTCGCCGACGCGGTGGCCCCCGGTGAGGACGCGGGCGTGACCGGGAAGGCGGTCGACGAAGCCGCCGACCCGCTGGAGCTGGGTCTCGCTGTTGAGCGGGCCGCAGAAGGCGGAGGTGTCCGAGGGCGGACCGACCCGCGTGCCCTCGGCCTCCTTCACCAGGGCGGCGAGCAGGTCGTCGTGCACGTCCTCGTGGACCAGCACGCGGGTCGCGGCGATGCAGTCCTGGCCCGCGTTGAAGAACGCGGCCTGGGCGATGCCCTCGGCGGTGGCCGCGAGGTCGGCGTCGGGGAAGACCAGGGCGGGCGCCTTGCCGCCCAGTTCGAGGTGGACGCGCTTGAGACCGGCCGCGGCGGTGGCGGCCACCTCCATCCCCGTGCGCACCGACCCGGTGACCGCCACCATGTCCACGTCCGGGTGGCCGACCAGGGCACGTCCGGTGTCGCGGTCGCCGCAGACGACGTTCAGCACGCCGGGAGGCAGGACGCGCGCGGCCAGCTCCGCCAGCAGGACGGTGCTGCGCGGAGTGGTCTCGGCGGGCTTGAGGACCACCGTGTTGCCGGCGGCCAGGGCCGGTGCCACCTTCCACACCGCCATCATCAGCGGGTAGTTCCAGGGCGTGACCTGGCCGATCACACCGAGGGGCTCCCGGCGCAGCATGGACGTGAAGTCCGGCGTGTACTCCCCGGCCGCGGCGCCCTGCACCGAGCGGGCGGCGCCGGCGAAGAAGCGGAGCTGGTCGACGGTGGGAACCAGCTCCTCCTGGAGCGTGGTGGCACGCGGCTTGCCGGTGTCCGCGCACTCGGCGTCCACCAGGGCGTCGGCGTGGGCCTCCACGGCGTCGGCCAGGCGCAGCAGCGCCGCCTGGCGTCCGCCCGGGGTGGCGTCGCGCCAGCCGGGGAACGCGGCGCGGGCCGCGCGGACGGCCGCGTCGACGTCGGCGGCCCCGGCACGGGCGGACGCACCGGAGACGGTCCCGGTGCAGGGGTCGATCAGGTCGAGGGTGGAGCCGTCGGCCGCCGGGACCGAGGCCCCCGCGATCACGTTCTGGATCATGGCTGTCCTTCCGGTTGTTCCTCGCGCCGCGGCTGCCACCCGGGGCCGCGGAAGAGATAGCCGCCCGCCTCGCGCGGCGAGCGGGCGCCGCGCAGGTCACGGCCCAGGCGCAGCCACTCGAAGGTGACGACGCGCAGCGGGTTGTACGACTTGACGTTGGTGGTCATGCCGTAGGCGATGCGGCCCCCCTCCGGCTCGAAGGAGCCGAACATCCGGTCCCAGACGATGAAGACGCCGCCGTAGTTCCGGTCCAGGTAGGGGTAGTGGCTGGCGTGGTGCACACGGTGGTGCGACGGGGTGCAGAAGACCCACTCGATGGGGGCCCACAGCTTGCCCACCTTCTCGGTGTGCAGCACGAGCTGGTAGACGAGGCCCACGGCCTGCACGACGAGCAGCATGTACGGCGGGAAGCCCAGCAGCGGCTCGGCGGCGAAGAAGGGGATGGAGGTCATCGGCGCCCAGGAGTTGCGCACCGCCACGGTGAAGTTGAAGCGCTCGCTGGAGTGGTGGACGCTGTGCACCGCCCACAGCACCCGGACGCGGTGGTGGGACCGGTGGAAGGCGTAGTAGCACAGGTCGTCCAGGACGAACAGCAGGACCCACATCCGCCAGTCGCTCGCGTCCACGCGCAGCGGGCTGATCGCGTAGAGGGCGGCGATGATGGCGACGTTGGTGCCCTGCCAGAAGAAGTTGACCACCTGGTTGCCCATGGCCAGACCCAGGCTGCTGGCGGTGTCGCGCAGGTCGTAGCCGGTGTCCTCGTCGGACGGCAGGAACTTGTGCGCCAGCAGCTCCAGGCAGACCAGGACGGCGAAGACCAGGACGGTCAGGCCGAGTGTCGACCAGTTCACGGAAGACCTCTCGCGGGCTCAGGCGACGACGCGCACGGCGTCGGGGAGCCGCATGGCGCTGGACTTGCGCAGGTCCCGGGTGACGTTGACGCGCTTGAGCCAGCGGTCGGTGCCGTCGTAGCGGGCCTTGAACGGCTGACGGCCGTGCACCAGGCGGAAGTTGTCGATGAAGACCACGTCGCCGGGGCGCAGCGGCACGTCGGTCAGCCCGCCCTCGATGGCCTCGCCGATGCGGTCCAGGGTGCGCCGGGCGGGCTCGTCGCCGGGGGCGGTGTCCATGTACGCCGGGTCGATCTGGAGGAAGGGGTCGTGCGGGGCGCCGAAGAGGACCGGCACCGCGTCGGGCTCCTCGTTCATCCGCTCGGTGCGGTCGAAGCCCTCGCGGTGGCGGTCGGCGTTCTCCGCGTTGTACGCCTCCAGGTGCGACTTGTCCGGGCGGATGCGGAAACGGGGCTCGAAGGCGCAGCGGCGCTCCTCCTCGGTGAGCACCGAGGGGTCGAGGCCGCCGACGGTCGTGGCCACGCCGTCGGGGTTGCGCAGGCACATGAGGACCACGTAGTCGGCCCGGCAGGGGTGGAACGCCTCCTCGGTGTGCCACATCAGCGGGGCGGTGCTGCCCGAGCCGAGCTGCTCGTCCTCGTGGCCGCGGGTGGGCACCACGTCGTGGACGAGGCGGCCGTCCTGCTGGGTGGCCCAGCCGAACACGTCGCCCAGCAGGGAGCTGTACAGGACGAGGGCGTTCTCCAGACGGTGCACGGCCGGCGGTACGGGACGGCCCTCGCGCCAGCTGGCAGGGGTGGGCCCGATGGCCTCGTCGGGGACGTCGAGCCCGCCGATGACCAGGGCCGACGGGCCGTCGTCCGCGTGCAGTCCCGCGAGCGCCGCGCGGACCGCGCGGGGCAGGCGGTGGGCGAACAGCGGGGCCTCGCGCAGGAAGGCGGGGTCGTCGGCGGCCGGATGTTCCCCGGCGGCCTCGGCGCACAGGGCGGCCACGGCATCCCGGTCCTCGGCGGAGAGGTCGATCCTGGTGAGCATGGGAGTTCCCTTCAGGCGAGTGCGTCCACGGCGCGCAGCAGGCGGTCGACGTCCTCGGTGCTGGTGTAGCAGGACAGGCCGGCGCGGACGGCGCCGTCCTCGTGCAGGCCCAGGGCGTGCATGACCTCGTGGGCGTAGAAGATGCCGCTCCAGGTGGCGATCCTCTGCCGGGCGAGGTGCCGGGCGACGTCGTCGGCGCGGTGGCCGGCGACGGTGAAGGCCACCGTGGGAGTGCGGTCGGTGTGGTCGTGCGGGCCGTGCACGCGTACGTGGGGCATGGCCAGCAGGCCGTCGAGGAGCGGGGCGAACACGGCCGTCTCGTCGACGGCGCGGGCGTGGTCGAGGACGAAGCGGGCGGCCTCGGTGGCGGCGGCGATCGCCTCGAAGGACGGGGTGCCGGTCTGCCAGCGGTCGGGGGCCACCTGGGGAGCGGGCCGCACCCGGTCCGGGTCGAGCGCGTCGAGCAGGTCGGGGTCGGCGCACAGCACGCCCAGGTGCGGGCCGTACCACTTGTACGCGGAGCTGACCAGCACGTCGGCGCCGAGGGCCGTGCGGTCCACCGGGCGGTGCGGGGTCAGGTGCACGGCGTCGACGAGGACCCTGGCCCCGGCGGCGTGCGCGGCGCCGGCGACGGCCGCCACGTCGGGGATGCTGCCCAGGGCGTTGGAGGCGCCCGTGACGGCCACCCAGCGGGTGCGGTCGCTCAGCAGGCGGGTGACGTTCTCGGTGGGCAGCCGGCCGGTGTCGGTGTCCACGTCGGCGAGGCGGACCGTGGCGCCGGTGCGGGCGGCGATCCGCAGCCAGGGGGCCACGTTGGCGTCGTGGTCCAGGCGCGTGCACACGATCTCGTCGCCGGGGCCGAGGCCGGCGGCCACGGTCTGCGCCAGGTCGATGACCAGCGAGGTGGTGTTGGGGCCGAAGACGACGCCGCGCGGGTCGGTGCCGAACAGCTCGCCCATCGCGGCCCGCCCGCGCGCCACGACCTCGTCGGTGGCGTCGGCCGCTGCGAACATGCCCTCGGTGTTGGCGTTGTCGCCGCTGGTCAGATAGCGGGTCATCGCCTCCACGGCGGTGTCGACGATCTGGGTGCCCCCGGGCCCGTCCAGCCGGGCCCAGTCGCCGCGCAGCCCCGGGAAACGGTGCCGCAGGCCGGTGGTGGTCGAGGGGTCGGTGACGGTCATGCGGTGGCTCCTGATCCGGGGACGGTGGGTGGGACGCAGGCGGTCAGCGGCGCGATGCTCAGGCCGAGTTCGCGCACGCCCAGGGCGCAGGCCGCGGCGAGGGCGCCGCCCAGGGCGTGGCCGCGGAAGGCGTCGGTGCGCGGCTGGAAGCGCACCCGGTCGCCCACGGCGGACCGCTCGGTGCGCAGGGTGGCGTCGGGGCGGTCGTGACGTCCGGCGGGCCGCAGCGTGCCGTCGGGGCCGAGGCGCAGGGCGAGCCGCAGGCCGGGCTCGGCCGGGGCGTCCAGCCGGATCTTGGCCTCGCTGTGCCGGACCCGGTCCAGCGCGTCGAGGACGGTGCTCTCCAGCAGGGCGGGGGCCACGTCCACCGTCCCGCCCTCGCGCAGGACCCGGCACAGCAGGTCGAAGGCCAGCTCGGGCCGGGTGCTGTCGATGTTGAGACCGCTGCCGAGGCGGGCGTTGACCTCGGTGGGCAGGAACCCGTCCGCGGTCAGGACGCCGTCCAGGGTGAAGGCGCCGCGGTAGCCGTACAGCTCGCGCAGGGCGCGGCCGACGGCGCGTGCGGTGGCGCGCAGCTCGGCGCCGCGGGGCGCCGGGCAGTCCCAGTACGTGGAGGTGCCGGCGAAGACGAAGGCGCCGTCGGGGCGGCGCAGGGTCAGCAGCTCCAGCGGGCGGAAGACGGGTACGGCGTCGGTGCCGGGGACGACCAGCCCGTGGATGCTGCACGGCAGCCCGTCGAGGAACGGCATCACCCGCACGCGGTCGGCGCGCCCGGCGAACTCGGCGGCGAGCGCGGAGGTGTCGGCCCCCGGCGGGTGGTGGCGGGTGCCGCGGGCCCCGGTGTGGATGCCGTCGCGGGCGTCGGCGGCCCACACGGTCCCTCCGGCGGTACCGAGCCCGCGTACCGCCTCGGTGAGCGCGCCGGGCTCGCACGGCACGACCGTCTCCGGGGCCGCGGCGATACCGGCCCGTTCCCAGACCTCGTGCACCCGCACCTTGTCCTCCGCGACCGTCCAGCGCGGGCGCCGGTGGCCGTAGCGGCGGCGGTGCAGCAGTTCGGCGCCGTCCGTGTCCAGGGTGTCCAGGACCAGGGCGGAGCGGTCCGGGTCGAAGGCGTCCAGGCGTGCGGCCAGCTCGGGCGTGGGCCGGGACAGCAGCCGGGTGAACTCCGCGGCCAGGGTGTCCTGGTCGCCGGAGGCCAGACCGGCGTCCCACCACACCAGCCGCGCGGAGGCGGGGCGGCCGTCGGCGGGTGCCGAGTCCGGGCGGGCCGACAGGGCGAACACGCCGGCCGCGCCCAGCTCCAGCAGCTGGGTGACGCGCGGGACCAGGCGGGCGGGGGACATGCCGGCCAGGACGCAGCGCCGGCCCGCGACCGCCCGCGCGACCTGGGCGGCGAAGGGGGTGGCGGCGTCCGGCGCGGTGTCGTGGACCGCTGCGGGGCTCATCCGGTCCACGCCTTCGGCTCGGCGGACGCGGCCCGCGCGTTGTTCTCGGCCCAGTACACCTGCGAGGACCGGATGGAGTCGGCCGGGTCGGGCATCACGTGCGTGCACCCGATGGGGTCCTCGATCGCGAGGTAGACCTGGTAGGCCGCGTACATCTCCACCCGGCGCAGCTGGACGCGGCTGAGGGTCTCCCGGGCGAAGGGCAGGTGGAAGCGGTTCCACGCCTCGGGGGTGACGAACGGCGGCGTGGACAGCGCCGAGGCGCCCCGCGGGACGCGCCAGGAGTTCAGGCCCTCCACCGTCAGGTCGAACATCTCGCCGACCCGGGGGGCGTCGGCGCCCCGGCCGAGCACCGAGGTGCGGGGCGCCTCGGGCGGCCCGGCGTACACGGTGTCGGTGATCCACGCGGCGAGGTCGTCGACCGCGACGATCTCCACGTAGGCGTCCTTGACCCCGACGACCGCCGGGATCACCCCGGAGCACAGGCCGGAGACGATCCAGAAGAGTCCGCTGAACCGGTCGATCGCACCGTCCGTGCGGCGGCCCATGACCATGGGGAAGCGGACGACGTCGGTGCGGGCGTGGCGGGCCGACGCCGTCCGTTCCGCCCACGCCTTGGACCACTCGTAGGTGTTGCGGTAGTCGGCGGGTCCGTCGGACGCGCCGTCACCGCGCAGGCCCGCGGCGAAGGTGGTGGACAGCTGGAGGAAGTGGGTGTGCTCGTCCGCCAGGTCGAGCAGGGCGTTCGTCGGGCCCACGTTGGCGGCCTGGGCCTGGTCGGCGGGCAGGTTCCAGCGGGTGTCCGCGGCGCTGTTGACGATGACGTCCCAGGAGGTGTCCCGCAGTTCCCGGGGCGGCGGTTCGGAGCCGATCCGCCAGGCGTGCTGGCCGGGGGCGCCGCGGCTGCTCACCCCGGTCACGTCGGCGCCGCGGGCGCGCAGGTGGCGGATCAGCTCGCCGCCGACCGCCCCCGTCGCGCCGGCGACCAGGATCCGCGGGCTCACGGCGCCACGACCCGCTGCTCGATGGAGGTGAGCATCTGCTGGGCGTTGTCCCGCAGGGCCTTGGCGGCCACCGGGTTGAGCATGTCGGCCAGCAGCGGGATGCCGATCTCGAACTCCACGAAGAACGTGGTCACCGAACCGTGGTCGCCGTCCGGGTCGACCCTCCAGTAGCCGCCGAAGTGGTCGAGGTCGCCGGTGAGCTGCCGGAACGTCATGGTGCGGTCGGCGTCGTCGATCTCGTCCTCCTCGACCCACTCCAGCGTCGAGCCCTTGAGCAGCACCGACCACTCGCTGACGCGCCGCGTACCGGAGGACTCGGTCACACGGACCGAGTTCACGCTGTCCATGTAGTCGGCGTAGTCCTCGATGCGGCTGACGGCCTGCCAGGTTTCCTCGGCCGGCGCGGCGATGCTCAGCTTGACTTCAACGGTGGGCACGGTGTTTCTCCTTCGGTGGTACGTCAGCTGGAGGGGTCGAAGCCGAGTGGCCGGCCGGTGCAGTAGGCGCCGACCGCCTCGTCGCAGGCCAGCAGGCTCGGCGGGTGGTGGTGGGCGGCGAGCGAGTCCAGGTGCAGCGCCGCGGCGTGCTGTCCGCGGGTGTACATCCGGCTGCCGATCACGGGGGTCAGCGTGGACACCACCCGGTCCCGGGTGTCGCTGAGCGACGAGCGCAGCGCCATGGCGGTGGCCAGCGCCGGTTCGCCGCCGAGCGAGCCGTCGGTCCAGTCGCGGGCCAGTTGCCGGCAGGCGCCGCCCAGGGCGAGCAGGTCCCGCGCCGCCTGTCCGATCCGCACGGTGCGCGGGCCGTGCCGGTCGCTGGTGGTGACCGTCTTCACGGCCAGGTCCAGCAGAGAGGTCAGCACACCGTGGTAGGTGGCGCCGATCAGTACGGCGAACCACACGATGCCGGCGATGACGGTGTCGTCGATCGAGTCGGCGGGCGCGCGGTGGAAGACCAGCCGGTCGTCGATCTCGACCTCGTCGAGCACCAGCTTCGCCGTGTCGGAGACGTTCATGCCCAGGGAGGGCCAGTCGCCCTCCACCCGCAGTCCGGGGGAGGCGCTCGGGCACAGCGCGATGATGGTGTCGTCGGTGCCGGCGACCCGGGCGCTCAGGCACACCAGGGTCGCGGTGGAGGCCAGCGAGCAGGGGTACTTGGTGCCGGAGACCACGTAGCCGCGGCCCTCCCGGCGGGCGGTGGAGACGCTGCTGAGGAAGTTGGCGCTGCCGCCCGGCTCGGCGAACGCGGACGCCACCAGGGCGTTCTGCGTCGCGATGCCCTCCAGGAGCCAGGAGGTGGTGTCGCGGTGGCGCTCCCAGTAGTCGGTCATCAGGCCGACGGTCAGGGAGTGCATGTTGAGCGCGATCGCCGCGTGCGGGTCGCGCCGGGCCAGGGCGCGCTGCGCGGCGGCGGTCCCCGCCAGGTCGGCGCCCGCGCCGCCGAACGCCTCCGGGATCGCCAGCGAGGCGAATCCGGAGGCGGCCACGGCGCGGATGCGCTCGGCCGGGGTGCCCTCCTCGGGGTCGTGCACCGGCCCCGGCCAGGCGTCCGGCAGGTGCCAGCCGGCGTCGAGCAGGGTGAGGTGCCGGTCGGTGTGCCGGTCGATGTCGGTGAGGGTCATGCTGCGGCCTCCTCGTGCCGGCCGGGTCCGGTGGGCGCCGTGTCCGGGCGCGGGTCGATCCACCAGCCCTCCGTGTGGTGCAGCCGGCCGCCCATGCGCTGCTTGAAGCGGGTGACCGGGGTGTCGGGACGGCTGTCGCCCATGTGGTAGTAGCGGCAGCCCTGCGCGCAGGCCGCCTCGATGGCCAGGGCCTGGAGCAGGGTGGGGGCGCCGGTGGCCGCCGCGTGGGTCTTGTCCATCGCGCCGCGCCAGTACTTGGCGTGCTCGCCCTGGCGCATGGTGATGATCCCGGCGACGGCCCGGCCCTGGTGGTGGGCCAGCCAGATCTGGCAGGCGTCGCCGAGGTGGCGGGCCACGGCGGCGAACTTGCGCCGCGGGTCCTTGCGCCACATCCGCCAGCGGGCGCGCGGCCGGGACGTGCCCTCCTGGGCGGCCCAGCGGTCCACCGACATCCGGTAGAGCCGGTCGAACTCGCGTATGAGGCGCGGGTCGTTGCCCACCTCGACGCCGATCCCGGCCCGCTCGGCCTTGCGCACGTTGCGGCGGGTGTTGGAGGTGAAGCGCTCGCTCCAGACCGTGGCGTACCCGCCGGACAGGTCGGCGATCTGCGTGATGCGCGGGTAGCGGCGCACGTGGCCGGGGGCGGACGCGCGCCACACCTCGTCCGTCAGCGGGCTGGGCCGCAGATAGGCGGCGGCGCCGGGCCGGCGGGCGAGGTCGGCGAAGACGGTGGCCGCCTCCGCGCGGGTGACGGGGCCGCCGGGGGCCACGGGTCCGCCGATGCCCCAGTCCAGCGGCCAGCCCAGCTCCTGGGCGCGGGCGGCGGTGGTCAGGCGGGAGCGCACCAGCGGCAGAACCAGGCGCCGTCCGTCCTGCCACTCGTAGAGCCGGCTGACGTCGCGGTAGGGCCGCACCGCGCACATCGCGTCCAGCCAGCCGGGGGTCTGGGTGGCGAGTGCGTCGGGGTCCTCCGCGAGCGCCGCGTGCCAGAGGTCACGGGGGACCGGACTGGTCACCCGTACGGCCGTGAGCAGGGCGGCGGTCACGGCGCGGCCAGCGCGGCGCGCACCGCGGCCAGATCGGCCGGGTCCACTCGACGGGCGACGAAGCCGGCCAGACCGCCGGGGACCCCGGCGAGGAAGTCCGCCATGGTGGCGGGCACCACGCGCATCCGGGTCAGGTAGTCGTCGCGGGTGTGGCCGCGCTTGCTCCACTTGTCCTCGAACAGGTCGACCCGGGCCACCAGGTCGGCGGCGCTGGCGCCGTAGTCCTCGGCGATGTCCGCGGCGGGGCTGCCCACCGTGTCGAGCACGGCGGCGACCACCACGCCGGTGCGGTCCTTGCCGCAGTGGCAGCAGACCAGGAAGGGCTCGTGCGCCACCGAGGCCAGCGCGGCGAACAGGTCCGGCCAGCTCTCCGGCAGCGCCTCCGCGAGCATCCCGTGGTAGTACGCCACCACGTCGTCGGAGGTGGGGCGCGGCTTGTCGATCGGGGTGCTGGGGTAGCCCGTCACGGGCGCGTTGATCCAGCGGATGCCCGCGTCCTGGAGCGCCTTGGGCGCGCCGTACTTGTCGATCTCGCGCCGCGAGCGCAGGTCGACCAGTGCGCGGATGCCGTACCGGTCGCGCAGGGCCGTCGCGTCCCGCGCGGTGTACGTGGTCACGGCGCCGCAGCGGAACATCCGGTCCGCCGCCAGGCCGCGGGCGCGCACGGCGCGGAAGTTCACCCCGACGCGGTCGTCGCCGTTCATCGCACCCCCGCCGGGGTGGCGAGGGCGGCGGTGGCGTCCGCCCAGAAGCGGGGGAAGTCGTCGTTGACGTCCGGGCCGTAGCGCACGCGGGCGCACGGCAGCGCGGCGAGGCCGGCCAGGACGGCGTCGCGGGTGACGGTGTCGGCGACGGACGAGGGCAGTACGCCGAGGTAGTCGACGAAGTGGCGCAGGTTGCGGCCGGCGACGGGGGCCAGCTCGGGCGGCACGCCGTCGACCGGCTCGACCCGCCAGCCGCGGACGGTGGGGTCGGCCTGGGGCAGCAGGATGCCGCGCGGCCGGGACTCCTGGTCGACCGTGGCACCGGTGATGGCGGTGAACTCGTCGAGGTCGCAGTAGACGCGCACCCGGCCCTCACGGGTCCACGACGAGGCGCCCGGAGTGGGCAGCGGGCCCACCGGACCGTCGTAGCGGCGCAGCGTGGCCTGCTCGAAGCGGGCGCGGGCCGGGTGGCCGACGAGACTGCCGACGCTGATGCCCAGCCGGCGCGGCCAGCCGCTCACCCGGGGCGGGGCGGAGGCGTGGTCGCGCCACACCATCAGGGTGTCGTCGCTGACGAAGTCCCAGCCCGCCAGGGTGGTGGCCAGGAACGCCAGGGTGGACTTGCCGGAGTTGGTGGCCCCCAGCATGATCACCGACTCGCCGTGGCGGGCCACGGCGGAGCCGTGCAGCACCGGCACACCGCCGTGGTGCAGCTGCGCCCCGACCAGGAAGGCCAGGTAGCGCACCAGGGCACGGACGGTCTGCGGCCGTTCGTCGTACACCTCCAGGTGCACGTGCCCGGCCGGCCGCGAGGCGGTGACCAGCATCGGGCCGCTGTCCTCCTCCGCGTCGCGCAGCAGGACCATCCGGTCGTGGCCGTGGTCGAGCAGGACGAAGCGCGGCCCGTCCTCGTTCAGCCACAGCTGCGGCGTACGGCGTACGGCCTCCAGGTCGGACGAGGAGACCGGCAGCCGTGCGGAGCGGGTGATCCGCACGGTGACGGCGCCCAGGGTGTGACCGGGCGTCAGGGTGAAGTAGGGCGCCAGCACGGCGGCGATCACGTCGTCGAGCCCGGGCACCTCGCTCTCCACGTTGATCCGGCCGAACCAGCACGACAGCGTGGCCTCGGCGCACACGGGAGGGGTTGTCACGGGGGCGGTCACGTGCCGGTCCCCCGGTCCGCTCGGGGCCTGGTGCCGTGGGTCATCGGCTCTCCTCTCGGGGACAGGGTCTCGGGACAGCGGCACGGGGCAAGGCCCGGGTCGCCGTCCGCGGCGGGTGCCCGCCGGTCCTGGGCGGACAGCTCCGCCAGCAGGGCCGCGGCGGCGCGCCGGGTGCGCACCACGCGGACGTCGGCCCCGGCCAGCAGCGGTGCCATGCGGCGCAGTTCGCGGCGGCGGAAGCCCAGGGCCTTGCGCAGCAACGCGCGCACGCTGCGCACCGGCGGGTCGTCCGGGGCGAGTCCGTGCGGCAGGTAGTCGGTGCGGTCGCCGCGGCGCAGCCGGGCCGACCGGCTCACCAGGGCCGCGGCGCACAGCAGCGGATGGCGGTCGAAGAGGACCACGACGTCCGCCGCGGCCACGCGGACCGGCACGGTGTCGATGAAGTTCCCGTCGACCGTCCACGTCCGCAGCCGGGTCAGCCGGGCGACCGTGGCCTCCCACTCGGCGGGGGCGGGACGCCGCCAGCCCCGGCCCCAGTAGAGGTCGTCGAGGTGGTACAGCGGGGGACCGCCCGCGGCGGCCAGCGCGTGGCAGAAGGTCGTCTTGCCGCTTCCGGGGCTGCCGAGCACGGCGATCCGGCTGACGGTCTCAGGCGTGGTGATCGGACACCTCCCGGATCAACCCGGCCACGCGCCGCATGGTGGCGTCGTCGGCCAGCGAGACGCGGAAGGCGCCGCTCAGCCCGGTCAGCGAGGTCAGCGACCGGATGCGGACGCCGCGTTCGGCCAGGCCCGCGGCGACGCGGTCGGGCAGTTCGGGGTCACCGGTGACGAAGGTGGCGAAGTTGCCGCCCGGAGCCAGGAACGTCCAGTCGGGGCGGTCGGCGAGCACGGCCGCGACGAACTCCTCGCGTATCCGCGCCAGGTCGGCCCACACGGCGCGGTACTCGTCGAGCGCGTCGAGACCCTGGCCCAGCAGGGCCAGCGCCGTACCGGAGACGGTGCTGTCGGGGCGGTACTTGAACAGCTCGGCGGCGAGGCCGGGGTGGGAGAAGACCGCCGCCAGCCGGGCGCCGGCCAGGGCGTAGGCCTTGGAGCAGGAGCGCACCACGACCAGGTTCGGGTGGTGGCGCAGCAGGGGCACGTGGGTGGTGCCGGTGAAGGCGCCGTAGCACTCGTCGACGACGAGCAGGTGCCCGTGGTGCGCGGCGAGCACCGCCAGCTCGGCCACCTCGGCGGTGTCGAGCACGAGACCGGCGGGACTGACCGGGTTGGCCAGCGCGACCACGGCCGGGGAGGGCGCGTCGGCCAGGGCGCCGGCCAGCGCGCCGAGGTCCGTGCGCGGCGGCGTGCCGACCAGGACGGGCACGCCGGTGACCGGCACCTCGCGCAGCCGGGCGTAGTACTCCCAGGCCTCGAAGGCGGGCCGGGCCACGACCAGCCCGCCGGCCGGGCGCGCGAACGCGTCGACGAGCAGCCCGATCGCGGCGTCCGAGCCCGCGGTCAGGGTGATGCCCTCCACGGGGGTGTCGTGGACCCGGGCGAGCGCGACGAGCGTCTCCGCCTGGTACGGGTAGGAGCGGGTGTCCTCCACGCGCACGCGGGCCAGCGCCCGTTCCACGAGCCGGTCGGAGCCGGGGTGGCGCAGTTCGCAGCTCTTGAGGTTGAGCGCGTCGGTCCGCAGGCGGGGCCGGGGAGCGACGGCCGCCGCGCCGGGTGCGGTGGCGAAGGCGACCGCGGGTTGCGCGGCGGCCGTCACGACACCCCGCCCGACAGCCGCCTGGGGATGTTCTTGTAGACCGAGGTCAGCCGGTCGTCCCCGCCGAAGACGAAGTCGTAGACCTCGGTGGACTCCGCGCCGAGCGGGGCGGAGGTGAGCTGGCGGTTGAACCGGCTGATCTCCAGCGGGGTCATGGCCGGCGTCATCTCGTGCAGCGGGGTGTAGACCGTGGGACGGAAGCGGGCGCCGGTGTCGCGCAGCACCTCGCGGGTGCGGGCGGCCCCGGCGGCGGTGGTGCCGGGCAGCCCGACGATGACGAACGCGTTCAGCTCGATGCCCGCGGCCTCGCACCAGCGTGCCAGCTCGCGGAAGCGTTCCTCCTCGATCCGCTTGGCGCGCGGCAGGGTGCCCTGCCCGTCGGGTTCGAGGGTCTCCAGGCCCACGGAGATGCGGACGCAGCCCGCCTCGCCCATCAGGGCGACCAGTTCCTCACTGAGGTGCGGAATGGTGGTGGCGCACTTCCACTGGGGCGACACCGGGCCCTCGATGAAGCGTTGGCACAGCTCCTTGACCCAGCGGCGGTCCAGGGTGAACGTCGGCGCGTAGAAGGCGACGTACTCGAAGGGCGCCTTCTCGTAGGAACGGCGGATGTAGTCGATCGTCGCGTCCACGCTCAGCCGTCGCTCGCGCAGCCCGAAGATGGCCGGGACCTCGCAGAAGTCGCAGTTGACGGGGCACCCGCGGGCGGCGGGCACGACCAGTTCGCGGCGGAAGGGGATGCCGCAGAACTTGTGCGCGTCGTCGGCGTAGAGGCGGTCGTAGGAGTCGTAGGGGATCTCGTCGACCTCGGGCAGCACCCACTGCTCGGCGGGCAGCGTGTCCCCGGGGCCGGTGGGCGGGTGCCAGCGGTCGCCCTCGCGTACGGTGACTCCGGGCAGGCCGGTGGTGACCGGCCCCTCGGCCAGGGCACGCGCGTAGTGGGCCACGCCGGTCTCGTAGTCGCCGGACTGCACCACGGCGTCGAGGGCGTAGCGGGCGAAGAAGCCCGGGTTCATGCTGCTGAGCCGGCCGAAGGTGATCAGGCGGGCGCCGGGGCACAGCTCCTGGGCGTAGAGCACGAACCGTTCGAAGCCGTCGACGGCGTCGAAGTCGTTCATCATCGCGATCACGTCGTAGGCGCCCTGGTAGAGCAGGTCGCCCATGGCCTTCCAGTTCAGGCCCGCCGCGCTCGCGTCGCAGGTCTCCACCTCGTGCCCCTCGGCACGCAGGTGACCCGCCGTCATGTACAGCGGGGTGTGGTGGCCCGCGTTGAAGTAGCTGGGCACGTGCGGCGGCCAGACGACCAGGATCTTCGCCACGGATGAACTCCTCGGCTGGTGGGGGCACGACGATTCTGTGCCGTCGTGCGGGTGCGGGGAAACGCGGTGTTTCTGTGGTTGGAACGCTGATTCGATCGAGTGGGTGCGAGGACCGGCTCAGATGCCGAGCAGGGCGTGCAACGGCGTGAAGTCCGGTGCCGCCGCGTCCACTTGGACGGTGTCCCAGCCCAGCTCCCGTGCGGGCGCGATGTCGTTGTGCGGGGTGTCGCCGACCATGACGCGCCGGGTGAAGTCCCCCGCGCCGACGGCCGCGAACGCCCGCGGGTCGGGTTTCTTGGGGCCGCCGTCGGCGGAGAACAGACAGGCGTCGAGGACGTCGGGCACCCCGAGTCCGGCCAGCAGCCGGCGCATCTGGTCCCCGGGCAGATAGCAGGTACTGACCATGCGGACGGTGTGACCGGCGGCGGCCGTCCGGACCATCGCCTCCGCGGCCGGGGCGCACAGGCGGAAGCGGCCGTCGTCCGGTCCCATGACGTGCCACAGGGTCCGGTCCACGGCCGCCGCGTCCGCCGGGACGCCGTGCTCGTCCAGGACGCGTGCGAGGAGCGCCCGGGACGCGGGCTGTTCGGCGGCCGGGTCGGTCAGCGCGGTCCACAGGGTGCCGATCAGGTCGTCGATCACGGCGGCCGCGGTGGCCGCGGGCAGTTCGAGGGCGGCCGCCAGCCTGCGGGCCAGCTCCGGCGCCTCGGGCATGGGCGTCAGCTCGGTGACCACGGTGCCGAAGCAGTCGAAGACGACGAGGGCGGGCATGCGGGGCCCCTTCGGAGGAGTGCGGACGGTGGGGTGGACGGTGTGCCGGTCAGGACCAGGAGACCTTGCGGTCCTCGAAGCGGAACCGGTTCAGGCCGGCGACGGTGAGCACGGCCGCGATCACGAGGAGCACCAGGCAGGGCAGGACGGCCCCGCCGAGGCCGTCCCCGTCGAGCACCGCTCCGGTGAAGCCGCGCATGGCCCAGTAGGTGGGCGTGACGTGGGCGAGGGCCTGCACCCAGCCGGGCAGCTGCTCGACCGGGGCCAGGGTGCCGCCGAGGCCCGCGAACAGCAGGGCGGCCACGTTGGAGAAGACGTTGAGCTGCATCACCGTGCGGCAGAGCGCGACCAGGACGAACCCGAAGGCGACCAGGCACAGGGCCAGGCACACGCCGACGGCGGCGATCGCCGCGTAGGAGCCGCGCACGCGCAGCCCGAACAGCAGCCCGCCGACGGAGAACAGCAGCGTCAGCTGGGCGAGCAGCACCAGCAGCGGGACGACCGCCCGTCCGGCCAGCACCTCGAAGGGGCGGGCCGGACCGGTGCGCAGCCGGTCCCAGGTGCGCCAGCCGTGTTCGCGGAAGACGCCGTAGCCGACGTCGGCGGCCAGGAAGAACGAGAAGATCACCGCGACGCCCGGCACGGCGAGCTCCGCGCCGGTGAACGGGACGCCGTCGGGCGGGGTGCCGTAGCGGGTGCTGAGGCTGCTCAGGTACAGCGGGCGCACGAAGGCCATGATGAGCAGGGGCATCACCGTCATGGTGACCAGCGGGGTCAGATCGGCGCGGTGCAGTCGCAGGTCGTGCCGGACCAGCGCCGCGACGCGCCGGACCGACCGCGGCAGGGACTCACGCATCGGCGGGGCTCCCCTCGTCGCGGTAGCGGCGGCCGGTCAGTTCGAGGAAGACCGCCTCCAGGTCGGGCCGGACCACGCGCAGCCCGGACAGCGCGGAGGTGGGGCCGAGCAGTTCCAGCAGGCGTGCCGCCGCCTCGTGCGGCCGGTCGGCCAGCACCCGCAGGCCGTCCCCGGTGGGGCGGGTGGGCCAGGGCAGGTCCAGGTCCTCGGGGACGGGGCCGTGGAAGGTCAGCTCCAGCGCGCCGCGGGCGTGCCGGTCCACCAGCGCCGACAGGGTGTCGTGGGCGATCACCCGGCCCCCGTCGAGGACGGCGACGTGGGCGTCGAGGGACTCCACCTCGGCCAGGTAGTGCGTGGAGTAGCACACGGCGACTCCGTCGGCGGCGAGCCCGCGCACCAGGTCGAGCAGGGCGGTACGGGTGCGGACGTCCACTCCGGCGGTGGATTCGTCCAGCAGCAGGACGGCGGGCCGGTGCACCAGCGCCATGGCCACGTGCAGCCGGCGCTGCTGGCCGCCGGACAGCTCGCCCGCCCGCCGGTCCAGCAGCCCGGCCAGCGCGAGCGGCTCGGCGGTCTCGGCCGTACGGTCCCGGGCGGCGCCGCGGCGCAGGCCGGCCAGCTCCGCGCAGAACATCAGGTTCTGGCGGACCGTCAGAGTGGGGTAGACGCCCAGGTCCTGCGGGGCGAAGCCGAGGGCGCGCCGGGCCGCCCGGGGCGCGTCGGCCACGTCGTGCCCGGTGATGGCGATGGTGCCCGCGTCGGGCCGTTGCAGGCCCGCCACCAGCGACATCAACGTGGACTTGCCCGCGCCGTTCTCGCCGAGGAGCGCGGTGACCCGGCCCGGTGGGATGCGCAGGTCCACCCCGCGCAGCGCGTGGACGTCGCCGTAGGACTTCGTGACGCCGACGACGTCCAGCGCGGGGCCGTCGCCGCGGCCGGCGGAGGACTTCGTCCCGCCGACGGCGAGCGGCACGTCATGGACGGACTCAGTCACCGGGCAGCGCCCAGTCGCCGGGGAGGACGCCCGGAAGGCCGAGCTTCTCCAGATGGGCGGCCCAGGTGCGGACCAGGCCGACGGCCTTGAACATCCCGGCACCGGAGCGCACGTACGGCAGGGGCTCGGGGTAGCCCAGCCGGCTCTCGGTCTCCGCCAGGTGGGCGCGCAGCTCCTCCAGCCAGGCCTCGTCGCCGTGGTCCAGGCCGCGCGCCGCCAGCGCGTCGCCCTCGGCCACCTCCTGGGGGTCCACCCCGGCGAAGGGGTCGAAGCTGGCCTGGCCCTGCGGCCAGCTCAACTCCCCGGCGGTGGCCAGGCCCCTGATGGACAGGGAGATCTGGATCAGGTCGTGCGCCATCAGCACGGCCGTCTCCGGCTGGCCGGCGGCCAGCGAGCCCTCGACGTCCTCCAGCGCGGCATGGCCCTCCAGGACAAGGCGGGCCGCGCCGTGGGCGCGGTAGCCGATGAGCCGGCGCACGTCGGGCAGGGCCGCGGCACTCACGGGGCCTCCTTCACGGCCGGGGCCACGCCCAGCCACAGCATGTCGTGGGCGAACAGGTCGCGGACCTCCGGGGGCGGGGCGTCGGCCGGCCCCGTCCACACCGCGCCGTCGCCCGGGGCGGCGGGCAGGCCGGACAGCGGGGTCTGCACCGCGCGGATGCCCCAGCGGTCGACGACGGTGCCGGTGTCGACCGGCCAGGTGGACACGCCGGGCGCCCAGTGCACCGCCGCCTCCCAGCGGCCCACCGGGCCGAGCAGGTCGTCGGCCCAGGACAGCGCGGTGTCGAGGGTGACACGGCCGGCCAGCAGCGCGGTCACCTTGGCCAGCCCGTCGGCGTCGTCCAGGGCGCGCAGCTTCTCCGGCAGCCACTTGGCGTTGAAGTACCACTGTCCCGCCTCGGTGGCGCGGGCGTGCAGGGCGTGCAGGACGGCGTCGCGGGCGCGCAGCAGCGCCAGGGCCGGGTTGGCCGGCGCGAGCCAGCGGGCGGCGGTGCGCATCCGCACCGACTCGGCCACCCACCAGCGGTGCAGCACCCGGCCGAGCCACGGTCCGCGCAGGCCGCGCTGCCAGGCGAGCCACTCGTCGCCGCCCTTGAGCGGCAGGCCGAGCGCCATCCGGCTGGTGGTGTTCAGGGAACGGCGGTGGTGGTTCCAGCCCGCGTTGTCCACCCGGTCCGGCGTGGGCCAGTCGGTGGTCGTCAGCTCCGCGGCCGCGGCCTTCGCCGGAACGGCGGCGCGCACGGTGACGTCGACGAGGGTGCCGAAACGGTGCGAGGTGATCGGCATCCGGGTGACGCGGTCGTGGTCGACCAGGACCAGCAGGTCGAGGTCGCTCTTGTGGGTGCCGAAGCCCGCCAGGACGGAGCCCGCGGCGACCGCGAGCACCGGTTCGCCGTGGCCCTGGTCGGTCTCCTCGACCAGATCGTCCAGGCCGAACGACCGGGCCGTGAGGAACGCTTCGAGCCGGGTGCGCAGGAGATCGTCCGAAGCGGACGCGGCCGAGGGGGTGGAGGGTGCGATCGACAGGACGGCCTCCCTGGGTGGTTGCTCGCGCGGCGCCGGGCGGCGCCGCGCCCCCATCCTGAACTGCCGTGCCCTGGAACGTTGTTCGGTGTTCCACTGCTCGGAACACCCGCCCCCGGCACGGGATGGGGCGTGCCTAGAGTCGGCACCACTCCGACCGTCTCCGGCCGGGAGTCGTTGAGGCAGCACCCACCACGAAGTCCGCACGCGGACTCACGTGTTGCACCGACAGCGGCCCCGCCCGGCCTGCGCGAGACGCGTTCTCGCGTCGGGGGAACGAATGACCCCGGACGCCGGACGACGGGCGCTCGCCCCGGACCGAAGCGAGAGCGTGGTGCGGGCCCGGCCGTGCCGGGCCCGCACCGCACGACCCCCTGGGAAGGAACCCGATGTCCGTCTGCGTACTCAAAGCGGTCCCCGAGGACTTCGCGGTGAGCGAGTGCCTGGGGACGGCCACCGGCCCCGCAGGCGCCGCGGACCACCAGTACCTGCTGCTCACCAAGCGCGGGTACACCACCCACCAGGCGGTCGCCGCGGTCGCCGCCCACCTGGGGGTGGAGCGCGAGGCCGTCGCCGCCGCCGGCCTGAAGGACGAGGACGGGGTCACCGAACAGACGCTGTCCCTGCGCGGGGCGGCCTCCCCCGAGCAACTGGCCGACTTCAACCGCGCGCACGCCGGCACCGACTACATGCGGCTGTCCGAGCGCGGGCACGGCGGCGCACCGGTCGTCGTCGGCGAGCTGGACGGCAACTGCTTCCGCATCGTCGCCCGCGACCTCGACACGGCCACCGCGGACGCCCTGCGCGCGGGTCCCGCCCAGCACAACATGTTCTTCGTCAACTACTACGACACCCAGCGCTTCGGCGTGCCCGGCGGCCCCAAGCAGACCCACCTGCTGGGCGGCGCGCTGATCGACGGCGACGACCGGGCCGCGTTCCGGCTGCTGCGGGAGTCCGGCTCGCCCGAGGGCGGGCAGGCACTGGCGCACGACGGGGACCCGGCGGAATTCCTCGCCGCGCTCGACCCGCGCGTGCTCGCCTTCTACCGCTGCGCCCACGCCTCGGCCGAGTGGAACGAGCGGCTGACCGAGCTGGTCGCCGACGAGGGCGGCGCGGACACGGTCGAGACCGACCGGGAGGGCCTGCGCTACGTCCTGCCGCGCACCCCCGCCGCCGCGCGTGAGGTGCTGCGCGCCGCGCCGGAGCTGGACTGCGGCCGCTACCGGTGGACGGACGGGGAGATGCGCTACACCGAGTCCCCGCGCCCCACCGTGGTGCAGACGCGAGTGCGGGTGCTCGGCGTGCGCCCCGACGACCGGTTCCCGGACCGCTGGGCCTGCACCCTGTCGTTCTTCCTGCCCTCCGGCTGCTACGCCACCATGGCCGTCACCCAGTTCTTCCAGCAGCTGGAGACGGTGTGACGCCGGCGCCTGTCGACGCGGTGAGAAGTGCCGGGGACACCCTGCGCGGCGTCCGCGAGCACATCTCGCCGAGCCTCGGCATGCTGTACGCGATCAACGGCAAGGACGCGGTGGAGGCCACCGGCGACGGCGCGCTCGTCCGCCTCTCCGACGGCCGGGACGCGGTGGACTTCGGAAGCTACGCCGTCACCCTGCTCGGCCACCGGCACCCGGCGGTCACCGCCGCGGTCGCCGCCGAACTGGGCCGCATGCCCACCTCCACCCGGGTCCTGGCCAACCCGGCCACCGCCGCGCTCGCCGACCGGCTGACCGGCTACCTCGACCCCGGCCGGCTGACCCGCGCCTGGTTCGGGCTCAACGGCTGTGACGCCGTGGAGGCCGCCCTGAAGCTGGCCCGCGCGCACACCGGCCGCACCCGCGTCGTCGCCGTCGAGGGCGCCTACCACGGCAAGTCGCTGGGCGCGCTCGCCGCCACCTGGAGCGAGCGCTACCGCGCGCCGGTGCGGAGCCTGCTGGGCGGGGTCACCCATGTGCCGGTGGACGTCGGCGCGCTGGACGCGGCCTTCGCGGACGGCGACGTCGCCGCGGTGATCTTCGAACCGGTGCAGGGGGAGGGCGGCGTGCGCCCGCTGCCGCCGGAGTTCCTCCACGCCCTGGTGGCACGGGCCCGCGAGGCGGGCGCGTTCGTCGTCGCCGACGAGATCCAGACCGGCCTGCGCCGTTGCGGCGAGCGGTCGCTGGCGGTGACGGCGGGACTGCGCCCGGACGCGGTGCTGCTGGGCAAGGCGCTCGGCGGCGGCGTCCTGCCGCTGTCGGCGATGGTGGCCACCGAGGAGTTCCACCGGCCCCTGGCCCGCGACCCGTTCCTGCACACCACGACCTTCTCCGGACACCCGCTGTGCGCGGCGGCCGGATCGGCCGCGCTCGAGGCGGTCGAGGAGCACGCCGCGGACGGCGCCGACCTGGCCGAACGGGTCGAGCGGGGGCTGGCCGACCTGTGTGCCCGCCACCCGGACCTGCTGCGCGGCGCGCGCGGACGCGGACTGCTGTGGGGCCTGGAGACGGCCTCGCCCGCCGCGGCCGGCGACCTGCTCATGGAGCTGGGGCAGCGTGGACTGCTGCTGTCGCCGTGCCTGGGCGAGCCCGAGGTGCTGCGGCTGCTTCCGCCGCTGGTCACCACCCCCGCACAGCTCGACCGGGCATGGCAGGTGCTCGACGAGGCGTCTGCCAGGATCACTCCCGATCTCGCCGTCAGCGGGACGGCGGGCTGAGCGGAGGACGACGATGAGCGAGCACGACGCACCCACCACCGGCCCCGACCGGGACGCGGACGACCTCGGCTACGAGCCGTTCGCGCTCCAGTACGACCGGGGCAGCGCGGACAACCCCTACAACACCCTCCTGGAGCGGCCCGCGCTGCGGGAGCTGCTCGGACCGGTGCGCGGACTGCGCGTACTGGAGGCCGGATGCGCGGGCGGCCGGCTCTCCGCGCGGCTGGCGGACGACGGCGCGCGGGTACTGGGCCTGGACGTCAGCCCCTCCCTGGTGGCGGCGGCCCGCGAACGGGCGGGAGACAGGGCCGAGTTCCGCGTGCACGACCTGCGCGAGCCGCTGGACTTCCTGGAGACCGGCTCGGTCGACCGGGTGGTGTCGTCGCTGACGCTGCACTACGTGGCGGACTGGGTGCCGGTGCTGACCGAGTTCCGCCGGGTGCTGGCCCCCGGCGGCCGGGTGGTGATCTCCACCCACCACCCCTTCGACGACCTCGAACTGTCCGAGGGGGGCGACTACTTCGCGGTGGAGCGGCTCACGGACACCTGGACGTCCTACGGCCCCCCGCCGATGGTGGTCCGCTTCTACCGCAGGCCGCTCGGGGACATGGTCGCCGCCGCGCACGCGGCCGGCCTCGCGGTGCGGGACCTGCGCGAACCGCGCGCGACCGAGGAGCACCGCGCCGCCTTCGGCGACAAGAAGTTCCCCGCGGTGGCCACCAGGCCGCGCTTCCTCCTGCTCGACCTGACACCGGACCCCGGAAGGTGACTCCTCCATGACATCAACCACGTCGCAAGCGCAGCCCGCGGTGGCGGCGGTGATCGGCGGGACCCGGGGGCTGGGCCACCAGCTCGCGGTCCGCTGCCGGGACGCGGGCCTGCGCACCTTCGTCTACGGGCGGTCCGTGCACGACCTGCCGCCGGAGCGCTCGCGCGGGTTCGAACCGCGTGAACTGGACCTGTGCGACGCGGACTCCGTGGCCTCGGCGGACGTGTCGCTGCCCGGTCCGGCGTACGTGTTCTGGGTGGCCGGGGCCTTCCTGAAGAAGCCCCTGGCCAAGACCGAGGACGCGGAGATCGACGGGCTGACCGACCTGCTCCTGACCGGTCCGCTCAAGCTGCTGCGGCGCATGCTGGCGGCCGCCCCGTCGAGCGTGCGGCTGGTGACGATCGCCTCGTCGTCCGGCTGGAAGCGGCGGGAGAACGAGTCCCTGTACTGCGCGCTCAAGGCCGCGCAGGCCACCGCGACCAGGGGGCTGGTGCCGGAACTGGTGGAGGCGCACCCGGCGAACCAGGTGACCCTGATCCAGCCGGGCGGCCTCGCGGTGCCCGATTTCCACACGGGACTGGAGATCGACTACGGCACGATGATGGACCCGGCGGAGGTCGCCGGGATCATCTGGGACCTCGCGCAATCCCAGCGGGAGTCCTTCCGCGAGGTGCAGATCCTCCGCTCGCGCGAACCCGGCCAGGAGGGCGTGCCGCAGGTCTCCTTCGGCCCGCGCCTTCCCGAGCCCCCGCTTTAGGCCCCGCCACCGGACTCCTTCCCTCCGGCCGGCGCACGCCGTTGTCCTCGGTGACACGACCCGGTCGGCGTCCGCCCGTCGCACCACCCCATCGTCCGAGGAGGACAACGTGCTCGACTTCACCGCCGCCCGGGACACCAGGACCGAGCCCTACCACTGGTCGACCGTCACCGGTCTGCTGCCCGCCGGCGCGCGCGCCGCGCTGCGGGAATCGGTGCCCGCGCTGGAGCACTTCACCCGCTCCGAGCGCCGCACCGGCGGTGACAAGACGTACGGCATGCATGTGCTGCCCTTGGTGCACCGCGGCGCGGAGCAGCCCGCGCTGCGCAAGGCGGGCGACGCCTGGGCCGAGTTCGCCGCGGCCGTGCAGTCGCCCGAGTACCGCCACTGGGTGCGCGAGACGGTGGGCGCGGACGTGTCGGGCGGCGCCTTCGACGTGGGGGTGTTCGTCTTCGGCGAGGGCGACTGGGTGTCCTCGCACACCGACAAGGCCGACAAGAACGCCACCCACGTGCTCTACCTCAACGAGGAGTGGGGCACGGACGACGGCGGCGAGTTCCTGGTACGCGGCACGGCGGGCGACGACGCGCCGGTGCACGCCTCCATCGTCCCCGGCGGCGGCCGGTCGGTGCTGTTCGCGCGCTCGGAGAACTCCTGGCACGCGGTCGCCCCGGTGCGTCCGTCCGCGCCCGGCCTGCGGGTGACGGTGCAGGTGGAGATGTGGCGATGAGCGGTTCCACCCTGATGCGCGACCACGCCGCCACCGACGTGTGGACGGTGTGCGGCGGCTCCCCGGCGGCGGACGCCGGTCCCGTACGGGCGGACGGGTTCAAGCACCTGCTCGTGCCGAGCCTGGCCGCCGCCTGCCTCGCCGGCGCGCCGTGGGAGTTCACCAACGTCCCCGACATCGCCGACCGGCACGCGCTGGGCGGCATCGTCTCCGCCCTCGGCGGGCGGGTCCAGCACGACGGGGACCGGATGACGGTCGACCCGCGCGGGCTGACGGGCCACGAGATACCGGCCGGGCTGTCCCAAGGCGTGCACGGCGGCATGTACCTGCTGCCTACACTGCTGGCGGCGCGCGGCCGGGTGGTGTCGGGCACGCACGGCGGGTGCAGCATCGGCGACGGCGCGGGCGGCGCCCGGCCGACGGGCCACGTGGCGCGCGTCCTGGAGGCGTTCGGCGCGACCTGCGAGGCCACCGCGGGCGGGTTCAGCGCCCGCGCGCCCCGCGGCGGACTGCGCGGCACCACCCTGGACATGGCCGACTTCGCCGACGTCGAGCCCGCCACGGGAACCCTGACCGGCCCGTACTACTCCGGCGCCACGAAGACCGCCCTGCTGGCCGCGGCCACGGCCACCGGCACCACCGAGATACGCAACCCGTACCCCAAGCTCGACGTGTACGGCCTGGTGCGGGTGCTCGCCGAAGCCGGGGTGGCGGTGGAGTCGGCCCCCGGCCGCATCGTGGTGGAGGGCGCCGGCGGGCCGCTGGGCGCCGCCCGTGTCACGGTGCCGTCCGACCTGATGGAGGTCGTCACCTTCGTCGCCCTCGCCGTGCACCTGCGCCGTCCGCTGGAACTGGCCCTGGACGGCGTCGAGGAGGTGCGCGCCGGACTGGCCCCCGAACTGCGCTACCTGAACGCGATGGGCGTGCCCCTGGAGTGGGGCCCGTCGTCCCTGCGGATCGGCGAGCCCGAGCGGCTGCGCGCCACCGACGTCCTGGCCGCCTCCCACTTCGCCTACAGCGACGCGCAGCCGCTGTTCGCGCTGATGCTGCTGGGTGCCGACGGCCCGGCCACCCTCACCGATCTGGTCTGGCACGGCGGCCGCTTCGGGTACGCCGAGGGGCTGCGCGCCCTGGGCGCCCGGCTGGACCTGCGCGGCAACCGGCTCACGACGACGCCGAGCCGGCTGCGTCCGGCCGGTACGGACCTGGTGGCGGGTGACCTGCGGGCCGCGGCCACGCTGGTGCTGGCCGCCCTGGGCACCGGTGTCCCGCAGCGCCTCGTCGGCGTCGGTCATCTGCGCCGCGGATACCAGGACTTCGCCAGCAAGCTCACCTCGCTCGGCGCCACCATCACCCCCGAGGATGCCTCGTGACCACGACCGTCGACAACGCGCCCTTCGACTACGACGCGCTGGCCCGCACCGAGCCGGCCACCGATCCGTTCCGCTGGGCGCTGGTGCGCGGCATGCTGCCCGGCGCCCTGGGGACCCGGCTGGCCGAGGAGTTCCCCACCGAGGGCTTCACCCTCACCGAACGCGCCACGGGCACGGGCGGCAAGGGCTACAGCACCCGCAACCTGAAGCTCGTCGAGCGGTCCGAGCCCGTTCCCGCCGCCCTGGAGTCGCTGACTCCGCGCTGGCGGGGCGTGATCGACGCGCTGCTGTCCCCGCGGTACCGGGCGGCGGTGGCCGCGCTGTCGGGGCGTGACCTGACCGGCTGCACCGTCGAGGCGCGCGCCGTCCGTTACGGGGCGGGCTCCTGGATCGACCCGCACACCGACCGCGCGGACAAGGCGGTGACCCAGACCTGGTACTTCAACTCCGGCTGGCTCCCGGAGTGGGGCGGTGCCCTGTGCATCCTGGCCGGGCCGAGCGGGGACGAGGTGGTGCGGCAGGTGCGGCCGGACCTGGGGGAGTCCGTGGTGCTGGTGCCCTCCGACGCGTCGTGGCACTCGGTGGCGGCCGTGACCGACGAGGCGCGTCAGGAACGGCAGACCCTGCTGGTGCACTTCGTCCGCCCGGAGGCCGCCGGATGAGCGGGGGAGGACAGACCACCGCCCAGGGCGAGTACCACCGGGAGCTGTTCCCCGCCTGGCACGACTGGGAGACCACGGTCGGCAGGATCGCCGACTTCACGGGCGAGAGCGGCCCGTCGGGACTGCTGGGACTCGACCAGATGGGCCACTTCGGCCCGCACGGCTGCGATCGTGTGGCGGACGCGGTGGCCGCGCACCGGCCCGCCGACCGGGCCGAGGAGCCCTTGCGGCTGGTCGAGCTGGGCAGCGGTTTCGGCGGCGCCCTGCGCTACCTGGTGGACGCCCTGACCGCGCGCGGCGCCGTCGTCGGCGAGGCGGTCGGAGTGGACCTGGTCCCGGAGCACTGTGAGGTCAGCGCGCGCATCACCGCTTCGCAGGGCCGCTCCAACGTCACCGAGGTGTGCGCGTCCGCCGACGCGGTGCCCCTGCCCGACGGGGAGGTGGACGCGGTGGTGGTCACCGGTTCCATGCCGCACTTCCCCGACCCCGCGGCGGTCCTGCGCGAGGCCGCACGGCTGCTCGCGGACGGGGGCGTGCTGGTGGTCACCGAGGAGGTGAGCCTGTGTGCCGCCGGAGAAGCGCCGGCTCCTGCCTTCCGGCGCTTCCATCCCGAGGGTGTGTTCTTCCTGACGGACGTGGAGGAGCGGCGCACTCAGTTCACGGCGGCGGGCCTGGACCTGGTGGCCGAGACGGACGTCTCCGAGTGGGCCGCTCAGCTGGTGGCCGAACGGCTGCGCGCCCTGCGGCTGTTCCGCGGGAGCCTGGATTCCATCCTTGGCGCCGACTCGGCGGACCGTGTGGTCGGCACCCTCGACTCCGCGCTGGCGGAGTACCGGGCCGAGCGCCTGCTGCCCCGGCTGTTCGTCGCCCGGAAGGTGTGAGACGGGTGCGGGGCGGTGCCGGTCAGGGCGCGCCCGTGCCGCTCAGCACGGTGGCTGTTCCCACGGTTCCTGCAACTGGCGCGAGATGGTGTGGGCCGCTCCCTGCGCGTGCCGGGCGGCGATCTCGGGGCGCAGGTGCGTCGTGACGCCGACCACGGTGAGGGCGGCCACCGGTGTTCCGGATCCGCCCAGGACCGGGGTGGAGACGGCGACCAGCCCGCGCGCGCCGGGCACCGTGGTGTACGGCCGGCCGTTCGCGCTTCCGGTGGGCGCGGGGGAGGCAAGCGCCTGGCGTGCCGCCGAGGCGCACACCGAGCTGTGGTCGGTGCGGCGCATGGTCTGGAGGGACGGGCTGTGCACGGCGTCCAGGTGGACGACGTTCGGGCCGTCCGCGAAGGACAGGTAGGCGCTGCCGCCGGTGGCCTCGTTGAGCCGCTGCAGACAGGGGAGCGCCGTCCGCCGCAGCAACTGGTGCTGCGGGGCGCGGGAGCCGAGCAGGAACAGGGTGTGCCCCAGCCTCAGCCCTCGCCGGCCGCGTTCCAGGAATCCCTGGTCGACCAGTTCTTTTATCAGCCGGTGCACGGTGGGTTTCGGCAGTCCGGTCCGCCGGGCGAGTTCGGACAGTTGGACCTCGTTGTCCTGAGGCCGGAACGCGTGCAGAAGTGTTAAGCCGCGGGTTAACTTGGACCGTGGGCCCTCTTCCGCCTGCGGGGTCTCGGCCGAGCGGTCTGCCGACGAAAAATCTATCACGTACACCTTCAACTTGTCGAATTGTCAGAAGATAACGAGCGACGGGATCGTAGCCGAGTTCGTCTAGTTGAATGACCAGTTCCCTGGACGGTGCCCGAAACCGTCGCCGTGGCGCAACGCCTACTTGTCGGTCACATCGGCGTGTTCCCGTACGACGCGAACGCTCTTGTTGTCGCGTTCTCGTCATATGCATCCGGACAAGTACCGGCGAATGAGGCCGATTTGGTTTGATGCGCTTCGTTGCCCGGTTTACAGCGGATCCGGTGCTTCTCCCTCTCGACCGATCCCGTCCCGGCGATCGGTGAGTTCGCGGAGCAAAACCCTCTGAGGGCAGGTGTAGCCCCGGTCCCGCGGAGCGGTGCACCGCTGGTGGGTCCGGCGCGGTTCCCGCTCCGGGGGAGGTGGGCCGGGCCCGTGTTCCGGTCATCACTGCCGCAGGGTACTGAGCGGTACGGTCATGCGTTCGCGCCCGGGGGCGGCGCGGGCGTGGCCGGATCGGCGGACGGCCCGGCCGCGGCGGCACGGGTGTGATCGTCTCCGGCGGCGCGACACCGCCCCGTAGGACGGCCCGCCGGGCCGGTCGGTCTCCGCCTTCTGTCGAGCGGCCACATGTGTGAACGTGCGGCTTCGCTTTGCCGACGCAATGTCACCCGGCGGGGCGCGCGTCAAGGAATTCCCGCAGCTGAGGAGCGGCGCGGAGAAGGCCGATACGGGCCGGAAAACGAGAGGGGCGGGATCGGATCGACGGGAATTCGTCACCGGTCGGTGATGCGGTCCGGTGCGGAGTCTCCCCGGCCCCGGATATGACGTACGCGTGAGCGCTGTGTCAGGCGGGAACGATGTTCTCGGCCATCGGGCCCTTCTGGTCCTGAACGATGTCGAACGACACCTTCAGGCCTTCGAGCAGCTCACGGAAGCCCCCGGGCGGCGATGTGGGAGCAGTGGGCGAAGGCGTCGGCGCCGTCTCCTTCGGGGATGGTGCCAGGAATATCACCCTGTGCGAATCCCGTGTCGCCGTGATGATTACCCCGTCGGAAACGAAACCCTCCGGAAACCGCACCTGCAACGGTGGTGTGCGTGGTTGTACGCGAGGGCGCCGGCGCCGAACCGGGTGCGGATGGAAAAGGAGTTCGGCCGCGCAGACGGTGACGATGCCCGTGAGCAAGAACTGCGGGACGATGCGGACGAGCCGGCTGGTCACGGCCGCCCCGAAGGTGCCCCGCTCGCCGACCCGGAAAGCGACCGGGCATGGTGGCTCCTCGGATCGGGCGGGTGACGTCTTCCGCGCCCCGCCCGATCCGCCGCTTTGTCCGCCCCTGTCACGCCACTTCCGGAACATGCTCGAAGCGGGCGGGAAACGGGCACGTCAAGGGCCGATACGGAGCCTTTGCGGGCCCCCGTGTGCAGAGTTCGTGTGGCATTCTGGGCTCCTGGCTGATCAACACCGACGCACGCGCGTGCGGTACGGAGTCGAGAGTTCTGGTGAAGTTGTGGCCTGTTCACCTCGTCGGCACCTGCGTTCATGTCCGGGGCATTCGACCGTGACACCGTTCGCCATGAGACGGTCCGTCACGGGACCCGGCCGGCGCGGCGGGGTCCACCGCGCATAACCCGCGCGGTGGTTGACGGCGGCTGACGTGGTGACGGAGCAACGGAGAAGGGCGGTGCGGGCATGACGGAACCGTTGGAGAAGCGGCTGGAGAAGGCGATGGCCGAACTCCAGGCCGCCCAGGAGGCGGTCGCGCGCACCGAGCGCGAACTGCGCCAGGCGTCGTTCGCGGTGCTCTCCTCCGACCGCGCGGTCCGCGCCACCGTGGGCCCCCAGGGAGAGCTCACCGGGATCGAGTTCCTGGAGAACAAGTACCGCGACATGTCCCCGCAGGAACTGGCCGCCAGTGTGCTGGAGGCGGCGAGCGCGGCGCGGGTGAAGATGAACCGGCACGTGATGAAGGCGATGGCGCCCTTCACCGAGCCGAGCAGCAACGTGCCGGAGCTGAAGGGCTTCGAGCTCGACTGGGAGCGGATCTTCGGCCCCGAGGTACTGGACGAGGACGACGAGGACACCGCACGCGCCGGCCGGGACACTCCCGGGTGGCGGGACGCGCTCGACGAGGACGGGGAGGACTGACGATGGGACAGCGGTACTACGTCGACCCGCACCGGATCGAGGCGCTGGCGCGGCAGTTGGAGGAGATCGGCACCCTCGCCAAGAGCATGACCGAGGAGTTCCTCGACGATCTGGCGCCGACGGTCAAGTGGCCCGGCACGAGCGGTGACTTCGCGGAGAAGGCCAAGCCGCAGGAGCAGAAGGAGCGGCAGACCACCAAGGAGACCATGATGTCCATCCGCGACGCGCTGGTGGGGATCACGGACGCCACGGTCAGCCAGGTCCGGATGATGAAGGACACCCGCGACCACAACCTCGAGGAGATCGAGCGGAGCAACAACCGCGTCGAGACCCACGGCCTGGACGGCGACGGCCCGGGCGGGCATGGCCGCCGCTGACCTCCGTACCGCCGGCCGCTCCCGCACCGTCCTGCCGGGAGCGGCCGCTCCGTCCTGCCCGCACGGCCCCCGGGGCGGCGCTCGGTGAGCATCCAGCCGTCGCCCGAGGTCAACGCGATGATCTTCATCCTCACCGGGGAGAAGCTCATCGACGCCGACGAGGACCTCGCCTTCGAGAGCAGGCGTCCCTACTCCGGGCTGGGCCGCAAGCTCGACCGGATCTCCTCCCTGATCGACAAGTCGGTCCACGACATCGCCGAGTCCATGCCGGACGACCTGGCCAAGTCGTACGCCAAGGCGATGGGCATGCTCATCGACGACGGCGGCAAGAACTACCTGCGCGAATTCGCCGAGCAGCTCGACAAGATCGCCGAGGGCCGGCGCAAGACCTCCATGGACATCATGGAGTCCAAGTGGCAGGTCATCGCCGAGGTCATCCGGCTGCTCATCGAGATCGCCATCTACCTGGCGATGTCCTTCTTCACCGGCGGCGCCTCCGCCAGCCAGATCATGATGGCGAAGCTGCGCAGCCGGTTCATGATCCTCACCACGCTCAGCCACCTCCTCCAGCGGCTGCACCTGGCGCCCTCGCTGACCGAGGCGTTCGCCGAGGCGTTCACCACCTTCGCGGTCCGGCTGGCGATGATGAACTTCGCGCCGGACGGCCGCCGTCCCGACGGCATCGACTGGAGCGACATCGGGAAGGCCGCCGCGTTCGGTGCCGCCGCGGGCGGGCTCACCAGCATTTTCGACAGCTGGGCCAGGAACATCGTCAAGAGTTACGACAACAACTTCCTCAAGGACAGCCCGGACCTCGACTTCAGGAACAACCCACCGAACCTGAAGAACGACGGTCCCGGCCCCGACCTCAAGAACAACGGCCCGGACTACAAGCCGAACCCGGACCCCACGCCGGGCCCCAACGGCCCCAACGACCGCCCCGACCCCACCCCGTACGACGGCGGTCCGAACCCCACGAACACGCCGATCACCTTCCGAAACGACCCGCTCTCCTTCCGCAACAACCCCAACCTGTGGCGGAACAACCAGATCTGGCGCAACAACGCCGACCGGCCGGGCGCGCTGGCCGGGCACTACGGGCTCAAGGGAACGGCCGACTTCCTCGCCGCCGGCGCCGGCGAGGCGCTCGCCGAGGTCCTCATCAAGGGTGCCTTCGACAACGACTGGTCCACCAGCTGGTCCACCTTCGTCGGCGCGGGCCTCAGCAGCCAGGTCGAGGCCACGCTCACCGACACGGCCATCAACAGCGCCGCGGAACTGCGTCACGCCATCGACAACCTGCGTAACCGGCCACTCACCGTCTCCGGCGGCGGCACCGATGCCGACACGCGGGACTCCGCCGGCGCCCCGGGCTCGCGCGACACCGGTGCGGACGGCGACGGCGCCGACCGCACCGGCGGCCCCTCGGGTACGGGTCTCACGGGCGCCGGTCTGACGGGCGGCAACGGCTCGTCCCTCGCCCCGCCCCCGCCCGTCACCGCCCAGAACACGGGCCCCCAGGGGGACTTCACCGGCAGCGAGGCGCCTCCGCCGTACGCCGCGGAGAACCCGCCGCCGTACTCGACGCCGGAACCGCCGCCGTACACCCCGGGCACGCTGCCCGTGACCGCCGCCGAGAACGCGCTGTGGCAGCAGGTCCACAACGGTTCCGCCGAGGTCCGCGAGCAGGCCCTGCGTGACATCGCCGCCCTGCGCGGCTCCCCGCTGCCCGCCGGCGCCGAGGTCGGTGTCCGCGACGGCCTGCACAGCAGCCTGTCCCAGCTGCCCGAGGTGCGGGTGGTGCCGGCCGGGAACGGCCCCGCCGCCGAGATCGACGCCGACGAGGTCCGCCGCGCCCTCGACGGCTTCGGCACGCCGGTCACCGTGGACACTCCGCTCACGGGGTCGTCGGGGTCGTCGGGTGGTGCGGGGCTCGGGTCGTCGGGTGGTGCGGGGCTGGGGTCGTCGGGTGGTGCGGGGCTGGGGACGTCCGGCGGTGCCGGGCTCGGTGCGTCGGGTGGCTCGGTCGGCGACGACGGGTCGGTGGACACGGCCGACTTCACCGGCGGTTCCTCGGGAGACGTCGCCGGGCAGGACGACGGGCAGACGTCGCCGACGCCGGGTGAGGGCCTGGGGGACACCGGCTCGGTGGCCTCCGGGAACACCGGCGGTACGACGACGCCCGGCACGGGGACGTCCGAGGCGCCGGGAGCGGGACCGTCCGTGGCCACCGGGCCGGACACGTCAGCTGCCTCTGGGCCGGGTACGAACGTCGCGCCCGGGGCGGGTACGAACGTCGCGCCCGGGGCCGGCGGTTCGGCGACGCCCGGCACGGGAACCGCGGCGCCCGGCACGGGCACGTCCTCGGCATCCGGGACCGGTACGTCCTCGACGTCCGGAGCCGGTAACTCCTCGGCGTCCGGCGGCACCGGGGCCCGGGCGGGTGGCACAAGTTCTCCCGGCGGCAACCCGGCCGCCGGCCCCTCCGCCACGCAGCCGCCCCCGGCCACGCGCACCCCGGACGGCACGGTCGCGGGGGACGGCACGCAGATCACGGCGGACGACGGTGCGCAGAGTCCGCAGATCTCGCGGACCCCGGAGAACTCAGACATCTCGGAGACTTCGCAGTCCACGCAGACCTCGGACTCCTCCCCGTCCCCGGAGACCACGACCCCGCCGGAGACCACCTCCTCCTCTCCGGAGATCCGTACCTCTTCGGAGACCACCACCTCCCCGGAGACCACCACCTCCCCGGACGGCCTCGCGGCTCCGGAGGCCGCGCCCACGCCCGCACTAAAGACGGGCAACTCGGCTGACGCGGATCTCACCGCTGCTCCGCCGAAGGTGAGCACGTCGAGTTCGTACGCCGACACCACCGACACCGCCGACGTTCGCGACCTGCGTGACGGAAGCGACGTGCGTGACGTGAAGGGCGGGCTCGGGGACCCCGCGTTCACCCAGGCGCCGCCGTTGACGATCGTGGTCTCGCAGCTGCCGCCGCCGGGTGAAGGGTCGCCGGAGGCGGCCGAGTTGCTGGACGGCGCGGGGACCGACCGGGCCGTGGTGCTCGGGCCGGCGGTCGCGTCGGACGGGGCGGGGCGCCCGGTGCGTGCCGCCGTCGAGCTGACCCGTGAGGCGCCGGGCGCCCCGGTCAAGGTCCGCCCGCTGACCGGCCCGCCGCCCGCCGTCACGCCGGACGGCGGCGGCACGGACGTCACCGCCCCCGGTGCCGAGGACAAGTCCGGCAGCGACACCGACACCGCGTTCCCGGGCGCGGACGTGCTGCTGCCGCTCGCCGACGCACTCGGTGTGGTGTCCGACCCCGCTCCCCGTCCCGTCACCCAGAGCACCGGGACGGCCGACGGCGACAGCGGTCCGCTCACCACCGACCCGGCCAAGCCGCCGAAGACGGGCGCGGAGACGGCGCCGCCCACCCGTGGCAACGGCACCGGCCCGGACTCCACGGTCACCCCCGAGCCCGCCGCCACCAAGATCGCCACCCTGTCCCGCCCCTACACCGAGCCGGCGACCGACCTCCACCTGGAGTCCGGCAACAACAGCGACAGCGACAGCAGCAGCGACAGCGACAGCGACATCAACGGCCGCGGCACGGCCGAAGGGGTGGGCGGGTCCGGACCCGGCAGGGGTGGTACGCCGCCTCCGCCCCCGGCCACCACCACCCCGTCGGGCGACACCGCGCCGGTCACCGACGTGACGGCGCCGCCGCCGGGACGGATCGTGGTGCGGGCCGCGGGGCAGCCGGCCGTCACCACGCTGGACGGCCAGTCGGTGCCCGTGGCGCAGCTGCGGCGGCTGGTCCCCGACACGGTCGTACGGCCCGAACCGGGGCGCGCGGTGCAGACGTTGACCATCTCGCAGGGGCCGGCCGAGGACGGCACGGCGCGGGACGCGGGGCGGCGCGCGCTGCTCGGGCAGGACACGTTCCGCGGCGTGCGCACCACGTCCGCCGCCCCGGCCCCGACAGCCGCTCCGCCCCGGGGAACCGCCGCCGAGACCGTCGCGGAGCCACCCGTCCGCCGGACCGTGTTCACCGGACCGCCGGCCGCGCTCCCCGGCTCCGGTACCGAGCGGGGCGCCGACTACTTCGTCTCGCACGGCACCCCCCGTACCGTCACCCTCGGCACCGAGGACGCGGCACGTCCCACCGTGAAGGTCAGCGGTGTGCAGCTCGGCGAGGTGCTCAAGTCGTGGGCGGGCGACGGCGACCGGGACCGCCCGCTGGTGCTGTTCTCCTGCGAGACCGGGCGGCAGCCGGAGGTCGCCGGTCTGCCCGTGGCGCAGCACGTGGCGAACAGGACCGGACGGCCGGTGTACGCGCCGACGACCGAGGTGGGTACGGCCCGTGACGCGGACGGCAACGTCCGCGCGGTGCTCACCGAGGGCCCGGACGGGCCGGGGCGGTGGCGGCTGTTCACCCCCGAGCCCACCGGCGCCGACCTGGACGCGCTGGCGCGCGACGCCGGCCTGCACGCGGGTCCCGGCCCCGCCGACGCCTTCGCCCTGGCCCGTACCCTCCAGCAGGTCCGCACGCTGCGCGGCGCCCTCGGCCCGGACGCCGAACAGCGGCCGGAGAACCGGGAGCTGCTCGCCGGGCTCGCCCACGTGGACGGCCTGCGCTGGCTCGACCCGGGCACCGCGGCCCGCTACGGCGACGGCCGGATGACCCCGGACCTGCTGGACCGGATGGTCACCGACTGGCACACCGCCACGGGCGGCACCGCCGTCGATCCGGCGACCGGCCCCACCCCGGAGCAGTACACCGCGTTCCTGCGCGCGGCGGCCGACCTGCGGGCCGCCGCCGGGCCGGACACCACGCTCGACGCCCTGCTGCCCCCGCCGCCGCCCGAACTGCCGCCGTCCACGCTGGTTTCGCGGGAGGACGTGCGCGGACTCTCCTACGCGCCCTCGGCGGAGATCGCCTGGGCGCTGTCGGACGCACCGCTGCCACTGTCCGATCTGGGCCTCAACCCCGAGGACACCGCCGAGCTGGCACGCCGCCTGCACGACCCGGCGCCCGCCACCACCGCCCCCGCGGAACAGCGGCCGTCCCTCCCGCCGGCGCCGGCCGAGGTCAACTCGTACACGGCGCGTCAGACGTACGGGATGCCGGAGAAGAACTTCAAGGGCTTCCGTGACGTGTCCCGGAACAACAGTCTGGTCATCGACGTACGGCCGACCAACCCGAGTGCTGCGAAGTGGCTCGAGTCCGGGGCGATGGCGAAGCCGCAGGAGATCAAGGCCAAGACCGTCGACGAGATCGACACCTTCCTGGGTGCCGATGCGGGGACTGTCGGGCTCGTGGGGTATTTCAGGCCGGTGCTGCCTGAGCCGTCGGCGGTTCCGGAGGGGCAGTGGGACAGGGTCCTGTCGCGTTTCAACCAGCGTTCCACGGAGTTCCGTGAGCTGGCCGCGTCGATGGCCGCGTACGAGGCGGAGAACCGGTTCGTCGTCAGGGACGGCGTGGTCCACGGTGTGGACGAGGACGGTGCGCGGCGTCCCCTGACCGGTGACCATGACGTCTTCGACGTCTCGACGCCGGGCGGTACGCGCGTCTCGCATCCGCGGCACGACGCGCTGATCGAGGAGATGCGGTCCAAGGACATCGCCGTGATGCACGGCGCGCACATGTTCTGGAACCCGTCGACCACCTTCGACAAGTCCGTCTTCGACAAGATCGTCGATTCCCACCGGGGCCCCGACGGCGAACCGCTGCTCCGTTTCCGCCCCGACAACGAGCACGCCGAACTCACCTGGCCCGCGCCGGTCGGGAGCGGTGAGGTCGATTCGTACACGGCGCGTCAGACGTACGGGATGCCGGAGAAGAACTTCAAGGGCTTCCGTGACGTGTCCCGGAACAACAGTCTGGTCATCGACGTACGGCCGACCAACCCGAGTGCTCCGAAGTGGCTCGAGTCCGGGGCGATGGCGAAGCCGCAGGAGATCAAGGCCAAGACCGTCGACGAGATCGACACCTTCCTGGGTGCCGATCCGGGGACCGTCGGGCTCGTGGGGTACTTCAGGCCGGTGCTGCCTGAGCCGTCGGCGGTTCCCGAGGGGCAGTGGGACAGGGTCCTGTCGCGTTTCAACCAGCGTTCCACGGAGTTCCGTGAGCTGGCCGCGTCGATGGCCGCGTACGAGGCGGAGAACCGGTTCGTCGTCAGGGACGGCGTGGTCCACGGTGTGGACGAGGACGGTGCGCGGCGTCCCCTGACCGGTGACCATGACGTCTTCGACGTCTCGACGCCGGGCGGTACGCGCGTCTCGCATCCGCGGCACGACGCGCTGATCGAGGAGATGCGGTCCAAGGACATCGCCGTGATGCACGGCGCGCACATGTTCTGGAACCCGTCGACCACCTTCGACAAGTCCGTCTTCGACAAGATCGTCGATTCCCACCGGGGCCCCGACGGCGAACCGCTGCTCCGTTTCCGCCCCGACAGCGAACACGCCGAACTCGCCTGGCCCGCGCCGCTCCCGACGACGCCCGGCCCGGACCGGCCGGCGAGCCCGGCCGACGAGCTGACCCTGTTCAGCAAGGGCCCCGCCGCACCCGGACCGGCGGACACCGTGCGCGCGGACGGCGTCGTCTTCCGGCGGCTGGACACGCCCGGCGGCGGCAACAGCCTGTTCCGGGCGCTGCTCGACGGCGCGCGCAGCCGGGCCGTGCCGCCGGCCTGGGCGGCGCGCGACATCGCCGGTGTGCGCCGGTTGCTGCGCGACCGGATCACCGGGTCCGAGCTGGCCGCCGCGGCCGCCGAGGCGTCCCCGGACCCGGTGCTCGCCGTGGTGGACGACCTGCGGATGGGCGCCCTCGCCGGGACCGCCGACCCGGACGAGCAGAGCCGGATCACCGAGGACTGGAACCGGATCGCCCAGGCGGTCGTGACCGACGGCGACGCCGCCCAGTGGCAGGGGATCCTCCGGGACAGCCCCTACCCGCACCTCGCCGACGTGGTGCCCACCCCCGCCGCCGCGCGGCGGCTCGGCACCGGGGAACTGATCGCCGCGGCGGCCGAACTCCCCGGGCTGTGGGCCTCCCCCTTCGCCGACGTGCTTCCGCAGGCGCTGGCCCACACCCTCGACCTCGACCTGCGTCTCGTCCAGCCCGACCCGCAGGCGCCGGGGAACACCGTCGTCACCACGCTCCACCCGGGCGGCCGGGGCGGCACCCTGCACCTGGCGTACAACGGCACCGACCACTTCGACGCGTTGGTCCCCGCGGACGCCCCGCTCACCCCCGCACCGGACCAGGGCCCGGGCACGACCGCCCGGGACCAGGCGACGACCTCCACCGCCACGAACGGTTCCACGACCGGCCCGACCCCGGACCCGGCCACCCCGGACCCTGCCACCCAAGACCCTGCCACGCAGGACCCTGCCACGCAGGACCCGGCCACGCAGGACCCGGCCACGCAGGACCCGGCCACGCAGGACCCGGACGGCTCCGACCCCTTCGGGGAGTGGCTGCGCGGCATGGGCGGCATCACCGACGTCTACGGCCCCGACACTCCCGACCGGGGCTCCCCGGTGCCGCTGGAGACCCAGCTCGAACGGCACCGCCCGGCCCGGCTGATGACCGGTCAGGACGTCCGCCCGCCGGGGCCGGCACCGCGCACCGTCACCTTCGACGACGGCAGCCGGCTGCCCGCCGCCCTGCTCAGCCCGGACGCCGATCCGCACGACGGGAGCCCGGACGGGCGCACGAACCCGACCCCGCGGACGACCGGGCTCTTCACCGGCCTCGGCGCCGTCACCCTGCGCTCGCCCGAGCAGGTGGCCCAGGAGATCCTCGGGAAGCTGCCGGAGAAGCTGCGCACCCAGTTCGACGAGGCGGAGCTGCTGCGTCTGCTGACCGAACAGCCCGGCGCCTTCACCGCCCCGCGCGGCGCCCGCTTCGTGGGCCGGGAGAAATCGGGCGTCGGCCACGAGATGACGGTCGAGGCGGTCCCGTACCACCGCTGGGAGCGCTTCTCCGAGGTGAACGACGGCACCACCCGTGTGGACAGCATGCGGCGCGGGCAGGCCGGCACGGGCGGCGGGCGCAGCGTCGGCTTCGGGCGCCGGATCGCGGCCGGTCTCAGCATGGGGCCGCCGCTCAACTGGCTGCTGAAGATCGGCCTCTCGCTGGGCTGGACCCGCAGGACCGACTTCACCCTCGGCACCCAGGCCTACAACCAGTCCGAGTACCGGTCCTACGAGGGGTCGCACCTGCACCTGGACGACGTCTACTACCGGGTGCGCGTGGACCGGGTCACCGAGGCGCCGAAGACCGGCGGCCAGGACAACGCGCCCGGCACGCCCGCACCGGTCCTCCGCTGGGAGCGCAGCGAGGTGCACAGCGCCGGGTTCGCCGTGCGGGACGGTCTGAGCTGGCGGCTGCCCGACGACCTCACCGTGCCCTTCACCGGGCCCCGGCGGGCCCCGGAGACGCTCACCTTCCCGGACGGGGCCGAGCCGCGGGCCACCGACGTCACCGCACTGCACCTGGTGGACCCCCCGGAGGACCTGGCGCTCGCCCTGTCCACGGCACGGCCCGGCAGTTCCGCGCACCGCACCCTGGTCTCGTACGTCCGTCCCGGGCGCCTGCTCGCGCTGTTCGGGCGGTTCGCCGGGCCGGTCAGCGGACCGGAGCTGACCCGGGGCGGCAGCCAGCACCCGCTGGGGCACCTGATCGTGGAGCGGTCCATACCGCACCGGGGCACCCTGGTCGCCGAATCGCTGAAGACGGAGGTGCGCGACCTCGTCCAGACCACGTACCAGAACCAGCGCGCTCACGTCCGCGACACCCGCTTCGGCATCCAGGTCACCTCCGGGCCCAACTACCAGCTCGCCGGCCCGGAGACGGACGTACGCCTCCAGGGCGGCCCGCTGGTCAGGGGGGACTTCAGCACCGGGCGGAGCCACTTCCTCGGCACCGAAGCGGCCCGCAAGATCACCGCGCGCATCCGCAACCACCCCCTCGCGCTGTACCGGGTGGAGCGCACCCTGATGGTGCGCATGGCCGGTGAACCGCGGTCGGCGGTCCGGCCGGTACGGGTGGTCAGCCTGGACTGGATGTCCACCGAGGACGCGCGCCGGCTCGCGGGCTGGGACAGCCGTACGCCCGGACGGACCGGACCCAACCCGGACGCCGAGCCGCCCGTGCCGTGGTACCTCACCCGCGAGGACCCGGTGCACCTGGGCGGCCAGGTCCGCGCCGAGGGCTTCGTCCCCGACCGCCCGCAGACCGATCCGCTGTCGAGCCAGGACCAGGCGCAGGGCCAGGGCCGGGACCAGGAGCAGGGCCGGAACCCCGATCCGAGCCAGAGCCAGGACCAGGACCGGAACCCCGGCCCGAGCCCGAGCCAGGACGGGCGGCCCGCCCCCCAGGACCCGTCCCGGGAGGGCCAGGAGTCCGAGGCCGCGCAGAAGCCCCTGAGTGTCTTCGCGGACGCCGTCCTCGACACCCTGCACCGGTCGTACCCGTCGCTGTTCGTCCCGCCGTTCATGCTGCGGCACCCCCGGCTGGCCACGTTCTGGTACGGCGACGGGCGGATGCGGACCGCGCGGTACAACGACCGCCAGGTGCGCGAGGCGCTCAACCAGCCATCGCTGGCCCAGAGCCTGGACGAGCTGACCACCACGGGCGTGCAGGTCACCCTCACCGAGGACGGCAAGGTGCGGCGCGGCCACCACACGCTGACCCTGCGGGCGCGGCTCACCGACCGGCGGTTCGAGACCACCTTGAGCGAGCGTTCGCTGCGCAACGCCGTGACCGGCACCGAGGTTTCCGGGCAGGGACAGCAGGCGTCCAGCACCCTCTCCGCCGGCGTCGAACTGGGCATCTCGCCGCGTGACCACGACAAGGTGCCCGGGGTGGGGCTGCCGCGCCAGACCGGCAGCGTGTCCGTCGGCGCCCGCTACGCCCTCACCGACCAGAAGGCCACCCGCAGCACGGTCGCGGTCAACCACGACAACCTCACGTTCCAGAACGGCGCCGACCTCTACAGCTACCGGGTGGAGCTGGGCGCCTCCTTCGAGGGCCACCGCCGCCCGCGCGGCTGGGCCCGCCTCGCCTCGCTCGGGGTGCTCGGCGCCGGCGTCTTCGTCAGCAGGGTCGAGGACCGTCCGCTGTTCAGCCGGGGCAACGAGACCGTGGGCCGGGTCGAGCTGGCCGTGCCCGCGGTGCACGGCTCCCACCGGTACCCCCCGGCCGACCCGTCGCCCGACGGCACCGGGGCCGCCCAGCCGGCCGCGGTGCCCGCGCCGCGGCGGCTCTCCGCCACCGAGGCGGACCAGCTCCTCGACGGCACCCGCCCGCTGCCCAGGGGCGACTCGGCCGACCGGCGGCTCATCCAGCGGCTGTTGAGCGCCCCGTACGCGGTGCTCGGCACCGAGGGGGGACCGCAGCGCCAGGAGGTCATGCAGGACACCGCCGACCGTGCCTCGGGCACCTCCTGGCACGTCAGCGCCCCCGGCACCCCGGTGCGCACCGCGCTGCGCCGGGCCGTGGCGAACCTCAGTGTGGCCGGGCAACTCGGCCAGTACCTGGGTCCGTTCGGCTCCCGCGTCACCGGACTCAACGGCGCCGGGCCCCTGCAGACCCACTACCTGAAGGCCGCGATCCGCGGCGAACTGCACAACCTGCGGGTCAGGAGCGACCCGAAGCCGACCAGCCTGGAGGCCACCCTCGGCAACGAGCACCGCGTCGCCGGCAGCGCGAGCACCGTCACGCGCACCACCCTCGGCCTCCAGGGCTCCTACATGCCCCTCCAGCAGGCCCCCGGAGAGCAGGCGCTCGTCGGCTCCTACTCGACCGCCCTGCAGTACGCCTGGGGCAGGGGCCGCGGCCTCACACAGACGCTCACCCGGGGACGCAACACGACCGTCGCCTTCGCCGGCCGGATGTACCTGGTCGTCGCCGACGCCGCCGAGACCATCGCGGTGCGGGACCGCTGGACGGCCGCGATGGGCACGGTGGGCACCCGTGCCGGGGAGCTGGTCAGCTCCGCGGCCGGGCGGCTCTCCGCGCGCCTCGGCAGCGGCCTCGCCCCCCGCCGGGCCGCCGCCGCGCTCCAGCACATCCGTGACGCGGTGATGTTCCACCTGCCGATGCAGGACGTCATCGAGGCCGGGCTCGCCCCGGACGGCCTGGACACCAGCACCCCGCGCAACCTCGGCGGCGGCTACCGGGTGCCCGCCTTCCTGCGCGGCCGCCGCTTCCCCACCCATCCCAGCGGCCAGCTCGACGCGAGCCCGATGGTGCCGGGGCTGATGGCGCAGCTGGAGAAGATCGGGGTGCCGTCGCACGACCGGGAGCAGGTCCTCCAGCGGCTCTCCCCGGACTTCCTCCGCAGCCACCTGCACGAGCTGACGACCGACGGACTGGCCCTCCCGGTCCGCTACCGCGCCTGGTCCCGGCCGCACCACCTGACGGTCGGCGGCAGCCCCGGGCAGGTCCGGTTCCAGCTGACCCCGGTCACCACCACCGTGGAGCGGCTGCGCACCGGCATCGAGATGGAGGACGTCCGCAGCACCGGGCGCGACGACTCCGACGGCGTCTCCCAGGACCGCGGCGCCGACCTGACGTTCAGCGGCGGCCAGCGCGCGGCCAGCAGCGGCATCCTGGTCGCCAACCCCTCCGTCCAGGGCACCGCGGCCAAGCAGCGGTCGAGCACCCGCACCGAGACCGTCGGCAGCGTCACGACGCCGAACATCGCCACCACCCAGGCGCACGCCGAGATCGTCACCGGCTACACCCTGACCGTCACCATGGTCGACGCGTCCGGCGACCCGCTCGCCCCCCACGCCACCACCCCCGTCGGCAGCCTCCACGAGATCCTCCCGGCCGGCCTGCTCACCCCGGACGGTGACGGCGCCGACGGCGCGCTCACCGAGCAGGACGTGCCGGAACCGGAGCGCGCGATACGGCTCCTGACGGCCGAGGAGGCGCGCCCCGAGGGCATCGCCGCCTGGCGCACCTCCGCCGCCGGCGACCCGTCCGGCGGACCCGACCCGGACGTGCTGCCCTTCGACGAGCGGATCGGCGCCGGCCTCCTCGCCGTGGACGTCCGGGGCGCGACCCACGTGCGGGACGCCCTCACCCTGGCCACCGCCCGCGCCGACGGTTTCGGCGACGGCGACCTCGGCCGGCGGCTCACCGGCAGCGTGCTCGACGGACGCGTCCGCATGGCCCGCCACACCCCGCTCACCGGCCTCGGCACCGCCCCCGCCGAGGCCCAGCAGGAGGCCACCACACAGGTCGGCCTCACCGCCGCGTTCCGCGAGGCGCTCGGCGCGGACGGCTCACCGCTGCCCACCCAGGCCTCCGCCCGCCTCCTCGGCCAGTTCCACACCGCCGACTCACGCCTGTACGCGAAGATGCACCGCCGTGGCGCCCGGCTGCTCGCCGTGGAGAACAAGCCGCGCATGGAGGCCATGCGGCGCACCAAGGCCTCCGACGCCATGGAATCCGGCATCACCGACAACGTCGAGGGCGCCGTCGGCACCGCGCCGCTGGCGGGCACCAGCAACGCGGGCATGACCAACCCGGGCGCCACGGTCCCGATCGGCGGTTCGAACGACGGCACCACGCTCAAGGGCGCCACGGACACCAACCAGGCCACCCACGTCAAGGTGGTCGCCGACCGCAGCATGCTCTTCGCGCTGCCGGTGACCTGGCTGTCGGTGGCCGAGGCGGACCACCGGCTCACCGACAGCCGCCCGCTGCGCGCGCTCGGCAAGGCCAGGCGCGGGCCGCGCGGCGCCGAGAGCGAGACCACCGCCCTGGTCTGGCTGCGCGAGGACGTCGCCCGGGAGTACGGCCTGCTGGACGACAACACGTTCCCCGAGGAGGTCGGCGCGGCCTGGGACGACCAGGCGAAGGCGGCGGGCGACCTCACCACGGCCGAGCAGCGCTACTACGACGCCCGGGCGCGGGCCCGCGAGACCTGGCTCGACCTCAGCGCCGAGGAACAGGCCGCGCTCGGCGACGGCCGGCCCGACCTGCCGACCGTCCTGCCGCGGGCGGTGGCCGAGTCCCCGGCCGTCACCGCCTGGCAGAACGCCCGCGAGGAGGTGCGCCGCTGGGAGCAGCGCACCGGTGACGCCGCCGCGGCCCACCACCGGCTGCACCTCGCCGCCTCCCGCCTCACCGCCCACCACCAGGGCTCGGCCGCGGTCCCGGTGCCGGACCGGCCGCAGGAGTACACCGAGCCGGAGTGGCGCTCCGAGGCGCCCGCGCCGTACACGGTCACCGACGGCACCGACGGCGCCCCCCGCACCCTCACCTCGCCCGACGGCGGCACGGTGCGCGAACTGCACGACGTGCCGCACGACGGCGCCTCGTTCTTCCACGCGCTGCTCGCCGCCGCCGGGCAGCGGGGCCGGCTGCCGCACCTGCTCGGCACCGACCTCGCCGGCCGCTTCACCGCCGCCCCCGGCGACCCCGCGGTCACCGCCGAGGCCGTCGGCACCGCCCGTGACCGGCTGGCCTGGGCGCTCGGCGAGGACCGCAACCAGGACCTCCTCGACGCCCTCGCGCTGGACGTCGAGGACACCTTCACCCAGGCCGAGATCGACGCCGCCGGAGTGACGTTCACCCCCGCGCAGCAGGCCGAGTTCGACGCGCTGGGCCGGCTCCCGGTGACGTTCTGGCCGACCCCCGAGCAGCGGGTCGCGCTGGCCGTCGCGGCCCTGTCCCGGCCCTTCACGGCCGAACCCCCGCAAGGCGGCGGGCCGGACACGGAGGCAGGTGGCACGCGCGGCGCGGACGGGTCGCCGGCCGTGCCCGAGCGGCGCGCCGGCGACCACGGCGGCGCCGACCTGCTGCCCGCCCTCGCCGCGCGCGTCCTGGGCACCCCGCTCACCGTCGTGACCGGTGAGGGACACGAACAGCTCTTCCTCCCGCCCGGCACCGACCCGGCCGCCGTCGACCCCGCCGCCGACCCGGTCCTGTTCACCGCCGACGGCTTCTTCCACGCCGCCCTCCCGCCCGGCACCCCGCCCCCGGCCGCCACCCCGCTGCCGGCCCCCGCGGGCACGACGGACCCGGGCACGACGGACCCGGGCACGGGCACGGAAAGCGGCGCCACGCCCGCGGCGCAGCAGCCGCCCGCGCACCGCAGCCACGCCACCCCGCCCTGGATCCCGCCCGCCGACGGCACCGGCCCGCGCTACCGCCTCGCCCGCGACGGCGTGCTCACCGCGCCCGACGGCGCCACCTACACCCAGGGCACCGTCACCGGCCGCGGCAACGGCTTCTTCGGCGCGCTGTCCACGGCCCTGAACCTGGCCGCCGAACAGCCCGGCCTCGACCGGCGCGAGGCACGGCGGCTGCGCAGCCGCGCGGACTCGCCGCCCGCCCGGCTGATGCGCCTGAACGGCCTGCCCGGCACCCCGGCCGACCGCGACACGCTCTTCACACCCCCGCCGATGAACGTCCGCCGCGGCGCGCCCACACCCAGCGCGGAGGCCCTCGAAGGACACCTGCGCCGTCACCTCTCCGAGGCCCCGTGGGGTCCGGCGGCCGACCGCGCGGTGGCCGAGTGGGCCGCCGCCGCGACCGGCACCACCGTCACCCTGGTCGAGGAGAACGGCACCGCCCACACCTACCCCGGCCCGTCCTCCGACTCCCCCCACCTGCGACTGCGCCGCCGCGGCGGGGACTTCGTGCCCCTGCTCCCGCGCACCCCGGCACCCGAGCCGGCGGCGAACCCCGAGCCGTCGCCCGGCACCCCGGCACCCGAGCCGGCGGCCGGCACTCCGGCCGGCAACGACGTCCCGGGCCTGGACGGCGAGGAGGAGGCGTACGAGCTGAGCACGCTGTCCGGCGCCGAACCGAAGACCGGGCAGACGACCGAGTCCGAGGCGCTGGCCCAGTTCCGGTTCACCGACGACACGAGCGACAGCGACACCGACAGCGAGGACGGTGCCGCGCGGACCGTCCCGGAGGTCTGGCTCGACACCCTCTTCGGCCCCGCCGCCCGCAGCGACTTCTCGCACGAGACCCTCGTCGACACGGCGGAGTCACTGCGGGAACTGGCGCGGGCGAACGCCGCGCCGACGTCCATCGCCACCGGAGTCCGGGACGAACTGAACGAGCTGGCCCGGGAGGTGCTGGGCCTCGACGACGACGCCGCGGTGCAGGACCGGCACCTGCTCATGCTCGGTTCGCTGGCGCTCAGCGCCTCCCCGGAGGAACTCGCCGACGCCGACCGCCTCGCCGAGTACCTGACGCGCCACGACGCCGCCCTGGGCCGGGACACCCACGTGCAGACCGCGGACGGCACCGCGCGCAACTGGATCGGCACCGGCGACCAGGTGCCGCCCCTGAACGCCTACGGGGTGGAGACCGAGGACGGCGGCCTGACCACCTGGACCGCGCCGTGGACGCAGCCCTACGTCGTCCTCGCCCAGGAGGGCACGGAAGCCGTCCACCTGGTCACGCCCCGCGGCCGGTTCACCCTCGACGACCCCGGTGAGATCGCGCGGCTCGTCACGCGGGACCCGGGGCGGCCCCCGGCAGCCGACATCGTGCTGGCCTTCCCGCACGACGACATCGAGTTCCTGGCCCGGCACCTCGCCGACCTGACCGGCTCCAAGGTCTGGTACTCGGAGCACGACCCCCGTCCGTCCACGGACTGGCGGTCCGGCACCGACCACATCACCGTGGGGCCCGTCCCCGACGGCCCCGGCACGGCGTGGACCTCCGTCGAACCGGGCACGGACGACGGCAGCGAAGGGGACGTCGCCGACATCGTCGACCTGTACGGGAGCGAATCCGAGCACGCCGAGGGGGTCGAAGCGCGCCGGCCCAAGCCGCTGACCACGAGGGACTACGGCGTCGTGGACCACCGTGGCGAGGGCGTGCTCTTCCGCAAGCCCGGCGGGATCCGGGACGCCCGGCAGAGTCCGCGGGCGCTGACGGACTCGGAGGACGCCCCCGAGCTGCACATGTCCGCGCAGGACTACCACGAGACGCTCGCCACCGAGCGGCCGGTGCTGCGGATCTCCCCGGACCGTACGCTCGCGGTCGAGAACGGCGCGTACGGGCAGCAGGTCTTCGCGACGCCCGAGGCCGTCGCCCGCGCGTCGGTCGACCTGGCCCGCGCGGGCCTCGCGGTGCGGCTGCGGACCGACGAGGACCTGAGCATCCTGCTGCCCACGCCCGACGGGGGCAGCAGGCGGCTGTTCCGCGTGACGCCCGACTTCCTGACCCGCTCCGGGCAGTCCTCGGAGGAGGTCTGCCGGGACTTCGCCGACATGCTGGCCGAGAACTCCCGCACGTCGCACATGGTCTTCCGCGATCCCCGCACCGGCCTGGTGGTCACCGCGCCGGTCAACGCCTCCGACGGGGTGGAGGTCACCGGCACGCACCACCTCGCCGACGCCCTGGGCCATGTCGCGGACGGCGACGTGGCGCCGGAGACGGCGGATCCGGCGTGGGCGGCCTCGTACGTCCGCCGCGACGACCGGCCCACCGGCGGCGACGACGGCCCGCTGCCCGGCCGCGCCTACGGCAGCGCGCTCAGCCTCGCCGAGCCGGTCGACCCGCGCCGCGACGCCCTGTCGGACGCGGCGCGCCGGATCGGGATCAACGAGTACGCGTGGGCCGGCGTCGGCGAGGGCTACGTCGTCCAGTCCGTCGCGGCGCAGGGCGGGCAGGGCCAGCCGAGCCTGGAGTACAACTTCGCCAAGCCGCAGCACGCCGCCAACCGCTCGCACTACGGCTATCACTTCGCCACCGTGGTCCTGGCCAGCGAGGACGGCAGCACCCAGATCTCCCTGGAGAACCACGCGCGGGCCTCGCAGCGCAACAGCTGGCACCGCAGGGCCGTCGAGATGAACCTCAGGAAACACAGCCTGGACGGTCTGCGGGAGACCGCGGCGCGCCTGCGCGGCGAGATCGAGCAGCGGCAGGAGTCCGGCGGCGAGGAGCACCTCGCCGAGCTGCGCGGCTACCTCGATCTGACGCTGGCCCTGGTACGGGCGAAGCAGGCCCAGCTGGAGATGCGCGCGGCGCCCGCCGGTTCACCGGAGCGCGCCGACGCACAGCGCACCCTGGAGGGCGCGACCCGGGCCGCCGCGCAGCGCGTCGGCCGGATCGAACAGGTCATCCCGGGCAAGCACCAGTGGTACATGCGGATGTACTCGCAGCGGCCGGGCGAGTCGGCGCACGACACCAACGCGGAACTGCTGGCCGACAAGCCCGCGGCGGAGGCCAATCCGCTCACCGCCGTGGTGGTCCGCGGCCAGCAGGCGCTGCCGCTGTCCCTCTCCTTCGACAAGGGCGCCACGCAGACGCCCGACGGCGCCCAGCACTCCCTGCGGTACCTGGCCAAGGTGGTGGCCAGGACCGCCCTGTGGAACACCGCCAACGGGCTGCCGCTGCCGGACGTCAAGGTCACCGGCCTGCGCGGCGGGCGCCTGACCGGCCGGGACATCGCGACGGCGCGCGCCGAGTCGGTCGCGGCCTCGTTCCGGCAGGAGCTCGCCGACGCGCTGGCGGCGCTTCAGGACGGCACACCGGGGCCGCACGTCACCGCCGACCGGTTCACCGTGGAGCCGGTCTCCGCGCGCGACCGCCGGGCGACCGCGTCCGAGGCGGGCACCGGCACCGTGGACATCACGGTGGAGGACCACCGCGGCGGGCCCCGGCAGGTCGCCACCCGTGGTCCGGGCGGCGCCCGGGGCCGTCTGCCGGGCGGTTCGCCCGACGACGGTCTCGACCCGGTCGCCGAGCAGTGGCCGATCGGCCGTCCGGTCACCGTCATGCGGCCCCGCTACGGCGGCGTCGACCCGAACGCGGTCGTCCCCCTCACCGGCGTACCGGCGCTCGCCGCCTCCGGGCCCGCCGCCACGGCGGACACCCCGCCCGGCACGGGAACGGACACGGACACGGGCCCGGACACGGGCGAGGGAGCGGACAAGGGCAAGGGCAGGGCGACGGACACCGGCACCGGCCCGGACGAGGCGCCGGACACCGAGGGGCCCCGGCCCGGCCGGTGGTTCACCTACACCCGTCCCGCCGAGTCGCGCTCGGAGCCGTTCCGCTACGACGTCGCCGACACCGGGCACATCAGGCTGCCCGGCGGTCCGGAGATCCCGCCGTCCGGATGGACGCGCTTCGGCCACGACTTCGTGCACGAGGCGACCGGCGCGATCCTGCGCGGAGACAGCGGCTGGATCGGCCGCGTCGCCAACATGGACACCCTCGCCCTCGTCATGGCCGACCTCGACCACGACGTGACGCCGCACCGGATCGTGGCGGACTCCACGGCCCTGTACCTGGTGCCGGAGGACGGCGGCGACACGGCCCTGCGCATCCCGCTGCACCAGGACGCCGACACCGCCCCGCAGCCGCAGCCGCAGCCGCAGCCGCAGCCGCAGCCGCAGCCGCGGACCGCGACGGACCCGGCGGCCGAGCCCGCACCGCCGCCCCGCGCCCGCCTCGACGACCGCCCGCGGATCGTCGTGCGGTCCGCCTTCGACGTACGGCGCTTCGCCCACGGCGGGGAGAACGTCACCGACCTGACCGTGCGCCTCGCCCTGCGCGGGGACGACGAACGCACCGACACCGACGCCGTGATGGAGCGGGTGCTCCAGGGCGTCGAGGAGTTCTACAACCGGCCGGGTCACCGGCTGCCGGGCGGCGACCGGCTGCACGTCACCGTCGAGCGGGTCGCGCCGGACGAGGACCCCCACCTGACGGTGGACCTCGTCGACCGGGACCGGCCCATGAACCAGCGGGCCTGGTGGGCCGACGCCGACCCGGTGGAGTTTGCGCACGAACTCGCGCACCAGCTGTTCCTGCGGGACGAGACGCGCGACGCGGACAACCCCGGCCGGCTGCACGCGCCGGGCAGCCTGCTCGGCCCGTTCCGCGAGACCGCCCCCGACGGGCTGGCGCAGGCCGGTCTGCGCCCGCGCCACCTCCAGCTGTGGGCCGCGGTCGCCGGCGACGTCGACCTGCACACCCCGCCGGACGGTACGAGCTGGGCCGACGCCCGCCGCGGCGCGCCGGTGGAGCGCCGGGAGCCGGCGTGGGTCGACCCGGTGTCGCTGCCCGCACCCACCCCGGACACCGGCCCGGACGGCGCGGTCCCGCCGCCGCTGCCGGCCGGCCGCGGTCTGTCCCCGCTCGCGGAGGCGTCCGACGAGTCGGACGCCGAGTCGGACTCCGACGACGACGAGCCCCCGGTCTGGGCCGACCCGGGCTGGCTGGACCTGCTGTTCGGACCGTTCCGGGCGACCGTGCCGCGCGACCGGCTCCGGGAGACCTCCGAGGCCGTGTACGACCTCGTCGTGGAGCAGGCCGGCGGACGGGAGACGCAGCAGGCGCTGCGCGGCGGACTGGTCCACCTCGCCCGGCAGGTCCTGCACATGGACAGGGCGGCCGGGCCGGGGCCCGCGGACTTCCACCTGCTCGGCTCGCTGGCGCTCGACGCCTCCTCCGACGACCTCGCGACCGCCGACGCCCTCTCCCTGTACTTCGTCGAGCGGCAGATCGAGACCGGGCGCGGCGCCCTCGACGAGGCCACCCTGCTGCGCGACGACGACGGCAACCCCGTGGGCCGCGACCACATCGCGCCCGGGCAGAGCGTCCCCGAGCTGGAGTCGTACGCCGTGCGCGTCCGGGGCCGGGTCGTGCCGCAGCCCGCGCCGTGGCGGAACCCGTACCTGGTCGCCGCCCGCCCGGCCGGCCGCGCCGTCGAGATCGCCATGCCCGGGCGCACCTTCCTGGTGGACAGCCCCGAAGAGCTCGCCATGCTCATCTCGTACGACGCCCGGCGGCCCCGGGGCGCGGAGATCGTCCTGGCGCTGCCGCCGGCGTACGCCGCGACCGTGGCGTCCCTCGTCGCCGGGACGACCGGCCGCCGCGTCTGGTACCCCGAGGCGCCGGTCGGCGTGGCCACGCACCCCACGGCCGGCACCCGCCACCTCATGCTGGAGCTGGGCGCCAGGGACACGGGCGCGCGCTGGGCCTCGACCGAACCGCCCGCGGACGGCGGCCTGCCCGGGGCCCGCGACCTCGGCGGCGAGGGCGATCCCGGCACCGACGACGACGGGTCCACCAGCGATGGGGACGCGGAGTTCGACCGCATGGTCGAACAGGCCGTCCTGGAACGGCGGATCGAGGAGCGCAGGGCCCGGCCGCTGACGACCCGCGACTACGGCGTCATCGACCGGCGCGGCGACGGCGTCCTGTTCACCCCGCCGCTCCCGGTGACCGCCGGGGACGTCCGGGCCGACGACGGCACGGACGCGCCCGCGCTGGTGATGCCGCGCCAGGACCAGGGCACCGTCCGGACGGCCGACCGGCCGCCGCTGCGCATCTCCGAGGACCGCACCCTGGCGACGTTCGCGCCCGAGGACGGCGGGAACGGCCGCAGCCGGCAGGTGTACGCCACCCGCGCGGCGATCGAACGCTCCTCGGCGGCGCTGGCGGCGGCCGGGGCCGGGGTGCGGCTGAAGGCCGACGAGTCGGTGGGCGTGCTGCTGCCGAAGGACGACGGCTCCCACGGCGAACCCCTCTTCCGGGTGGAACCGGAGTTCCTGACGGAGTCCGGCACCTCGGAGCACGCCTTCACCCGGGACTTCGCCCAGATGGTGGCCGGCGAGTCCGCCGCGCCCCTGTCCCACATCGCCTTCCGTGACCCGTCCGGCGCGGTCACCACCGCCCCGGTGAACGGCCTGCACGGCCGGGAGGTCACCGGCACCCACCACCTGGCGCAGGCGCTGACGGAGGTCGCCGAGGGCGCGCGGCCCGCCGACGGCGTCACCCCCCGCTGGGCCGCCCGCCAGACGGGCCGGGACAACCGCTTCACCGGCGGCGTGGTCGGCGCGCCCACCCCCGGCGAGCGCTACGGCAGCGCCCTGAGCTACGAGCCGCGGGACAACCCGCTGCGCACCCCGCTGGCCGCCGCCGCGCGGCGCATCGGCGTCAACGAGCACGCCTGGGCGGGAGTCGGCGAGGGCTACCTGATCCAGTCGATCAGCACCACGAACGACAGCGGCGCGCAGCTGTTCACGCACAACCACGCCAAGCCCGGCGACCCGGTGCGCCCGCACGCCCCCTACCACTTCGCGCAGGTCGTACTGGCCAGCGAGGACGGCACCCACCAGATCACGCTGGAGAACGAGAACCACTCGCGCGGCGAGATCCCGGCCGGACTCCTCGACGACGTCATCGACGAGAACCTCGACCGTTACGGCGAGGACGAACTCGACCGGCTGGCCCGCTCGGCCGAGCAGCGCGCCGCCGAGGCGCGGCGCGCCGGCGACGACGGGACGCGGACCGCCCGCCTGGACGGCTTCGCGCGGGCCGCCAGGGCCCTGGCCGAGGTCCACCGGGCCGAGCAACTGCCCTGGTACTTCGACGAGGACCGGCCCGAGCACGCCCTGGCGGTCCGTGAGGCGGCCGGCGCGCGCGCCCGCGCCAGGGAGGTGCTCCGGGCCGCCGCGCCGGTGGTCGAGCACAAGGACCAGTGGTTCTTCCGGGCCTACAGCAAGCGGCCGGGCGAGTCCGCCCACGAGGTCAACGCGGCCCTGCTGTCGGAGAACTCGCCCGCGGTCGCCAACCCGCTGACGACGGTGGTGCTGCACGGCCACGCGCCGCGCCCGTACCAGCGGACGATCCGGTTCGAGGAGCAGGAGCACGCGCTCTCCGCCGCGGACGCCGACACCATCGACGGCCTGGCCACGACGCTGGCCCGCGCGGGCCTGTGGAACCGCGCGCACGGACTGCCGATGCCGGCGGTCACCGTCACCGGCCACGGCAACCGTTCGCAGAGCAGCGGGCGGAAGCGGGCCGACGCCGTCGCCAAGGCGCTGGGGGCCAGGCTGGGCCAGGTCCTGCGGACGTTCCAGAGCGGCGGGAGCGGGGCGCGACCCGTCACGGTGCGGGACTTCGCCCTCACCGTGGACGCCAAGCGGGTGCGCAGCGCCACCGACCCGGCGCAGGGGCGGGTCGTGACGGTCGACATCGACGACCGCCGTCAGGTCCCGCCGGCGTCGGCGGGGCAGGCGGTCCCGGCGGCTCCGGCGGCTCCGGCGGTTCCGGCGGGTCCGGGGGCGTCGGGCCGTACGACGCCCGCCGGCGCACCCGTCCGGTCCGACGAGCCCACGCGGCCGGTGAGCACCACGCCCGCACCGACCACCGACCCGGCCACCACCACCGACCCGGCGACCACCACCGACCCGGCGACGGCCACCGGCCCGGTGTCCACGCGGCCCGCGTCCGCCGGGCCCGTGTCCGCCGAGTCCGGTCCGGCCGGTTCCACGGCCGGTGGCGGGCGGGCCAGGTCACGGCCGCCGGCCCGTCCCGGGCAGCCGGGCCGGGAGCGCCGGAACAGCGACGCCCCGCCGTGGGTCCGGGCGCGCATCCGCTACGCCGAGGAGTCCGCCGCCTTCGACAAGCGGCTCGGCGCGTACCTGGCCGAGCACGAGGCGGTGGTCGCCGAGTACCGGAAGATGGCGAGCGCCGCGTGGGCGACGGCCCGTCGGGACCATCCGCGCAACCTCGCGTTGTTCGGCGACACCAGCAAGTACAAGGCGGGCGTCGTCGGCACGTCCCGCCCGGCACTGCAGCAGGTGCTGCGCAGCGGCAACCTGCGGGAACTGGTGGCGCTCCTGTACGAGGGCATCTCCAAGGACTTCGTGCCGTCCATGCTCGGCGGCCCCGAGGAGCAGCACCCGGAGATCGCGGCGGAGCGGCCGAGCCGGCGGCAGCGCGACGCCTACGCCGAGTTCACCCGGCGCTTCGGAGAGATCCAGGCCTCGGACCTGCCCGCCGAGGAGAAGGCGGCGGCGGTCGAGGAGCTGGAGCGTTCGGTGACGATCCGGACGCGTCCGGAGGACGCGCGTCCGCCGCTGAGCGAGGCGGAGCGCCGGATCGCGGTCAACGACTCCGGGCTGACGTGGATGCCCGCCACCTCGGTGTACGACATCGCGATGAGCGCGGACTTCCAGGGGAACTCGGAGGACACGGGCGGGCTGGTGGCGACCGGCACCGCCGGATCCACGTACCGCTTCATGCTGCACGCCGCCCGGATGCGGGACCAGTGGGGTCTCGACCTGGACCTGGGGCTGATCCGGGCCGGAATGCTCGCCGTCTCGCTGACGGTGGACCACCACACCTTCCACGAGGTGATGCGCGGCGCCCAGCTCGCCCTGAACGACGTGGCCGGCCACGACCCGCGGCTGGACTACACGGACAACTGGGGCCGCTACTGGAACGTCCACCCGTTCAGCGAGGGGGAGTTGCGCGAGAACGTCGCACGCGACGGCCTCTTCCCCGACGAGCACGCCCAGCGCCTGCTGGACGAACTCGAGGACCGGCCGACGACGGTCAGCGACACCCGTGACGGCGGCACCCGCTCCGTGCTCCCGCACCGCCCGGGCCCGTCCGGCCGGACCATCCACACCCGGCCCGTCGCCGCCGAGCCGAACCACCCGGTGCCGCAGCTGCCGAGCCCTCCGGTGCCGCAGACGCCGAACCCGTCCGGCACCCCCACCGCCGGACAGCAGCCGGGCGGCACCGCGCCCATGACCGTGCTGCCCGAGGAGGCGGAGCGGCACCGCGAGGCGGTCCTCGACGCGCTCTACGGCCTGGGCGCCCTGAACGGCGTCGACCGCGAGCGTGCCGAACACGCGCTGGAACGGCTGGACCGGCTCCGGGACGCCGACCCCGGCCTGCGCGGCGGCTTCCTCGACCTGGACGCCGTGGTCCGCCGGGTGCTGCTGCTCGACCCGTCCGACACGGTGAACGCCGCCGCGCGCGGCGCCCTGGTCCGCCTGGCGACCGCCCCCGTCACCGCCGGCGCCGGCACCCTGGCCGCACTGTCCGCCCACTACCTCGCCCAGCGCGGCGCGTTCCACGCCGACTTCCGGCTCACCGACGCCCAGGGCCGCCCGCGCGGCTGGAACTGGCTCGGCCGCCCCCTGCCGGCCGACCTCGACACGGGCAGCACCGGCAGGATCTCCCGCGCCGCCGACGGCACCACCAGCCACAGCGGGCCCGAGCCCGCGCCCTGGCGGCCCACGTCCGGCGACCCCGACCCGTACCTCGTGCTGTTGTCCGCCCGGCCGGACGCGGTCGTGGTGCGCGGGCTCGGCGGCTTCGCGCGCCCCGTGCCGCCCGAGGTCTTCCACGAGCTGATGGCCCTCGACCGCGACCTGGCGGGCCACCCCTCCCGGCCGCCGGTGCTGCTCCACGTCGAACGGTCCGCCGCCGACTCCCTCGACCTGCCGCGCGGGCTCGCCGACCGGCTCGGCCGCGACGTGTGGGCCACCACCGGACGGGCCGGCATCGGCCGCCTGCCGAACGTGCCGGGCCGCTCGATGGTCCTGCTGCTGGACGAGGTGAAGCAGGCGCCCCGCGGCCAGTGGTTCGTCAACACCCCGGCCCCCGCCGGTACGCTGCCCGCCGCCGAGCCGGACGACCGGGTGACCGCCCTCTCCGTCGCCACCCAGGACCACCGGTCCATGGGCTACATCTCGATGGACCTCTCCGAGACGCCGGGCGGCGGCTGGGCGCGGACGCTGGCGCACAGCCGGCTCGGCACGGTCACGTCCTACACCCACCTGCGCAACGCCTACGGCCCCGGCGGCACCCCCCTCCCGCTGCCGTGGACCGAACTCAACCTGCCGGCGCCGTACTTCGCCAACAACCACGGCACGCCGGGCGCCGTCGTCTGGCACACCCCGCAGGGCCGGCGGGACGACGACGGGCCGCGCTTCGCCCGCACGCTGGCCCGCCGCCGCAGCCTGGCCTCGCTCGCCCCGGAGCACCCCGTGGTGCTGCTCATCTGCTACGCGGCGACACCCGCCGGCATCGGCGAGGTGCCCGGGTACCACGTCGAGGGCCCGCTGCCGTTCGTGCCCGACCCGCTCGGCACCGTCGCGGTCGGCCAGGACACGGCCAACGAGACGGGCCGCACGGTGTTCGCCACGCAGTTCATGAACTCCACTGGCGAGACCCGGCCCGGTGATCCCACGACGTACATCGGGGTCTTCTCCGACGCGCGCGGCCGCACCCGGCCGTGGGTGATGTTCCGCCCGGAGCCGGCCGGGGACGCGCTGGACCGGCGGGCCCGCGACGCCGGGCTGCACCACGGCCCCGGGCCCGTCCCGGAGGCGACCCGCGAGCGGGCCCTCAGACTGGTGCGCGCGCTGCGGCAGATCTTCGGCCCCACGGTCGACGAGACCGCCGAATACCCGGACCTGCTGCGCGGCATGGGCGCGCTCGACCTGATGCGCGCGGCCGACCCGCGGCTGGACCGCGACGGCGCCCGCCGGTTCACCCTCGACCTGTACCAGCAGATCCTCACCGGCTACCACGGCGGATTCCCGGCCGGACAGGTCCCGCAGTTCACGCCGGACCACCACCGCGGCCTGCTGGCGGAGGCGGCACGACGGTGGGACGCCGGCGCGCGCGGCCCCCTGACCGGCTGGATCGGACTGCCGGGCCTGGTCCGCATGCTCGACAGCCTCGCCGCGTCCTCCCACCGCGAGACCGTCGCCCGGCAGGTCCTCGGACTCGACGCGGGCGACCCCTTGGGCGAGGACGAGTGGTCGCGGCTGCTGTGGGCGTCGTACCGGATCGCCGAGGTGACCGGCCCCCAGCCGGACCGGGGCGCGTTCGCCGCCGCCGTGCTGCACCTGCCCGCCCCCGACCCGTCGCGGTTCGGCGAGGCGGTCGTCGCGGCGCGGCGGGCGGCGGCCGCGGGCCGCGACCCGTGGCAGTTCCACGAGGTGGCCGCCCACCACCTGGAGCAGCAGGGCGCCCTGGACGCCGACCGGCTCCTGACGGACGCTCAGGGCGAGGCCTGGGGCCGGGGACTGGACGGCGCCAACCGGCCGCCCGGCACGTTCGACCCCTCCGTGGTCACCCTGCTGGGGTACGCGCCCGACGGCACGCTCGTGCCGGTCGGCACCGAGCCCGCGCCCTGGAAGGCCGACCCGTACCGTCCGGCGCCCTTCGTGTACGTCGCCGACGGTGACGCCGGCGGGCTCCGCATGCCGGGTCCGGTGCCGCCGAGCGAGTTCGGCGAACTGGTGCTGCGCGACCCGCAGTTGCTCGGCATGGACGGGTACGCCGAGGTCGTCGCGGTGGTGCCGCACGCCCGGCCGTCGGGCGCCCCGGCGCAGGGCAGCGTCCCGGGCGAGGGCGCCCGCAACTCGGCCCGCAACTGGTGGAGCGCCGACAGCGCCACCACGCTCCACCACGACCCGGCGACGGGGACGTACACCGTCGCGCTGCTGCCCGGCCCCGACGGCCGGCCGGCCGCGCCCGGCACGTGGGGGCGGACCACACCCGCCGAGGGCGACCCCGCGGGCACGGGCACGGTGACCAACGGGACGGCGCCGGGCACGGCCGTGGCGGCGCCCAACACCGCCGCGCCCGCGCCCTCATCCTCCGGAACCCGAGCCGATGACACGGACGGCACGGACGGCACCGGCGAGGCGGACGGCCTCGCGGCCGCCTGGGACGCGCACGCGTCGGCGCTGGCCGGGCTCCGCGCGGCCGCCGCCGAAGCCGCGACGACGGAGCGGATCAGCGGCGACGGGACGGCGGTGGCCGACGCCTGGGCCGCGGTCGACGACGCGCGCCGCGCCCTGGAGGACGCCGAGGCGCGCCTGTGGACCCTGGGCGTCACCCCGGACGAGCTGGGCGCGGCGCGGGACACCGGCGACCCGGCCGGCACCGGGAGCGGCGTCGGCCCGGACACCGGGGACGCGGCCCCGGCCGTCCCGGCGGACGCCGACGGGCGCCGCTGGATCGCGGCGCGGATCACCGACGACGACCTGCCGTCCGGCCTGCCCGCCCCCTCCCCGGACGAGACCGTCGGCACGGACGAGCTCGCCGCCGCGGGCATCACGCTCTCCCCGGGCCAGCAGATCGAGCTGATGCTGCGCGGCGACGACCGGCTGCCCGCGACCACACTGGAGGCCCCGGACCTGACCCGGGTGCGGATGGCGCGGCCCGGCGCCTGGACCGACGCGCAGGCCACGGCGGCCGCGAACGCGTCGCGGCGGCTGTGGGCGGGGGAGTACGCCGACTTCGCGGACGCGGTGCCCGAGGGCACCGACGCGGCGGACACCGCCCGTGCCTGGTCCGCCGCCGTCTCCCTGGTCCTGCCGGCGGAGCCGCACCCGGTCCTGGCCGACGCCCGGTACGCGGGCGACGGCTTCCGCGACGCGGTGCGCCGGGTCGCCGGACACCTGCTGGGCGACGGGACCGGCACGGCGTCCGCCGCGGAACTGGCCGACACCCTCCGCACCGGCCTGGGCCTGCGCCCGCGCTGGACCCCGCCCGCCGCGGACGCCGCGGCCCCCGACGGCACGGACGTCACCGACCCCGCGACCGCGGCCACCCCGGACGCCACGGCACCCGCCGGAACGGGCTCGCCGACGGCGGCCCCGGCGCCGCTGCCGCGGACCGGTACGAGCGGTACGACCGGTCCGGAGGCGGCGGTGACCCCGCTGCCGCAGTCCGGAACCGGCGCGGACATGCCCGACACCGACATGACGAACGCCGACGACATCGACATGTCGATCCTCGACGACCTCGACCTGTCGGCCTTCGACGCCTTCGACTTCGACACCGTCGACTTCGGCACCGTCGACTTCGACGCCTTCGACTTCGATTTCGGCCTCGACCCCTCCGGACCGGACGCCGGCGACCAGGAGATGACCGACGCGGACCCGACCGGGGCGGACCCGGCCGACGCGGACCCGACCGCCGTGACCACGGAGAACGGGCAGCATGTGTTCGCCGCACCGGCGGCGGCCGCCTCGTCGGGCCGCCCGCTCGCCCCGCTGCCCCGGCTCAGCCTCGTCCAGTTCGACCAGGGGCGGACGACCCCCTCGTCCGACGCGCGGCAGGCCGTCGAACGGCTGGCGTTCCAGGTGGCCAGGGCCGGTCTGCGCAACCGGCGCACCCGGGTGCCGCTGCCGAAGGTCGACATCGCCGGGTACGGCGCCGACGGCCGTCAGGAAGGCACCGCGCAGGTGCGGGAGCAGGCCGCCCGGCAGCGCGGCGACCAGCGCGCGCGGACCGCGCACGACCTGTTCACGCAGAAGCTGGAGCACGCGCTCACCACCCTCCAGCGCAACCTGCCGCAGGACCGCCCCCGGCTGACCGCGAGGGACTTCAGGATCACCTCGCGCGGCCGGGCCCGGGTCCCGGGCCAGGGCGCCACCGTGGGCGCCGCCCAGCAGGTGAGCCGCGCGGACCTCGGACGGCAGGCCACGATCGCCGTCACCTCGACCGGCCACGCCGCCGCCGTGGAGACCCTGGACGCGCTGCGCCGCGCCGACCGGACGCTGCGCACCGGGGCGCTCGACGTGGACGCGGTCGCCCGGCGGATCCTGCACCTGGAACCGTTCGTGCTCGTCGACCCGGAGATGCGCAAGGACCTGTACGCCATGGTGGAGCGGGCGACCGCGGCCGGGCGGGCGGACAGCCTGGCGGCGCTCACCGCCTTCCACCTCGACGAGGCGGGCGTGCTCGCGGCGGACCGCGCCCGGCACCTCACCGTCGTCGGGAACCGCGTACCGGGCCTGAACTGGGACGGGTCCGACACCGCCGAACTGGACGGCCTCTTCGTCGAGGGCCTCACGCCCGACCCGTCGGGCGGCTTCCTTCCGGGGATGCCGGACCTGGCCCCGTGGCCGTGGGACGTGACGCCCTACGTGGTCCTGGCCGACGGGCGCCACGACGCGGTGACGGCACGGCTGCCCGACGGCACGACACAGGACCTGGACCCGGACGAGTTCGCCGAACTGGTCGCCGCCGACCCGGCGCTGAAGGGCCTGCCCGCGGGCGCCCCGATCGTGCTGGCCGTGCCCTTCGCCGGCGACCGCTACCTCGACCTGCCGAGGAAGCTCGCGGACCGCACCGGCCGCACCGTGTGGGTGCACAGCGGCCTGGCCCGCCGCCACCCCGACCCGGCCACCGCGCAGAGCACCATCGCCGTGATCCGGCGGGACGGGCTGCCGCACGGCTCCTGGCTGCCGGTCCGGCCCGGACTGGCGCCCGACACCGACGACGGCGCCCCCGACTGGCACCGCGACGTGGTGTCCCAGCCCGTCGTCAGCACGCTGACCGGGCAGCAGATCGGCCGCAGCCTGCACGATCCGTCCGAACTGCCCTCGCGCGAGGACCACTTCGCGGCCCTCGACCAGATGACGCAGTTCGTGCACTTCAACCCGGCCACGGGCACGTACTCCGCCAAGCTGCCGCTCCCCGACCCCGGCCCGAAGGACAAGGCGTACCACCTCGCGGGCCACGGCCTGCCCGGCGCCCTGGTGATGCCGCTGGCCGGCGGCGGGTCGCGGACGGCCGACCGGCACGAGGCGGGGGAGTGGCTGCGCCGCCGCAAGAGCCTGTCCGGACGGCCCGCGGACCACTGGGTCGACATGGTGGTCTGCTACTCCTCGGCCCCGCAGGACGGCGCGGTGCAGGACCTCTCGCAGGTCGGTTCCTCCTTCCCGGTGCCGTTCGCCGCCGATCCGCTCGAGGACGACGCGATCTCCCTGGGCCAGCACCTGTCGAACACCACCGGCCGCACGGTGCGCATGTCCTACGCCCTCCAGGGCGCCTTCCACTACCAGGACGACCCGGTGCGGGTGCTGTTCACCGACGCCCGCGGACGCCGCTGGTGGTGGGAGACCAGCCGCCCGGAGCCCGGCGAGGCCGAACTGGACCGGCTGGCCACCCTCGCCGGCATCGAGGGCGAGCCGACACCGCGGACCCGGGCCGAACTGCTGCGCGTGGTGCGGACCCTGCGGCTGGTCCTCGGACCCGACGTGGAGGACGCCGACGACTACCCGACGCTCCTCCTCGGCGCCGCCGCGATCGACAACATGTGGCACGTCGATCCGGACCTCGGCCCGACCGGCCCGTTCTCGCCGGACCTGCTGCGCCGGGTCGTCGCGGCGCACCCGCAGGCCGCGTCCGGGGCGGACCGGCAGGCCACCCGCCGGGTGCTGGCCGCGGCGGCGCGGACGTGGCGGTCCGGGGCCCGGCTGGGCGTGAGCCGGTTCGTGCAGCTGCCGGTGCCGCTCTCGGCCGCCGGCTGGCTCCGGGACACCGCCGCGGTGGAGGCGGCGGCCGTCGCCGCGCTGAAGCTCGCCGGCCCCGACGACGTGGGACCGGCCGTGCGGGCACGGATGTTCTGGGCGCGGGTCAAGGCGGAGGAGACGCTGCGGGCGGCCGGCCCGGACGTGGACGCGCTCACCACGAGGGTGCTGCACCTCGACCCCGCCGTCGAGGTGGACGACACGCTGCGCGGCGACGCGCTGACCCTGCTCACCCGCGGTTTCGCGGCGGGCCGTGACATGACCGACGCGGACGTGGCAGCGGCGTACGACCTGGAGGCGCGCGGTGCCTTCGACGGGTCCGAGGCGTCCCCGACCATGGGGCTCGTGCTGGGCGACGGCCGCGACTGGAAGGACGGCACGGCCCCGCTGCCGGCGCTGGACGGCTTCCGGGTGGCGGACGCGGTCGTCGACGCCCCGTGGGCCGGACAGGACGCGTCGGGCAAGGACAAGCCCGTCCCGTACCTGGTGCGGGCGTCCGTCGACCTCCAGGACGGCAACCTCCTGCACGTGGGCTTCGGCGGCGAGTCGTTCCCGGTGCCGGCCGCAGAGTTCGCCGAACTGCTCGCCGCGGACGTGCGGTTGCGGCGCAAGGACCTGACGACACCGGTCCTGCTGGTGGTCGACGGCTTCGACGGGCCCGCCCCGGGCGTCGCCGACGTGATCGCCCAGCGGCTGGGCCGCGGCGTGTGGTGGAGCCGCTTCCCGGTGGAGCTGTCGGGGACGGACGACGCGGGCAGCCCGGTGCCCACGCTGGTCGACTCGCTGATCACCCTGACCAGCCCGACGGCCGCCGACTGGCAGGAGGCCCGGCCCGTCGACCAGGGCACGGCCCAGGAGGGCCGCCGCCCGGTCGACCCGCCACTGCCGGCGGCCCCGCGCACCGACACCGGTATCGCTACCGAAACCGGTCCCGGTACGGACACCGGTCCCGGTACGGACACCGATGGCGGTACGGACGCCGATGCCGGGAGCACGGGCGGTGACGGCACGGCGAGCGGTATCCCCGCGAAGGGGCGTTCCTCGGCCGGGGAGCCCATGGAGGGCGTGGAGATGACCTCGGTGCCGGTGCCCACCGGCCCCGCGTCCACCACCCCGGTGTTCACCAGCCCGGTCGTCCCGCCGTCGGCCCGCCCGCTGCCCGCCCTGCCGTCCCGCGGCCTGGTGGCCTACGACCCGGGGAAGACCGCGCCGTCCAGGAACGGCGAGGAGACACTCGAACGGCTGGCGTCGCAGGTGGCGGCCGCCGGACTGCGCAACCGGCGGGCGGGCGCCGCACTGCCGCGCCTGTCGATCACCGGGTACGGCGCCGACGCCCGCCGCGGGGACGGCGCGCAGACCGCCGAACAGTCCGCGACGGCCAGGCGGCGCGGACAGACCGCGCGCACCCAGTTCCTGCGGAGGCTGGACCGCGCGCTGAACGACCTCCAGCAGGGCCTCCCCGCCGGTGAACCGCGCCTGACCGCCGCCGACTTCACCGTCGGACTGCGCGCCCAGGCCCGCGTCCCCGCCGACTGGACGGGCACGGGCGCCCTCGACGGTGTGACCCCGTCCGCCCTGGGCCGGCAGGCGCTGTTCAGCGTCTCCCTGACCCCGGACGCCGCCGCCGTGCAGACACTGGACACCCTGCGCGGCCGCGAACGGGCCCTGCGCACGACCCCGTTGGACGTGGACGGCCTCGCCCGCCGCGTGCTGCACCTCGACCCCGGCGCGACCGTCGGCCAGGACACGCGCGACGCCCTGTTCGGTCTGGTGGACCGGGCGACGGCGGCCGGCGCGGCGACCGGCCTGGCCACGCTGGGCGCGTTCCACCTGGCGGAACTGGGCGTCCTCGCGCCGGACCGCGCACACCACTTCACCGTCGGCGGCCACCGCGTCCCGGGCCTCAACTGGGACGGCGACGACGACATCGCCGAGCTGGACACCACCCGCAGCGACCAGCTGGAGGACAACGCCACCGGCGGCTACGACATCCTCGATACCACGCCGACCCCCTGGCCCACCGGCGTGACCCCCTACGTCGTCGCCGCCGACGGAGGGCACGACCGGGTGGAGGCGCGGCTGCCCGACGGCTCCACGCGCGAGCTGGGCGTCGACGAGTTCGTGGAACTGGTCGCGGCGGACATCGCCCGGGAGGGACTGCCCCAGGGCACCCCGGTCGTGCTGGCCGTCCCCTTCGCCGCCGACGGCTACCTCGACCTGCCGCGCAAGCTCGCCGACCGCACCGGCCTGACCGTGTGGGCGCACAGCGGCGAGGCGACCCTCAGCTCGGCCCCCGGCTCGGCGAGCACCGTCGACACCGTCCGGCGCCCCGGCGTCCCCCAGGGCGACTGGATCGCCAGCCCGCCCGGCCTCGGCCCCGACACCGACGACGACGTACCGGACTGGCACCACGAGGTCGTCACCCGGCCCATCGTCAGCTCGGCGACCGGCAGGCAGATCGGCCGCGCCTCCCACCACGCCGCCGAGTACGCCCGGGACTTCGAGGACGACGACCGCCACCTCGACCGGATGTCGACGTTCGTCCACCTCTACCCGGCCACCGACCGCATCTCCAAGGAGTACGACCTCCCGCGCCCGGGCCCGGAGGACACCGCCTACCGCCTGGACATGCACGGAGAACCCGGTCGCCTCCAGCTGGCCATGCGGGACGGCTCCGTACGGCTCGTCGACGAGCGGGAGGCCGGGCCGTGGCTCAGGCGGCGCAAGAGCCTGGCGAGCCTGCCGAAGGACCACTGGATCGACCTGGTGGTCTGCTGGAGCGGCGCGCCCGGGGACCACGCAGTGCCGGCCCCGAACACCATGACCGACGGCTTCCCCGGCCCGTTCGTCCCCGACCCGCTGCGCGACGTCTCCATGGGCCAGCACCTGGCGAACAGCACCGGCCGCACCGTGCGCCTGGCCTACAGCGCGCAGGGCACCCGGGGGAGCAACGGCCGGTACACGCGCACGCTGTACGCCGACGCGCAGGGCCGCCACCGGGCCTGGGACCTGTTCCGGCCCGAGCCCGCGGACGCGGAACTGGACCGCCTCGCGGAACTCGCCGGGATCTCGCCCGGCGACGGGCAGGTGTCGGACGAGATGCGCGCCGGGACGCTGCGCCTGGTGCGGGCGCTGCGGCTGACGTTCGGGCACGACGTGGACGACGCCCCCGACTTCACGGACCTGCTGCGCGGCGCCGCGGCGATCGACCACATGTGGCGCTCCGACTCGGACTTCGACGACGCCGGCCCGTTCACCCTCGACCTGCTGCGGCGTGTGGTCACCGCGCACCCCGAGGCCGCGTCCGGGGTGAACCAGGACACCACCCGCCGGGTGCTGGCCGCCGCCGCCGAGCAGTGGGCGATGTGGCCGGGCGACCAGCTGGCCGGATTCGTGGACCTGCCGGCGGTGGAGGCCGCCGCCCAGTGGATGCGCGACGGCGACCCCGACGACGAGGCCGCCACCGCCCTGGACATCGAGGCCGACGAGGTCGGCGAGGTCGAGCGGTCGCGGATCTTCTGGGCGCGGGTCAAGGCCGAGGAGGCGCTCACCGCGCCCGGCCCGGACCTGGAGGACTTCATCGGCCAGGTGCTCCACCTGACGCCCGGCGCCCGCCCCGGCGTGGCGGAGCGCGACGAGGCGCGCGACCTGCTCACCCGCGCCTTCGCGGTGGGCCGCGAGGCGTCCGACCCGGACGTGGCGGCGGCGTACGGACTGGAGGAGAGCGGCGCGTACACCGCCACCGGGCTGCGCACGGTCCAGGACGGGGCCCGCGGCGGCGGCCGGGACTTCACCGGCGGACAGCGGCCGCCGAGCGTCGACCTGGCGCAGTTCCGCACGCCCGCGGGGCTGGTGGACGCGCCGTGGAAGCAGGGCCCGGACGCGCCGGTCCCGTACCTGGTGCGGGTCACCCCGGACCGGCAGGACCGGGAGCAGCTGAGTCTGTCCTTCGACGGTGAGTCGTACGTGGTGTCCGCCGACGAGTTCCTCGAACTGATGGCGCACGACCTGCCGTTGATGCGCAGGGAGCTGACCACGCCCGTCGTCCTGGCGTTCGCGGGCCCGTCCGCCGACGCCGGGGACCTGGCGGCGCGGACCGCGCAGTGGCTGGGGCGGCCCGTGTGGTGGACCGACTTCCCGGCGGACCTGTCCGGGACCGGCGACTCCGGTGAGCCGGTGCTGACGCTGCACAGCTGGCCCGCCTTCGGCGGCACCCCGGGCACCGACGCCTGGCACCGGGCGAGCCCGGCCCAGTCCGCCTCCCCGGAGGACGCGCCGCGCACCCTCCCGGCACCGGTGCCCCGCTCCACCGGCCGTGACACCGCACCCCCGGCCGCCCCCACCGGGCCGGGCCGCACCCTGCCGACGGACGCGGACTGGGCCTTCAGCACGGCGCCTGACACGGCGACGTCTGACACGGCGGTGTCCGAGACGGCCGGGTCCGGCAGGGCTGCGTCCGACATGGCCGGGGCCGACATGGCTGGGCGCCACACAGCCGCATCCGACATGGCCGGGCGCCACACGACCGCGCCCGACATGGCCGGGCGCCACACAGCCGCGCCCGACACAGCCGCTCCCACCACCGCCCCCACCGCCCTCACCGCCCCGGACCCCCTGCTGTCCGCCGCCACGCTGCTGACCGGACGCGACGGCACCCCGCGCGGCCGCGACTGGACCGGCACCGGCCTCACCACCCCCGACGTCTCACGGATCCGGCTGTACGAGCAGCGGGACGGCCGGCTGACCCGCGTCTCCGACGAGGCGGCGCCCTGGGGGGACACCGCCTACGTGGTGGCGACCGAGGCCGGCTGGCACGAGGGCCTGATCGCCGACGGCCGTGAGCTGGACCCCGGGGAGCTGGCCGGGCTGCTGGCCGCCGACCCCGCCCTCGCGGCGCTGCCGCCCCACGTCCCGGTCGTGCTGGTGAGCCCCTACGCGGGCGCCCAAGACGGCCAGTTGGCGCGAGCCGTGGCGGAGCGGCTGGGCCGCAGGGTGTGGGCGCCCAGCGGGGACGGACGTCTCCTCGACGACGGCACCGACGGCACCGACGGCACCGACGAGGCAGGCGCCCCCGTGCCGGCGCTCCTCGACGCCGACCCGGACGACGCGTACGGCGACTGGGTGCCGTTCGATCCGCCGGCCGACGCGCCCGCCCCGGCCGTGGACCGCGAGTGGGTCACCGTGGACGGCGTGCGGTTCCGCGACAGCGACGTGGACACCCGCCCGCTGGTCGGCGCGGACCACCGCTTCGAGGGCCGTGAGTCGATGCCGGACGACGGCCGCAGGCGGCTGCGCGAACGACGGCTGCGGCACTACCGCGACATGCGGGAACGCGCCCATGTGCTGCGCGTCGGCGACGAGTTCCACGTCGTCGGCACCGAGGAGACCACCCCGGACCCCGAGGCGTCCGTCTACACCTTCCACGCGCACGGCGTGCCCGGCGGCCTGAAGCTCGCCCACAAGGACGGCCGGGTGCTGCTGCTGGGCGCCGAGGCCGGCGGCCGCTACATCGGCGGGCTGCCCGAGGTGGTCCAGCGGGCCGCCGGCGACGACCTGCACGTCGCGGCCTGCTACGGCGGCGTGGCGGGCGACCCGCGGCGCGAGCAGTCCCTCGTCCGGCCCGCGCCGCCCGTCGAGGACCCCCTGGAGGAGGTCCCGCTCGCGCAGCACGCCGCCAACCACAGCGGACGCATCACCACCGCCGCCACCGGCAGGACCGGCTACAACGACACCGTGCGCCTGCTGGCGGCGACGCCCGACGGCACCCTCACCCGCATGGAGACCTTCCTGCCCGAACCGGTCGACGCGATCGAGGAGGTGGCCGAGGCGGCGGGTCTGCGCCCCCTCCCGCGCCCCTCGGGCGTCCCCGCCTGGGACGAATCGGGCCCGCGCGCCCTGCGCCTCGTGCGGGCACTGAAGCTGGTCTTCGGCAACGAGGTGGAGGCCGACCGCGGCGTGCCCGGCGGCCGGTACGAACGTCTGCTGCGCGGCATCGGCGCGCTGGAGAACCTGCGGGCGAACGACCCCGCCCTGAGCACGCTCACACCACTGCGCATGGACCTGTGGGAAGCCCTCGCCGTCGCCCCGCCCGGCCAACCGGCGCCCGGACCCGCCGACTTCGAGGCCGTCCTCGACCGCGCCCTCGCCGCGCCGCCCGACGCCCCGCTCACCGCCGTATGGGACGCGCCCGCGCTGCGGTCCGCGCTGGACAGGATCGCGGCGGGCGGCGACACCGCCGTGCGGGCGGTGCTGCGGACACCGCCCGCCGAACCGGTCCCGCCGCGCGGCCACGCCCGCGCGCTGTGGGCGATGACCGGCGCGTCCCGCCTGCTGGACGCCAAGTCGCCGCAGGAGCGGGAGCGGTTGGGCCGCGCGGCGCTGCACCTGCCCGCCGACGCCCCGTGGGACCCGGCGGCGGACACCCGGCTGCGGGACCTCGCCGAACAGGCCCTCGCCGCCGGGCGGGACGCGACCCGCACCGGCGACCTGGCCGTCTTCCACCTGGAGACGCTGGGCGCCTTCGCCGACGAGGCCCGCATCCGCACACCCGACGGCACCCTCCAGGGCCGCAACTGGGGCCCCGCCCCGCTCCCCGGCGGACTGGACCCCGCCCGCCTGCGGACGACCACCACCGGCCCCGACGGCACCGCCACCACCACGACCCGGTTCGCGCCGTGGACCCGGCAGGGCGCCCCCGCCCCGTACTTCGCGCACGCGGGGACGGACCCCGACGGCACGGCGGTGCTGCGGCTGCCGGGCGGCACCGTGCGGGTCACCGAGGGCGAGTTCTTCGCCCTGCTGGAGTCCGACCCCGAGCTGCCGCTGACGGACCACCGCCGGCCGCTCGTCCTGCTGACGTCCGGGGACGGCGCCGGCCGGTGGAGCGCCCAGCGCGACTTCGCCCTCCGCAACGACCGGACCGTATGGACGTACGACGGCCCGCTCACGGCGTCCGAGGGCGACCCGGCGCGGCCGGGCCTCGTGACGGACCTGCCCACGAGCACGCCGGACGGGCCTCGGACCGGCACCTGGCACCGGACCCGCCCGGCCCTGCCCTCCGCCGACCCGACCGAACCGCGGGACGACGCCGAATGGCAGGCGACCACCGGCACACCGGCCGCGGCGACGGCCCTGCCCTACTCGGCCGACGGACAGTTCGACCGCCGGTACGAGGAGACGCTGGAGGCCTTCCCGGCCGTCGAAGCGACCGAACGCCACACGGTGTGGGGCTTCGGCCAGGACGACCCGGACTTCCACGTGTTCGCGGCCGAGATCCCCTCGCTCGGACTGCGCGGCGAGTACACCGCCGACGGCCCCTCCGCCGGCGGCGTCACCGACATGGACGGGCGGCTGTACTCCGACGGCCCGTCCTGGGACTGGTACCTGCCCGGCCGTGGACTCGTCGCGTCGTCCCGCCTGGTGACGCGGCCGCAGGACCCGGCCGACCCGGGCTCCCCGCCCGTGCCGGTCACCTGGCCCGCCACCGGACCGGTCAGCCCGACACCGCCGGTCGACCCGGCCACCGTCGCCGCGGACCCGGCCGCCCTGACCGGCGCCACGCTCCCCGCGGCGCTGTGGCGCGACCACGACGGCCCGCTGTACCGCTTCAGCCCCGACGGACCCGAACGGGTCTTCCGCGAGGGGCTCAAGCCGTACGGCCCCGAGATGGTGCACCTCATCGACCACGTCTACGGCGGCAGTTCGCTGGTCCCGGACACCGTCTTCGCGAGCACGACCGCGAACGCCGACTACGTCCGCGACAGCGCCCTCATGAACCCGCGGGGCGCCCCCGCCCTGTTCCGCCGCTACCGCTGGCGCTACGACATCCAGGCCCCCGGCGGCATCGACGTGAACGCCACGCTCGGCCTGGCCTCGCCCTTCCCGGACCAGGAGGAGGTGCTGTTCCCCGGCGGCATCGACCGGCGGTTCATCCGCGGGGTGCAGCCGATGGCCGGTGGCACGCCGGTGGGACCGTACGTCACCAACCCGTTCTTCGCCCCCGCCACGACGGCGGTGACGGACGCGGACTTCGCGGGCCCGTCGGGGCAGACCGCCCGCCCGATCCTGGAGTCCTTCCCTGCCCTGTCCCTGGACGACGACTCGGACTCGGACGACGACCCGCGCCCGCTGCTGTCGCGCGACGACGACTCGGACGACGACCCGCGCCCGCTGCTGTCGCGCGACGACGACTCGGACGACGACCCGCGCCCGCTCCTGTCGCGCGACGACGACTCCGACGACGACCCCCGCCCCCTGCTCTCCCGCGACGACTCCGACTCCGACTCGGACTCCGACTCCGAGCCCGACTCCGACGACGACCCCACGCCCGTGCCCTCGCCCGCGCGGCGCCGGGAGCCGGCCACGGACCGGGAGGGCACCCCGGTGCCGGAGGACCACCGGCGCCGGACCGGTGACCTCCCCGCACCCCCCTGGGCCCTGGCCCGCATCCGCTACGCGCAGGAGGCGCTGATCTTCGAGCAGCGGCTGGCCGACCACCTCGGCGAGCACGAGCAGGTGAACGCCGAGTTCGGCAAGGTCGCACGGGCGTTCTGGGCGATCGCGCTGCACAACCGCACGGACTACCGGCTGTTCGGCAGCAACAGCGGTCTGGGCGGCGGCGCCGTCGGCACCTCGTTCGAGGACCTGGCCCGCGTGGTGGAGTCCGGGAACCTGCGCGAGCGGGTGAACTTCCTGTTCAACGGCGTGGCCAGGGACCTCGTCCCGTACCTCATGGGCGGTGTCGAACCCCAGCACCCGGTGATCGGCATCGAGCGCCGTGACCGGCACCGCACCGAGCAGATGAGGCGGTACGAGCGCGAGCGCGACGAACTCCTCGCGGCGGGTCTGGACCCCGAGGACGAGGACCAGGAGATGGAGGAGCTGGAGGCGCTGGTGCGCACCCCGCTGCGTCCCTGGGAGGTCCGGCCCCCGCTCAGCCCGGCCGAACGGCGCCTCGCGGTCCGGGACGGCGTGCTGCTCTGGTCGCCCGCCGGGCAGACGCACACCCTGCCGATGGTCGCCGACTTCCAGGCACGTTCCGAGGACTCCGGCGGCCTGGTGCTGACCGGTACCTCCGGCAGCGCCTACCGGATCATCACGCACGTGGCCCGGCTGACCCGGCTCGCCGGTGTGCCCGTGGACCTCGGCCTGATCAGGTCCGGACTGGCGAGCGTGCTGGTGGGCGTGGGGCACCACAGCTTCCACGAGGTGATGGTCGGCGCCCAGCACGCGCTGGACGAGTTCGACCGCTCGGCGGCCTCCGTCTACGTGAACAACTGGGGCCGCTACTGGGACGTCCACCCGCTCACCGAGGAGGAACTGCGCACCCACGTCGCCCGTGAGGGCCTGTTCCCGGACGAGCACGCGCGGGCCCTGCTGGACGCGCTGGAGGCCGACCGGGCCGCGGAAGCGGCGGCCGGGGGCGCCGCGGGCGCCGGGGGCGCCGGGGGAGCGGGACGAGCCGGCGGGAACGCCGGTACGAGCGAAGGGAACGACGCCGATGGCCGCCGATGAGGAGACACCCGCACCACCCCCGCCGCCCGCCGCCCGCCCGGCGCCCCCCGCGACCGTCACCCGTGACCGGCCCGGATTCCCGGTGCCGCCCGAGGACATCACCGCCGCGGCCCGTACCGCCCCGGACCACTGGCTGTCGGTGACCGACCGGCACTGGCTCGGCGAGACGGACGACGAGGTCCCGCCCCCGTGGGCGGTGCTCGGCCGCTGGCGCAGCGACGCGCACGGCGAGATCGTCGAGTGGGAGGCCAACCCGGACTACCGGCCCTCACCCGCCGCGCTCGGCTGGGCCCCGCCGGTCAGCGACGCCGACGCCGCCGTGCAGCTCGCCGCCACCGGCTACGGCCCGGACGCCGACGTGGCCGAAGCCCTCGCGGAGGACGGCTCCGTGGCCGTGTGCGTGACCGAGGACGGACAGCCGGCGTGGACCCGGGCACCCGGCGGCGCGTACGCGGTGCCCGTCTTCCCGCCGTCGCCGCGGGCGGCGGCCGACCGGCTGCCCGCGCATGTGATGATGACGCTCCCCGATCTCCTCGACCGGCTGCCGCCCGGCCGGGACGTGCTGTTCCTCAGCGCCTCCGCACCGGCGTCGCTCCTCGTCCCGGCGGACGAACTGCGGGCACGCGCGCAGGAGACGACGGGCGGTCCCGCCCCACGCCCCCGGCACGGCCCGCCGGACCCCCCGGCAGCGGACGCCGCCCGCCCCAGCCCCGACAACACGGACCACCCCAGCAAGCGAGGACACGATGAGTGAGCCCGGCGCCGACGGCCCCGCCGCAGCCCCCCTGGACCCCGCGCCCCCCGAGGAGTTCGTCCAGGCGGCCCGGCTGGCACCCGACCACTGGCTCTATCTGACCGACCCCGCCTGGCAGGGGGAGGGAGCGCCGCCGGAGTGGGCCGTGGTCGGCCAGTGGCGCTCCGACGCCGACGGGGAGATCGTCGAGTGGGAGGACAACGAGGAGTACCGGCCGTCGCCCGAGGCGATGGGATGGCCCGAGCCCGCCGACGACGTGGACCGCGCCGTCCAGCTCGCCACCACCGGGTACGGCCCGGCGGAGGACGTCACCGCCGCCCTGGCGAGGGCCGAGGTCGCGGTGCTGGTCACGGCGGACGGCGAACCGGTGAGCGCGTCGGCGCCCGACGGCACGGCGGTGGTGCCCGTCTACACCTCCCCGCGCTACCTCCACGCCGCCGGCCCGCTCGGCTTCGAACAGCTGCCGGTGACCGACCTGCTCGACCGGATCCCGCCGGGCCACAGCCTCTGCCTCAACAGCTCCGCGCCGGTCAGCATGGTCCTGGCCACGGACGGTCTCGCCGAGGCACTGACTGAGGCACTGACTGAGGCACTGACTGGGGCACCGACAGAGGCACTGCCTGAGGCACCGAAGGAGACACGGACGGACGGCCCGCCCGCCACGGACGCCTGAGAACCACCGGCACCCGGACGGGGACGGGGGCGGGGCGGGGCAGAAAGCGCTTCGATCGTGTCCGTCACCTCTGTTAGCGTCAGGCGGCTCACGTGATCCGTGGGCAGGAACGGCATCAGCGCCGTCAACGACGAACAGGGTGGGACGAGTTGAGACGAAGACGAAGAACCGGAGCGGCACGCGTCGCGGCCGTGTGCTGCGCCGCGGTGGTCGCGGCGGCGGGCGCCGGACTGCCCGCGACCGCGTACGCGGCGGAGAACCTGCCCCCCGGGCAGCCGCTGGTGCGGGACCTCACGACGGGCTCCAAGGCGTGCGCCTCCGGCGAGGAGCGCCCGTACGTCTCGACGGCGCCGGCCCTGCGCGCCGTCCTGTACGACCCGGAGGAGGACAACCAGCCCGCCGAGGCCAACCTGGTCAGGGGCGAGTTCGAGGCGTGGTGGACCGACGCGGCGGGCAGCGAGCAGCGCCGCACGTACACGTCGTACGAGACGCTGTCGGGTTCGCCGCAGCAGTGGCGGATGCCGGAGGACGTCCCGGCGAACACCGTGGTGTCGTGGCACGTCCGCGCGCACGACGGCACGACGGCCTCCGCCTGGAGCTCCGAAGGCGAAGGACACGTCTGCGAGTTCGTCGTCGACGACGTCAGCCCGGACAAGCCGGTGGTCACCTCCCCCGACTACCCGGAGGACCAGATCTCCGACGGCGTCGGCGTGTACGGCAGCTTCACCATGGACTCGCCGTCACCGGACGTAGTCGAGTACCGCTACGACTTCATCGGCGGACCCTACGGAACCGCCCGGCCCGACGAGCCGGGCGGACCGGCCACCATCCGTTTCCTGCCCCTGCAGGGCCGCACGGACTACCTGAGCGTCCGCGCCATCGACCGCTCCGGCCGCAGCAGCCCGACCACCACGTACTGGTTCCGTGTGAAGGACGGGCGCGCGCCCGTCGCCCACTGGAAGCTCGACGACCCCGCCGGTTCCACGGGCGCGGCCGCCACTGCGGGCACCACCGCGCAGGCCGGGTCCGGTGTGACCTTCGGCGGCCCCGCGCCCCGCGGCGCCGACACCGACGCGACCGTCGCGCTCAACGGCAGCAGCCACGGCTACCTCACGCCCGGCGTCCCGGCCGTCGACACCACCGGCACCTTCGCCGTCAGCGCCTGGGTGCGCCCCGCGCAGACCGACCGGACCATGACGGCCGCCAGCCAGGACACGGACGGGGCGGCGGCCTTCCGCCTCGGCCTGACCAGCCGGGACTCCGGCCCCGCCTGGTCGTTCGCCGTCGGTGACGCACGGGTCTCGGGCGGCGCCCCGGAGACCGGCGAGTGGGCCCACCTGCTCGGCCTGTACGACGAGGAGACCGGCAAGGCCCGCCTGTACGTCAACGGCCGCGCGGTCGGCACCGACGCCGAGGCCGCACCCGCCGGGACGAGCGGCGCGTTCCAGATCGGCCGCGCCCGCAGCGGGGACCAGTACCTCGCGCGCTGGCACGGCGACCTCGGCGACGTACGGGTCCACGACCGGGTCGTGGTGCCGGCGGAGGTGGCCGAGATGGCGTACCGGACACCGGAGCTGCTGGGACACTGGTCGCTGGAGAACGCGACGGACGGCGCCAGCCCGGAGCAGACGGACGGGGCGCCGCTGCGCCTCGGCGACGGGGCGACGATCCACCGGGGCCCCGACAACTCCTGCATCCCGGACCTGGACCCCGACTGCCCCTACGTGCCGTTCGCCCTGGTCGGCGACGGGCACCTGCGGCTGGACGGCGAGACCGGTCACGCGGTCGCCGAGGGCCCGGTGGTCGACACCGGTGACAGCTTCACCCTCGGTGTGGTCGTGCGGCTGGCGGACACCGAACCGGCGGGTCCGATGACCGTGCTGTCCCAGGCGGGTGAGCACACCGACGCGTTCAAGGTGCGCTACGAACCGTCGCAGCACCAGTGGCAGCTGGTCATGCCGGAGCGGGACGAGCCCGGCGCCCCCGAGACCGTGGTCTCCCACATCGAGTCCGCCGACGGCGGCGAGGGTTCGGGGCACCGCCTCGCCGTGGTCTACGACGACGCCGCCGACACGGTCAAACTCTTCCTGGACGGCTACACCAACGACCGGGCCACCGCGACCGTCCCGAACGGCTGGAGCGGCTCCGGGGCCCTCCAGATCGGCCGGGGCAAGGCCGGTGACGGCTGGGGCGAGTACCTGCACGGCGACGTCGACGAACTGCAGGCGTACGCCGGCGCGCTGAAGGACAGCAGGATCACCGGCCTGGGCTGGGGGACGGACCCCTGCCTCGAGTGCTAGCCGGCACCTGAGCGACCGTTTTCCGTCCGGACCCGGGCGGGCTGCCGACAGCCCGCCCGGGTCCGCCGCTCGCTCGTGGGCAGTAGTAGCCTTCAAGGGAAGTTGCTTCCCTGAGGGAAGTGCTGGTGAGGTGATCCGGGAAGGCGGGACGGGCGACCGATGGTCATGAGCTGTACGACGGACCGGCACGACCACCACGACGTGTACGCGGCGCAGTGCCCGTGCCGGGACGTGCTGGACCTGCTGGCCAACAAGTGGTCGGCGCTCGTCATCGGCGCGCTGGAGGAGGGGCCGCGGCGGTTCGGCGCGCTGCAGCGCCGGCTGGAGGGCGTCAGCCCCAAGGTCCTGACCAACACCCTGCGCCGGCTGGAGGAGAAGGGGTTCGTGAACCGGACCGTCTACCCCGCGGTGCCCCTCCACGTGGAGTACGAACTCACCGCGCTCGGCCGAGGCGTCGCGCAGCCGCTGGCGCGGCTGCGCGACTGGGTCGAGGACCACCTGGACGAGATCCCGGTGTGACGCCGGGGCCCGGCCGGCCGGGTCAGTCCGCGAAGCCGGTGAGGGTGATCTTGCCGATGGCGGTGCCGGATTCGAGGATGCGGTGGGCCTCGCGCAGGTTGGCCGCGTTGACGGTGCCGAGGTCGGTGGTGGCCGTGCTGGTGAGGATCCCGGCGTCGACGAGCCGGGCGACCTGGGTCAGGATGTGGTGCTGCTTGGCCAGGTCGGGCGTCCGGTGCAGGGAGCGGGTGAACATCAGCTCCCAGTGGAAGGAGATGCTCTTCCCCTTGAGCAGTCCGATCTCGACCGGGCCGAAGTCGTCGATGGCGACCACGCTGCCGAAGGGCTTGAGGATCTCGGCGTAGGCGGCGAGGTTGCGGTCCGTGCCGATGGTGCTGAAGACGTGGTCGACGCCCTCGGGGGCGATCCGGGCCACCTGCTCGGGCAGCGGCCGGTGGTGGTCGACGGTGTGGGTGACCCCCATCCGGCGCGCGAACTCCACGGTCTCCGGCCGGGAGGCGGTGCCGACGACCGTGAGGCTGGTCAGGGCGCGCGCGAGCTGCGCGACCATGGCGCCGACGCCGCCGGCCGCCGCGGTGACCAGCAGGGTGCCGGTCCGCTCCAGCGCCCCGTCGTGCAGGCCGAGGCGTTCGAACAGGCCCTCCCAGGCGGTCAGCGAGGTCAGCGGGAGGGCCGCGGCCTGCGTGAAGGAGAGGGACTCCGGCTTGCGGGCGGCGATGCGCTCGTCGACCGCGTGGAAGCGGGCGTTGCTGCCGGGCCGGTCGAGCGCGCCGGCGTAGAACACCTCGTCGCCGGGCTCGAAGAGTTCGACCTCGTCGCCGACGGCGACGACGGTGCCGGCCGCGTCCCAGCCCAGCACCCGCGGTTCACCGCCGGGGTCGTTGTTCCGCCGCACCTTGTGGTCGACCGGGTTGACGGCGACGGCCTCGACCCGGACGAGGAGGTCGCGCGGGCCGGGGGCGGGCACGGGCAGTTCGACGTCGAGGAGGCTCTCGGCGTCCTCGACGGGCAGGCTCGTGCGGTAGGCGACCGCGGGCATCGTCGAGGGCTGCGTTCCGCTCATCGGGGAGGACTCCGTATCTGGTGGTCGGGACGGGCTGGACGCACCGTAGGACCAGGAGGGTGGTAACCCGCAAGGGGAATTACTTCCCTGTGGGAAGCATGCAGGTGAGAGGGGAGTGTACGGTCGTACGCTCCACCTGTAGGCTCTTCCGCATGACTGTCGACGTACTGCCGCGGCCCACCCGGGCCGACCGGCGGGCCCGTGCCGCCGTTGCCGTGCTGTTCCTCACCAACGGGGCCCTCTTCGCCAACCTGCTGCCGCGGTACCCCGAGATCAAGGCGGACCTCGGCATCGGCAACGCCGCCTACGGCCTGGCCGTCGCCGCGTTCCCGGCGGGCGCCATCGCCGCGGGCCTGGCGGCCGGGGTGCTGGTGCGCAGGCTGGGATCGGCGCGCGTCGCGGTCGCCGGCACACTGCTGACGGGCGCCGGGGCCCTCGCCGCGGGCCTGGCGGACTCCGTGGCCGCGTTCGCGGCGGCGCTGTTCCTGGCCGGGGCCATGGACGCCATCACCGACGTCGCGCAGAACGCCCACGGGCTGCGGGTGCAGCGCCGCTACGGACGGAGCATCATCAACTCCCTCCACGCCATCTGGTCCGTCGGCGCCGTCACCGGCGGAGCCATGGCCGCCGGCGCGATCGCACTGGGCCTGACCCGGGGACAGCACCTGCTCGTCTCGGGCGTGCTCTTCGGGATCGCCGCCTGCGCGGCCCTGCGCCACTGCCTGCCCGGACCCGACACCGAACCGGCCGCCGAGGACGACACCACGGGCCACGACACCTCCCGGGGCCGGAACACGGCCGCGCCGAGGCGCGTCGTCCACGTGCTGGCCGCGCTCGTCCTCATCGCCACCGCCGGCACCCTCGTCGAGGACGCCGGCAACTCCTGGGCCGCGCTCTACCTCTCCGACTCCCTGCACGCCTCGGCGACCCTGGCCGCCTCCGGCTTCATCGCGCTGGTCGGGGCGCAGTTCGTCGGCCGGCTGATCGGCGACCGTCTCGTGGACCGGTTCGGCCAGCGGCAGGTGGCCCGCGCCGGCGGACTGATCGCCGCGGCCGGCATGGGCCTGGCGCTGGCCGTCCCGAGCGTGCCGGGCACCGTCCTCGGCTTCGCCGCGGCGGGCTTCGGCGTCGCCACCCTGGTGCCCGCGGCCATGCACGAAGCCGACGAACTGCCGGGCCTCCGGCCCGGATCCGGTCTGACGATCGTCTCCTGGCTGATGCGCCTCGGCTTCCTCCTCTCCCCGCCCGTCGTCGGACTCGTCGCCGACGCCGCCGGCCTGCGCACGGGCCTGCTCGTGGTGCCGCTCGCCGGGCTGCTCGTCCTGCTCCTCGCCGGAGTGCTGCGGCCCCGACGGACCTGACGGTCGGCCGCCCGCCCCGTCAGCCACCCCTGGCGGCGCGCGCCGCACACGCCGACGGGGGTGCCCGACGGGTCGTGGAACCCGTCGCGCACCCCCGTGGGGCCGTGACCCGGCGGGCGGCGGGAGGGGACCCCCGCCGCGGAGGTGTCAGGTCGACCAGATGACGTTGCCGTTGTGCAGGATGACCACCTTGGCGTCGGCCCGCAGGACCAGCTGGGCGTTCTGGTGGCCGTAGCTGCCGGCGGCCCAGATGGGGCGGTCCTCGCCGTTGTGGATGACGAGGTTGCCGTCCTCCTGGAAGATCGCCCGGTGGTTCGGGCCGAAGGTCATCGACGCCCAGATCGGCTTGCGCTCCTCGTTGTAGACCACGAGGTTGCCGTCCGTCTGCATCACCATGCGGATGCGGTTGGTGGTCCAGGCCTGGTTGACCTCCAGGACGCTGGTCGCGTAGACGGTCTCGGTGCTCCAGTCCGGCTTGGGAGACGGCTTGGGCTTCGGCTTGGGCTTCGCCTTCTTCTCCGCCGTCTTGCTCGGCTCCGGCTCCGGCGCGGGCGGGGGCGGCGCGACGACGACGGCCTTCGGCGGCTCCTCCTCCTTCTTCGGCTTCTCCTTCTTCTCGCTCGGCGTCGAACTGGGCTTCTCGGCCACGTAGTCACCGAGCGAGGCGGGGGCCGAGCTCTGGTTCAGGACCGTGTCGGATCCCTCCGCGGCCAGCCCGGCCGTCTGCGGGGGAGTGTCGTCCCGGCCGGTCCCGGCCAGCAGCAGCGGTATCGCGATCAGGGCGGCGCCGACGATCGCGGCCCCCGCCAGGACCGGCTTGCGGGGACGTCCGGTGTCGGCGGCGGTGTCGGTCCTGACGCCCGGCGGCGTCGTCCCGACGGCCGCCGCCACGGCGACGCCCTCCCGGGGCGCCTCGGTGGTCGCGGAGCCGGCGGCCGGGGCGGCGCTCTCCCCGGCCGGGGCGGCGGACTCCGCCTCGGGGGTGGTCCGCCCCGCTGAAGCGGTGCCCGGCTCGGCCTCGGTGGTGGTCTTCCCCTTCGGGGCGGCGGCGGCCTGCGCCTCGGGGGCGGCGGCCGCGCTCGGCGCGCCGGCGCCCGGAGCGGAGGACTCGGGCGGGGGCCCGGCCTCCCCTTCGCGGGCGGCGGCCGCCTCCGCGTTCGCGCCGGGTTTCTGGTGCTGGGGGGACATGCGGTACTCCTCCTCGGTGGCGGAGCTGTCGGTGGTGGGCGTACGCCCGGGCAGCGGACGGGTCGGACGAACGCCGTGAAGTCCGGCAGGCGTCGGGCGAGTGCCGCGTCGAGGCGAGCCGGTCCTGCCCGGTAGCGGGCGTCGCGTTCCCCGTGATCCCCCGCGGTGGCGGCCGCGGGCCGATCCGACACCTTCCCGAGCTGCGAGGTCTTCCCGTACGGCCCTGGCCTGGACGTCCGGCCGGAAGGCACTGCACGTCGACGGGTCCGATGGCATACCCAACTTAGCCCGTCGGCGCGCTGACATCCCCTCAGTCCGCCGTACCCGTCCCGGCGCTTTGTCCCCCCACGCCTCACTGCTCCCGGAAAGTTCTCGACTCGGGCAGCAAACGGTCACGTGGGAGGCCGATACGGACTCTTGCCGATCACCAACGGACGGGGCCGGTGTGGCATCCTGAGATCTCCCCGATCCGATCAGTGTCGGCGTGTGCCCGTGCCGTCATGGCGTACGGCACCCAGGACCTCGTACGGACCCAAGAGTTCAGGTGGAGATGCGGCCCGGAGAACGACAAGAGGGCAGGCATGGCGACGTGTTCGCGGCGCCTGACGGTCCGGGCCCCGCCCCCGCTGCCGGACCCCCCGCGTCCGAGCCGCCCGCCACCGGCTCCGTCGACACCCCCGACATACCCGAGGCCGTGCGGGAAGCCGCGCGCAGGGCGCCGGGGCACTGGATCGGCGTGGTGGACCCGGAGTGGACCGACCGGCGGACGCCGCCGGAGTGGGCCGTGCTCGGGGAGTGGCAGTCCGACGAGGACGGCGGCGTGGGCGACTACCGCCCCAACCCGGCCTACCGGCCCTCCGCCCGGATGCTCGGCTGGCCGGAACCCACCGACCCGGTCGACGCCGCGGCACAGCGCGCCGCCACCGGCTACGGCTCGGTGGACGAGGCGCTCGCCGCGCTCGCCGGGGCGGAGGTCACGGTGGTGCGCGGACCGGACGGCGGGCCGCTCACCGCCGCCGGGCGGGACGGGGCGCCGGTGGCGCTGTTGTTCACCTCCCCGGCACACGCGTTCATGTCCCCGGCACTTCGGCATGACACACTTCCCGCTCGGGAGCTGGCCCGTTCACTGAGCGGTTCGGGCGCCCTGCTGATGGTCAACGCCGGTGCCGCGGCCCCCCTGGTCGTCCCGGCGGACAGTCTCCCCGGCGCCGGTCACGAGACCGCGCCCGCGGCGGACGCCACGGCACAGGAGGGTTCCGGCGCGCCCTCCGGTACGGCGGACCGTACCGGCCCGGCGGCCGAGGTCCCCACCGCCGGCCCCGCCGGCAGCTCTCCTGAATTCTCGCCCCACACCGCAGGGAGGACCCCGTGACGCGTTCGGCCCAGCAACCCCCCGCCTCCCCGGGAGCGGAATCCGGATCCGACGGCGAGAAGACGGCCGCGGCCGCCGCCGTGGCCGCCACCACCTCAGGGCCGCGGGCCGAGGCCCAGACGGAGACCGGCCGGCAGCCCCGGCCCGCCGCCGGGCCCACGGAGGCGAAGTCCTCCGAGGCCGGGAGCGGTACGAAGCCGTCCGGGGCCGAGGAGACGCCCGCGCCGGACGCCGCGGCCACCGCCCCCGGCACGGACGCCGGCACCGGGCCCGCCACCGCGGCCGCCCCCGGCGGCCGGACCGGGGCCGAAGCGGAGAACGAGGCCGACCCCGGCGCCGCCGCGGCCGCCAAGAGCCGGCTGCCCGCCCTCGTACGCACCATGACCGCGACCGCGATCGACCGGCCGCAGCCGCGGACCGGACCGGTGGGACGGCCCGGCAAGGCCGTCCTGAGCGGCGCCGCGGTCGCCGGTGCGCTGCTCGTGTCGGTGCCGTTCCTGCTGCTCGGCGGCAACGACGACAAGGGCCCCAGGACCTCCTCGGCGGCGGCCGGCACCGTACTCGGCGGGGACGGGCAGGAGACACCCGGCGACTTCGCCGTCACCGAACCCAGCACCGGCCCCTCGGACGACGACGGGAAGAAGACCGAGAAGTCCGAGAAGCCGGAGGAGCCGGTACGGAAGGCTCCCGCGTCCCCTCCCGCCGAGGAGAAGGACAAGGACGAGGACGAGCCGAAGAAGGACTCCGGCAAGAAGGACGAGCCGGACGGCAGGAGCGGCGGATCGGCGGACGGCGGCGACAAGGACAAGCCCGCACCGCCCTCCACGGCCGTCACCTTCAGCGCCCCCGTCTCCCTGCGCAGCCACCTCTCGGGCCGCTGTCTCGACGTACCGGACGGCAACTTCGGCGACGGCCAGCAACTGTGGGTGTGGGACTGCAACAACACCGCCGCGCAGAAGCTGCAGTTCGCCTCCGACGGCACCATCCGCATCGCGGACAAGTGCCTGGACGTGGCCAACGCCGACTTCAACAACGGCACGCCCATCCAGATCACCTGGTGCAACGGCAACGACGCCCAGCAGTTCGTCCTCAACGAACGCCACGACCTGGTCAACACGGTCGTCGGCATGTGCGTCGACATCAAGGACAACAACTCCGGCAACGGGGCCTGGCTGCACCTGTGGACCTGCCTGGGCACCGACAACCAGAAGTGGAGCGTCTGACCGGACGCCCCGCCGAACCCACCGGGACCCCCCTCCCGGCATCCGCCCGCCCGATGGGCGAGGCATGATGGCACCGTCGGCTCGCCGACATCCGCCCCCGAAGCCCGGGGGCGCCCGCTGAAGACGCCGTCGTGGCAAGGAGGTTGGTGCGTGTCGCGCCAGGTACTGACGGTAGGGCCCGGGGACCGGGACCGCTACCGGACGATCGGTGAGGCACTCGCTGCTGCCCGTACCGGCGCGCTCATCAGCGTCCGGCCCGGGACGTACGCCGAGAACCTGGTGATCAACACCAGGGTGACCCTCACCGCCGCCGAAGGGCGGGGCACCGTGGAGATCCGGCCGCGCACGGGCAGCGTGCTCGCGCTGCGCGCCGACGCGGTGATGCTGTCCGAACTGACCCTGCGCGGCGGCGACGCCGAGCTGCCCGCGGTCGACGTGCGGCGCGGACAGGCCGCGTTCGACGGCTGCGAGGTGGTCGGCGCCGCCTGGACCGCGATGCTCGCCGGCGGCACCGGCTCGCTCGCGCTGCGGGACTGCCGGGTGAGCAACCCGCAGGGCGCGGGCATCGTGGTCACCTCGAACACACCCACCACCGTGGAGTCCTGCACCCTCGAACACCTGGGCACCAGCGGCCTGGTCCTCGCCGAACAGGGCGAGGCGAGCATGCGCGGCTGCACCGTGCGCGACGCCCGCGGCAACGGACTGCTCGCCAACGGCGACTCCCGCGGCAGCGTCGAGGACTGCGACGTCTCCTCCACCGACAAGCCCTCCATCGCCCTGGAGCAGAACTGCTCCCTGACGGTGGTGCGCACCGTGGTGCACGACACCGGCACCGGCGTGCACCTGAGCAGCTCGGGCCGCACCACCCTGGAGGACGTCCGCGTCACCGGCGCCTCGGCCAACGGCATCACGCTGGCGCAGGGCACCGACCCGGTGCTGCGCCGCTGCCGCGTCTCGCGCACCCGCGGCCACGGCATCCTGGTCACCGACCGGGCGCGCGGCACCTTCGAGGACTGCTGGATCGACGGCGCGCAGGGCGCGGCGCTGCGCGTCGCCGGGGCCGCCTCCCCGGCGCTGACCGGACTGACGGTCCGCGACTGCGACGACACCGGGCTGCTCCTGGAGGAGGACTCGGCGCCGGAACTGGACCGCCTGGAGGTGATCGGCGGTTCCCCCGCCGTCCTGGTGCGCGGCGGTGCCAACCCGCTGCTGCGCCGGGCCCGGCTGGTGGAGCCCTCCGGTGACGGCATCGCGGCCACCAAGGACGCCCGCGGCCGCGCCGAGGACTGCGAGATCGTCCGGCCGAACGGCGTGGGCGTACGGGTGGGCTCCGGCAGCACCCTCTACCTGGCCGGCGGCGGGGTCTCCGACACCGCCACCAACGGCCTGGTCGTGGAGGACGGCGGCAACGTCACCGTGCGCGACTTCCGCGTCGAGATATCCGGCGAGGACGGCGTGGTCGTCGCCGCGGGCGGCGAACTGACCGCCAACCGCACCGCCGTGCACGCCCCCCAGGGCCACGGCTACCTGCTCCACGAGGGGGCGCTCGCCTCGCTCAGCGGCTGCGAGGCCACCGGCGGCGCCCAGGACGGCTTCCGGGTGGAGTCCACCGCGCCGGTCTCCCTGGTGAACTGCCTCGCCCGGGAGAACGCGGGCGGCGGCCTGGTGCAGACCGCGCCCGGCGAACGGCTCGCCGTGGAGGGCCTGAACAGCACCGGCAACGGCAAGCGGGACGCCTGGGGCAGCGGCAGCGCCGAGAACACCGACCCGGCCGGCTCCGGCGCCGCCGACGGGCCCGCGCCGGACCGCGCGGACGGCCCGCTCGGCGCCCTCAACGCGCTGATCGGCCTGGAGAACGTCAAGCAGCAGGTGGGCACCCTGGTCAACCTGACCCAGCTCGCCCAGCGCCGCGAGAAGCTCGGCATGCCCGCCCCGCCGATGAGCCGCCACCTGATCTTCGCCGGCCCGCCCGGCACCGGTAAGACGACGGTCGCCCGCCTCTACGGGTCGATCCTGGCCGAACTGGGCTCGCTGCGCAGCGGCCACCTGGTGGAGGTCTCCCGCGCCGACCTGGTCGCACAGGTCGTCGGCGGTACGGCGATCAAGACCACGGAGACCTTCCAGCGGGCGCTCGGCGGCGTGCTGTTCATCGACGAGGCGTACACACTCACCGCGGACAGCGGCAACGGCGGCGCCGACTTCGGCCGCGAGGCGGTGGACACCCTGCTGAAGCTGATGGAGGACCACCGCGACGACGTGGTGGTGGTCGCGGCCGGCTACTCCCGTGAGATGGAGTCCTTCCTCGGCTCCAACCCCGGTCTGGCCTCCCGCTTCTCGCGGACCGTCGAGTTCGAGAACTACTCCGTGCCCGAGCTGGTCGCCATCATGGAGAACATGTGCGCCCAGCACCAGTACGAGCTGGGCGAGGGCACCGCGGAGGCGCTGGCCGCGCACTTCGAGGCGATGCCGCGGGACGCCGGCTTCGGCAACGGCCGTGCCGCGCGCGGCGTGTTCGAGGAGATGGTTGACCGGCAGGCGGTCCGGCTCGCGTCCCTGGCGCAGGTCGGCGAGCGCGACCTGCGGCTGCTGCTGCCGGAGGACGTCTCCGCCACCGCCGCCGCGAAGGCCGCCGAGACCGCCGTCCCCGGGGACGACCCGCTGACCCGCCTCGGCGACATGATCGGCCTGGCGGAGGTGAAGCGCGACGTCGCGGACCTGGTCAACCTCATCACCACCGCACGCCACCGCGCCGCCGCCGGCCTGCCGGTGCCCTCGCTCAGCCACCACCTGGTCTTCACCGGCCCGCCCGGCACCGGCAAGACCACCGTCGCCCGCCTCTACGGCGAGATCCTGACCCAGCTCGGCATCCTCGAACGCGGCCAGCTGATCGAGGCGGCCCGCGCCGACCTGGTCGGCCGCTACATCGGACACACCGCCCAGCTCACCCGCGAGGTCTTCGAGCGGGCCCGCGGCGGTGTGCTGTTCATCGACGAGGCCTACACCCTCACCCCGCGCGGCAGCGGCGCCGACTTCGGCCAGGAGGCGGTGGACACGCTGCTGAAGCTGATGGAGGACCACCGCGACGAGGTCGTCGTCATCGTCGCCGGATACACCGACGAGATGCAGCACTTCCTCGCCTCCAACCCGGGCCTGTCCTCCCGCTTCCCGCGCCGGATCGCCTTCGCCGACTACTCCTCCGAGGAACTGGTCACCATCGTGCGCTCCCAGGCCACGAGCATGGGCTACGAGTGCGGGCCGGGCACCGGACCGCTGCTCAAGGAGTACTTCGACGCGCTGCCCAGGGACCGCTCCTTCGGCAACGCCCGCCTGGCCCGCCAGGTGGTCGAGTCGATGGTCACCCGGCAGGCGGGACGGCTCAGTTCGCTGGCCGCGCCCACCCTGGACGACCTGCGCATCCTCACCCCCGAGGACGTCGTGGCCGCGGCGCCGAAGGCGGCCGGCCGATGAGGGCGCCCGCCCGCGGGGCCGCCCGCGTCCTGTCCGGCGCCGGTCTGGCCGCCGCCCTGCTGCTGCCCACGGCCGCCACGGTCCAGGCGGCACCCCCCGTACGCCCGCCGGCGGCCGACGGCAAGGGACAGGAACTGCCCGGCATGCCCTCCGCGCTCGACCCGGACGCCGAGGAGACGGCCTGCACCCCCGCTTCCGGCGAGAAGGCGAAGAAGCAGGACTGGTCGCGCCAGCGCCTGGACCTGGACCGGCTGCACGGACACGGCACCGGCGCGGGCGTGACCGTCGCCCTCATCGGCACCGGGGTCGACCCCGGCGCGGCCGGTCTGGAGGACCGGGTCACCGCCGCGGGCGCCGCCGCCGACGACTGCGTGGGCAACGGCACGTTCCTGGCCGGGCTGATCGCCGGGAGCGGCGGGGACACCCCGCGCCTGGCCGGACTCGCCCCGGACGCCGAGATCCTGGCGCTGCGCGGCACCGACGAGCGCGGGCAGCCGAGCGCCGAGCTGGTCACGGCTGCGCTGAACGAGGCGACCGGGGCCGGTGCCTCGGTGATCGCCGTCGCGGTGGCCCTGCCGGACCGGGACGAGGCGCTGACCGAAGCGGTCGCCGAGGCCCGCCGCGAGGGCGCCGTGGTGGTCGCCGCGGCCACCCCGGACCCGCCCCGCACGGGCACCGACGAGATCCCCTCCCGCACCTACTGGCCGGCCGGAGAGCCGGGTGTCCTCTCGGTCGCCGACATGCTGCCCAATGGTGCCCGCCCGGACAGCGCCCTGCCCACCACCGGCATCGACCTGGCCGCGCCCGGCGCCGGGGTGGTCTCCGGCGGCCCGCGCGGCGACGGCCACTACCTCGGCGCCGGCGCCTCGGTGGCCACCGCCTACGCCGCCGGTGCCGCCGCGGTGGTCCGCGCCGCCCGCCCCGACGACTCCGCGGACGCCGTCGCGCGCCGGCTGACCGCCACCGCCTATCCCGCCGACATCCCCCAGCTCGACCCGTACGCCGCCGTCACCACGGTGCTCGGCGAGCCGGGCGGGTCCGCCGGGGCCGAGCGGGCCGCGGACCCCGTGACCGTCCGCGACACCTCCGCCGCCGACCGGGCGGCCGACCGCGCGACCGTCTTCGTCGTCCTCGGCTCCGCCGCCGTCCTCGCCGTCCTGTGGGCCGCCTTCGTCCTGCCCCGGGCCCGCGCCCGCGGCTGGCGTCCGGCGGACGGCACCGCGGGGGACTGACACTCAGGACCGGCACGGGGGCGGGCGCCGCGCGCGTACCGCCCCGCACACGAGAGCGGCGGGAGCCACCTTCCCAGGTGGCTCCCGCCGCTCTCGTGTGCTCCGCATCCCGCGGCCCTCAGCTTCCCCGGCTCTCCTCCACCAGCGCCGTCTGCATCAGCCGCGCCCGGCGGCGGGCGATGTGCTGCGCCCGGCCCGGAGGCAGGTTGATCGGCTTGGCGTCGCCGAACAGACGGCCCTCGGTGGGCGGGCAGGACAGCAGCACGGCGGGGTTGTTGGCCTCGTCGAGGCGGCGGATGAGCGCGTCGCTCAGACCGCGCCCGGCGCCCATGGCACTGCGGGCGACCACCAGGTGCACACCGGTCTCGAAACCGAGCGTCAGGTACTCGAAGAGCGGCTCGAAGGGGCTCTGGAAGGAGTTCCCGGAGACCATGTCGTAGTCGTCGACCAGGATGAACAGGCGCGGGCCCGTCCACCAGTCGCACTGGCGCATCCGGGCGGGGGCGATGTCCGCGCCCGGCACCCGGGTCTTCATCGCGCGGGCCGCGCCGTCGATGGTCTCCTGGAGGTTGTCCAGGGAGATCACGTGCCCGATGCGGTACTCCTCCGGGATGGCCTCCACCAGCGTGCGGCGGTAGTCCACCGCGATGATCTTCGCCTCGTGGGGGGCGTAACGGGCGGTGATGCCCTGGGTGATGCGGCGCAGCAGGTTGGTCTTGCCGCTCTCGGTGTCACCGACCACGATCAGGTGCGGGGTGCGGCTGAAGTCGTGCCAGACCGGTTCCAGCGCGTCCTGGTCGATGCCGAGCGCGAGGCGCATGCCGCCGCCCTCGGTCGGCTCCGGCGCGGGCAGGTCGGCCAGCGGGAGCCGGTGCGGCAGCATCCGCACCTGCGGGGCGGCCGGGCCGGACCAGTGCCGGGACACCTCGGAGACCAGGTGGGCGACGCCCTCGCCGAGGTCCTCCAGGGACCCGCTGCCGTCCAGGCGGGGCAGACCGGCGAGGAAGTGCATCTTGCTGTCGGCGGTGATGCCGCGGCCGCCGCTGCGCGGCACCGAGCGGGCCTTGCGGGTGTCGATCTCGGAGTCCATCGGGTCACCCATCCGCAGCTCCAGGCGGGTGGCGGCCTGGTCACGGACCTGCGCGGACAGCTCCACCCACCGGGTGGTGGTGATCACCAGGTGGATGCCGTAGTTGAGGCCGCGGGCGGCGAGTTCGTTGAACTTCGGGATCAGGTCGTCGTAGTCCTGGCGGACCGTGGACCAGCCGTCGACCACCATGAACACGTCGCCGAACGGCTCGTCGGGGAACTCCCCGGCGGCCCGCCGACGGCGGTAGGACTGCATGGAGTCCAGGGTGTGGTCCACGAAGAACTGCTCGCGGCGGGCCAGCAGCGTCATCACCTCGGCGACGGCCCGGTGCACCCGCTCCGGGTTGAGCCGCGCCGCGACACCGCCGACGTGCGGCAGCCCGGCCAGCTGGGACAGGCCGCCGCCACCGAAGTCGAGGCAGAAGAACTGGATCTCGGCGGGGGTGTGGGTGAGCGCGAGGGCGGTGATCAGGGTGCGGGCGAGGGTCGACTTGCCGCTCTGCGAGCCGCCCGCGATGGCCACGTGACCGCCCGCCCCGGACAGGTCCACGACCAGCGGGTCGCGGCGCTGCTCGAAGGGCTTGTCGACCAGGCCGACCGGCACCCGCAGCCGGCCCGTCCCGGGCCAGCCGGCGGCACTGAGGCCGCGCTCGGGGTCGGGGGCGATACCGGGCAGCAGGGCGTCCAGCGGGGAGGGCTCGTCCAGCGGCGGCAGCCACACCTGGTGGGCGGCGGGCCCGGACTCGCGCAGCCGGTCCAGGGCCACGTCGAGCAGGGTCTCCTCGTCGCCGGTCTCCTCCGTCTCCGGCTCCGGCTCGGGAGCCGCCTCCAGCGTGCGCGGCACCACCCAGCCGCTGGTCCACGGCACCACCTGGGAGGCCACCCGGGCCTGCACCACGGCGCCGGTGCGGCGCCGGTACGTACCGGAGGAGTAGGCGGCGCGGAACCGGGTCAGGGACTCCACCCCGGACTTCAGATAGCCGCTGCCGGGCTGGGCGGGCAGCTGGTAGGCGTCCGGCACGCCGAGCACACCGCGGCTCTCCATCGCGGAGAAGGTCCGCAGGCCGATGCGGTACGACAGATGGCTCTCCAGCTGGTGCATGCGGCCCTCGTCCAGGCGCTGCGAGGCCAGCAGCAGATGCACGCCGAGGGAGCGGCCGAGGCGGCCGATCATCACGAACAGGTCCATGAACTCGCGGTGCGCGGACAGCAGTTCGCTGAACTCGTCGACCACCACGAACAGGCTGGGCAGCGGCGCCAGGTCGGTACCGGCGGCGCGGGCCCGCTCGTACTCCAGGGCGGAGGTGTAGTTGCCGGCCGCGCGCAGCAGCTCCTGGCGGCGGATGAGCTCACCGTGCAGGGCGTCCTGCATGCGCTCCACCAGGGCGACCTCGTCGGCGAGGTTGGTGATGACGGCGGAGGTGTGCGGCAGCTCCTCCAGGCCGAGGAAGGTGGCGCCGCCCTTGAAGTCGACCAGGATGAAGTTGAGCGTCTCGGAGGAGTTGGTCAGGGCGAGACCGAGGACCAGGGTCCGCAGCAGCTCGCTCTTGCCGGAGCCGGTGGCGCCGATGAGCATGCCGTGCGGGCCCATGCCGCCCTGCGCGGACTCCTTGATGTCGAGTTCCACCGGACGGCCGTCCACGCCGACCGCGATCGGCACCCGCAGCCGGGCGGAGCCGGTGTTCCTCGCGAACAGGGCGCGCGCGTCGTGCCGGTGCAGGTCGGGTATGCCGAGCAGGGTGGTCAGCTCGACGTCGGTGTCCAGCGGCTGCGCGATGTCGGTGGCCAGGCTGATCCGGCGGGGCGTGAGCAGCCGCGCCAGCGCCTCCGCGCCGAGCGGGCCGAGCCGGTCCGGCCGGCCGAGCGCCACCGAACGCTCCTTGCGGCTGCGGTCGGTGCGCACCAGGCTCACCTGGTCGGGACCGACGGTCAGCCGCAGCGTGTTGCGGCCGGGCCGCCAGCGCAGCGCCCCGGAGACGTCCAGGGCCAGGGCGTTGCGGTAGCCGTGGCCCTCCCAGCGGTGCCCCTCGGGAACGGTGACGCCGTCCAGGACGACGACCGTGTACGGCTCGTCGCGGGCGGGACGCGCGTCCGGGTCGAAACCGGGCCGCTCGGCGAACTCGGCGCCGAGCAGGTCGTCCAGCTCGGTGAGGTCCGCGGTGATCCGGCGGACCTGGCCGGCGCCGTCCTCCTCGTGCGGGTGGAGGGCGTGCGGCAGCCACTTGACCCACTCCCAGTCGGGCCGCCGCTCGTCACTGACGCACAGGACGATCCACAGCTCCTCGGGGGCGTGGAACACCGCGAGCTGGCCGATCATGGCGCGCACCAGGGCGCGTACCGCGTCGTCGCCGCCCTCCGTCTCGCCGTTCTCGCCGAGGGGCGCGGCGCCCGGCTCGGCGGACTCGTCGGCGGCGTCGTCCTCCGGGCGCAGCTGCACCCGCGCCGAGGAGCGCAGGTAGAGGCCGAGGGGCTGGTCGGGGATGGTGGAGTAGGCGCGGATGAAGCGGCGCAGGGCGTGCGCGCAGAGCGGCTCCAGGTCCTCCACCGGGCGGGTGGAGACCGGGTTCAGGGTGAGCGCGAGCTGCTGCTCACCGACCGCGAGCCGGACCTCGCCGAAGTCCTCGTCGGCCGGGCGGCGCTCCCACAGCCGCGAGGTGCGGGCCAGGGAGCGCAGCGAGGCGGGCTCGGGGTGCCGCCAGGCGAGCGCCCGCTGCTGCTCGGCGATGGTCGTCCGGACCCGCTTGCGGGTCTGCGTCAGATAGCGGAGGTAGTCACGGCGTTCGCCCTTCAGCCGCTGCTTGCGCTCGCTGGAGCGGCGCATCAGCTGCCCCAGCAGCATGGCACCGGCGGAGAGCGCCATGACGCCCATCGCCAGATACATGAAGACGCCGTTCCCGCCGCCGGGGCGCAGGAACATCAGCATCATCGACACCGACATCAGCGCCATCGGCAAATACGTCCATATCGCCGAGGTGTCCGGCACCGTCTCGGCGAGGACCGGCGGCTCCTGGAGGGTCAATTGCCCGTCGGGCATCTCCGGTCCGCGCCTGCGGGCGGGCCGGCGAAACAGCACCACGCTCAAGGAACAAAACCTCCGGTTTCAGTGGCTTTCCGGCCCGCACCGAATACCGGCGCACGCGGGAGGTGGGAAACACCGAACCGCGCTGATTCTCCGAGGCCCACCTGAGGCGGTGAACGCCGGGTGAATGTTTCCGGCTGATAGCGGGGGACGGCCAACTCCCGTGACGGTGAACTCCATACCGGACAAGAGGTCCGGTCCGCAGCACGATCCGGCGGGCGTAGGCAGTAGTCTGCATTCACGGAACGCGACCTGTCCACGCGGGATGGGCGGCAGCCGGCCGCGGGAACACAATTCCCGCACCGGCCCCCCGGTTCCTGGCCGCACGGGCCTTCCGTACTCTTCGCACGTCCCCTCCGCCGGGGGAAGTCCTCCGGTCAAAGCTCCCACGGAAGCCGAGAGTTCTGCTGATGACCGACAGCGCGGTGGCCGAACTGTGCCGCCTGACCGTACGTGCGCCGAGCGTCTCCGTCGACCTGGCCGTGCCCGCCGACGTGCCCGTCGCCGACCTGCTGCCCACCCTGCTGCGCTACGTGGGCGAGGAGGCCGAGGAGGCCGGACTCGACCACGCCGGCTGGGTGCTCCAGCGGCTCGGTGACGCCCCGCTCGACGAGGAGACCACCCTGGCCCGCGCCGGGCTCGCCGACGGCGCGGTGCTCTACCTGCGCCCGCACACCGAGGCGTTGCCGGAGGCCCGGCTCGACGACCTGGTGGACGGCATAGCCGACACCGCGGGACGGCGGCTGCACACCTGGCACCCCGGGGCCGCCCGCGGCTTCCTGGTGGGCTCCGTGGTGGCGACCGTGGCGGCCGCCCTCCTGCTGGTGCTCTGGCCCGGGGTGACCAGCGCCTCCGGCGGCTCCCGGGCCGCCTGCGCGGCCGTGACCGGCCTGCTGCTGCTGGCCGGCGCGGGCTCGGCCAGCCGCGCGGTCGGCGACCGGCTCTCCGCCACCGCGCTCGGCCTGCTGGTCGCGCCCTGCCTGGCCCTGGCCGGCTGGCTGCTGCCCGGCGGCGACCTGACCGGCCCGGACGCCGCCCGGGTGGCCGGCGCGCGGCTGCTCGCGGCCGGCGCGGCGGGCGCGGGCGGCGCGGTCCTGGCGCTCGCCGCCACCGCCGTCGGCGCCCCCGCCCTGCTGGCCACCGCGGTGGTCTCGGTGGCCACCGCGATCGCCGGCGCGCTGATCGGCTACACCGGCCTGCACGTGCCCGCCGCGGCGGCGCTGGTGTCCACGGTGGTCGCGCTCGCCGCCGGGGCCGTGGCACCGTTCGCCTTCAAACTGGCCGGCATGCGGATGCCCGCGCTGCCGTCCTCCGCCGCCCAGCTCCAGGAGGGCATCGAGCCCTACGCGGGCGACGAGGTCGCCGAGCGCACCGAACTGGCCGGACGCTGGGTCACCGCGCTCTTCGCGGTCACCGGCATCGTCGCCGCGGCCGCCCTGGTCGTGCTCACCGAGCGACCGAACCTGCCCGAGGTGCTGACCTCCCTCACGCTGAGCCTGCTGCTGCTCCTGCACTCCCGCGGCCTGGTGCACATCGGGCAGCGGCTCACCCTGACGGTGCCCGGCCTCTGGGGGCTGCTGCTGCTCGCCCGCGCCTGGGCGGTGGACAGCGACGGGGACGGGCGCGTGGTGGTCTTCGCGGTGCTGCTGGGCTGCGCGGCCGCCCTCGTCGTCGCCGCCTGGACGGTGCCCGGCCGCCGGGTGCTGCCGTACTGGGGCCGTGCCGCGGAACTGGCGCACACCGGCCTCGCGGTGGCGCTGCTGCCGCTCGCCCTCTGGGTGGCGGGGCTGTTCGGCTGGCTGCGCGGCCTGTTCGGCTGACCGTCCCTGACGCCGCGACACGTAGAAGGAGTTGAGGAGAGGCCGTGCAGTCCAAACGCGACCAGGTACACGCCCACAGTTTCATGATGGGCAGGCTCAGCTCGGGCCTGCTGATGGCAGACCCGGACGCCCCGGAGAGCCCGCTCGGGCGGACCACCCGCGGTGTGGTCTTCGGCGTCCTGGTCACCGTCCTGATCGGCGCGGGAGCCACCGTGTACGGTCTGCTGCGCCCCGGCGGGAACGACGGCTGGCGCGACGGGGAGCACCTGGTGGTCAACCGCGACACCGGCGCCCGGTACGTGTGGACCGGCACCGACGGTGTCCTGCACCCGGTGCGCAACTACGCCTCGGCCCGGCTGATCGGCGGTGCCGAGCTGCCGACCGCGGACGTCCGCACCCCCTCCCTGAAGGACGTCCCGGTGGGCACCCCGGTCGGCATCCCCGGGGCCCCGGACGCGGTGCCCGAGCCCGGCTCGCTCGACGACGGCGCCTGGCACATGTGCGTCACCGGGCCCGAGGGCGCGCTGCCCGACACCTCCGGTGCCGTGTCCGGCACGGGCGTGGACAAGCCGGGCGCCACCACCGTGGTGGCCGGGGCGCCCGTGGACGCCCGCGGCATCGGCGGCGACCGCGGCGTTCTGGTGAGCGGCCCCGACGACACCGAGTACCTGGTGTGGCGGGGCAGCAGGCTGCCGCTGGACGGCGATTCCGACGCCCGCAACGCCCTCGGCTACGGCTCCGAGCGGCCGATGCCGGTCTCCGCCGCCTTCCTCGACGCGCTGGCGCCCGGACCCGCCCTGAAGTCGCCCGAGGTGCCGGGGCGCGGCGAGGAGGGCCCCGAGATCGGCGGCGAGGCCAGCCGCATCGGCCAGCTCTTCAAGGTCAGCGTGCCCGGCGGCGGCAGCACCTACCACCTGCTGCGCGAGGACGGCCTGGTGCCGCTGACCCGGCTCGGCGCCGCCCTGGTGCTCGGCGACCCGGCCACCCAGGAGAAGGCCTACCAGGGCAGCTCGCCCGAGGTGCGCACGGTCGGCGCGGACGCCCTGCGCGAGCACCGCGCGAAGGACTCGGGCACCGCCGGCTCCGCGGAGCTGCCGGACGCGCCGCCGGTCCCGCAGTCCACGCCGCGCGGCACCGCGCTCTGCGCGCAGGTGGACGGCGGCGACGGCGGCGCCCGGATCAGGTCGGTCCTGGTCCCGCTGACCGGGCTGGCCCCGGTCGCGGTGTCCGAGGGCACCGCGCAGCCGCTGGAGGAGGCCTGCGTGCCCACGGACGCCACGGTCGTACGGCCGGGGCACGGCGCCCTGGTACGGGCCCTGAACGCGAGCGGCGCCGCGCACGCCGGCACCACCTATCTGGTGGCGGAGAACGGGGTGAAGTACCGCGTCCCCGGGAAGGACGCGCTGCAGGCGCTCGGCTACGGCACCGCGGACATCGGCTCGGTCCCGGCCCCCCTGCTCGCGACCCTCCCGACCGGCGCGGACCTGGACCCGGCGGCCGCCTCCGGCGCCGCGGAGCCCGGGGTCACGGCTCCCGAGTGCGGGACCGGGGACGGCGAGGCGGAGGAGCGCGAGGCCGCCGGGAAGACGGACGGGGCGGACAAGGAAGAGGCGGCGGACGCGGCGGACACCGCGGGCGGCGCTTCACGCGGCTGACACAGCCGGCACTCCGGAACAGCCGACATTTCGGAACGGAACAAGGCGAGGGACCCGAAGGGCGCCGCGGAAAGCGAAAAGGAACCGGGGCGGTATAAGCGCGGACCGAACTCGGGCGCCGACGGCGCCGTTCGGCGGAGTCGGCGTGCGCGCGGACAGGAAGGCGAACCGCATCGGCAGGGAAGGCGAATCCTCAAATGAAGCTCAAGAATTGCGGGTGGCCGCACCGTGGAATGCGGCGGGCGCGCACGCACCCGAAACGGGCTTCACGATGACCGTTCGGTCTCTTTCCGTGCCCGTTCTCCGCCCGTATCGCGCGCGAACCCGGGAACCTGCACGTCGCGCTTCCGCGGCGGCCCGGCGTGCGTGTTCATCCCCCTGCAACCTGATCACAACTGCATTGCCACACACGACAATTCCGCCGGGCTGACCGATGCTCAAATGTTCCCGGCACGCGTTGCGCGGAACCCTCGGTTCTCTTTAGCCTCAGCGGGCAACGGTGCGACGAGAGCTCGAACGAAGGGAACACGTCATGGCGGACAGTGCCGCGAGGAAAGCGGACTATGCCAAGGGCTTGGGGGGCGTCTCGTCCCTGGAGTCGGCCCGGGACCAGGTCGAGAAGATCCAGAACAACGTCGCCGAGATCGCCGCGCGTTCGGGCGTGGGCGGTGACGAGGGCCAGGCCCTGCTGAAGCTCTTCCGCAGCTGGAACGCCGAGGCGCAGAAGGTCGTCGTCCAGATCAGCAAGATGGTCGACGCGCTCCAGGAGAACGTGACCTCCGCCAACCGCCTGGCGCAGGAGAACCAGGACCTGACCGAGGTCCTCAACAGCAAGACCAGCCAGGGCGTCTTCGAAGCGCTGCGCTGACCCACCCCCCACGCGGCGCCGGCCCCCTTGCGGTGAGGCCGTACCCGTGAGCTTCCCCGGGCCCCGCGCCCGGGCCCCCGAGAGGAGACGTCATGGCCGACGGCATCATCGACGTGCAGTACCCCAAGGTCCGGCAGGCGGTCGAAGAGCTGATGGACCAGACCCAGCAGATCATCAAGACCCTCAACAACCTGGAGGACGAGCTGAAGCCGCTCGTCATGTCCTGGGAGGGTGCGGACCAGCAGACGTACCGCGAGGTCCAGGCGGAGTGGGACCAGGCCACCAAGAACATGGCCCTGCTCCTCGGTGACAACGGCGAGCTGATCAGCACCATCCACGACAACCACTCCCGTGACGAGCGCAGGAGCGCCGACAACTGGGGCAGCGTGCGGGCCCGCTAGGCCCGGTCCTCCCGCTCGCCGCTCCGGGAGCAGGCCCCGGCGTCCGGAGCGTGCGAGTGGAAGGCGCCGAGCCGCCCGCACGGCGGTCCGTGCGGGCGGCTCGGCCCCCGTTCCGGGGCGCCCCGCCCGGCAGGCTCCCCCGGGCGCCCCGCCCGAAGGGCCCCGGGCGCCCCGCAGTGTTGCAGTCCCCCGGGCGGCCGCCGGGCCGCCCCCACCCCGTCCGTCCGGCACCAAGCGGCAGGAGAACGTCCCATGGCCGGTGAAAAGGCCGACGTCAAGCACTTCGACCTCAAGCAGATGGAGAACTTCCGGGACCACGAGGTGCAGCCGGTGTACACCGCGGCGAAGAAGCACCGCGAGGACGGCGACGGCGCCCACATCCGCCCGCTCGGCCACCTCATCGACGGGCACACCACCCCGGACAACCTCGCCCAGGACAAGCAGCTGTTGCGCATCGGCAAGATGGTCACCGAGCCCCTGGTCTCGGGGCCGAAGCTGATCGAGGGCATCCGCACCGCGGCCGAGGCCGTCGACAAGCTGCTCGGCGACCAGATGGAGCTCTTCAAGGAGCTGCAGGAGGCCCTCACCGAGACCATCGAAGAGGCCAACAAGACCAAGGACAAGAACCTGAGCGCGATCGACGCCCAGACGCTGCTCCAGACCTTCGACGAGGTCGACACCCTCACCTCCGGCAGCACCGACGACCCGGCCGAAGGCTCCTGACCCCGCGCCGCACGCGCCGACGGGGGCCACGGCCGCCCGGCGCACCCGTGTGAGACAACCCCGGCAGCACCCCCGTACGAGGAAGCGGTGCGCCGGAACGGACGACAAACGACCAGAAAGGGCGCCCGGTGGCCGATCGGTACGATCCCAACTCCGGCACGAACCTCGACAAGTTCGACAACGCCGGTGACCCGTCGAGCGACACCTGGGCCACTCTGGTCACCCACATCACCGGCTATCCGGTGCCGGACCGCAGCACCATCTTCGACACGCTCCGCTCCGACCACGGCGGCAAGCTGTTCCGGATGGACATCAAGGAGCGCAGCCTCGGCCTGCTCGTCAAGGACTCCGGCTTCCTGCAGAACAAGGGCGAGGACTACGACATCTGGTTCTTCGACGGCGGCAAGAAGCGGTCGATCATGCAGGCCCGGATCGTCTTCGAGGGCCGTGTGAAGGCCGGCGACGAGGTCCTCTTCGCCGACATCAACGCCGACCGCGTCGAGGACGCCCAGGTCCGTGAGGGCAACGAGTTCACGGACTACAACAAGGACAAGATGAGCACCATCCCGCTCGCCCGGTACATGAACGGGCCGCGGACGGCGCTCCTCGAACTGCTCGGCGGCGGCACGCAGAACGCGCGGTTCAGCAACCTGGGCGTGGGCGGATCCGACGTGGTGGACCTGAACTCCTTCAACACCACCGGTGAGTCCTTCGACTTCGCGGCCAAGTTCTTCAAGGACCACGCGACGGTCCTCAAGGACTGGGAGGACCGCTTCGGCCGGGACGACGCGAGCTGGAAGGGCGAGGCGGCGGAGGTCTTCCGCAGCCTGCTGAAGAAGGTCCGCGAGAACTACGACGCCTACGTCGAGACCTTCAACTCCGAGGTCACCGGCGGCGGCACCGGCCAGACGGTGTACTCGCGCGCCCTGTCGATGGGCCGCCAGTACCTGGAGGAGTCCGCCAGGAAGCTGCTGGAGGCCTGGATGACCTGGGCCAAGTCCCCGTACTACGACCCGCACCGGGTGCTGCGCTACGTCCTGGACGACCTCGCCCAGTGGGTGGACACGGACAACGTCGCCAGGACGGAGATCACCTCGACCACCACCCGCTACGGCACCACCGTCCGCCACAGCCCGCAGGTCGGCTTCTCGCAGACCCACCCGGAGTACGGCGACCTCACCGACATCGCCAACTGGGCGAAGGTCGGCGACAAGGCCGTCAAGATCTGGAGCCAGGGCGTCGACGAGTACCTGGGCAAGCCGGCCGCGCAGGTGCAGTCCGACCTGAACAACCACTTCCTCGACCTCAGCAAGGACTTCACCGAGAACGTACCGAAGCCCAAGTCCACCGGCACGGCCTCGGAGGAGTACGAGGAGAGGAAGCTGGAGGAGGAGAAGGAGGAGATCGACCGGCAGAACGAGGAGAACCGCAAGTACCAGGACGAGCTGCGCGAGGAGCAGGAGCGCCAGCGCGAGGAGGACCGCAAGTACCAGGAGGAGCTGCGCGAGGAGCAGCGGCAGCAGCGGGAGGAGGACAAGAAGTACCAGGACGAGCTGCGTGAGGAGGCGAACCAGCAGCGCGAGGAGGACAAGAAGTACCAGGACGAGCTGCGCGAGGAGGCGAACCAGCAGAAGGAGGAGGAGCAGAAACTCCAGGACGAGTTGCGTAACGAGGCCAACCAGCAGCGCGAGGAGGACAAGCAGTACCAGGACGAACTGCGCGAGGAGCAGAACCAGCAGCGCGAGGAGGACAAGAAGTACCAGGACGAGCTGCGTGAGGAGCAGCGCCGCGAGCAGGAGGAGGCCAAGCGCGAGGCCGAGGAGCAGGCCAGGGCGATGGAGGAGAGCCTCGGCGGCATCAACGACCCGAACGCGGTCAACGAGCAGTCGCTCGGCAACCTCGACGACCTGCTGAACCAGAACAACGCCGTGACCACCGAGAGCCTCGGCGACCTCGGTGACGTGAACGGCCAGAGCGGCGACGACCGGCAGGCGGTCACGGGCGACGGTGCGCCGCTGACCCAGACCCTCGGCGGTCTCGGTGCCCTGGGCGGCGGCCCGGGCGGGACGAACAACTCCGCGAACGACGCGGTCACACAGAGCCTCGGCAACCTCGGCGGCCTCAACAACGGCACCGGCGGCAGCGGTCTGAAGACCCCGACCGGCGGCAGCACCCAGCTCGACGGGGGCCAGCTCACCACCGACTTCCCGGACGGCAGCAGCACCTCCTTCGACCCGGACAGCGGGGTCCTCACGACCACCCACCCGGACGGCTCCGTCACCACGCAAAACCTGGGCGACGGCCTGAAGGTGACCAACCCGGACGGTTCGGTGACCTCCCTGGGCGACGACGGGAAGCTGACGACCACCTTCCCGGACGGCACCACGCAGACGGTCGACCCCTCGACCGGCCAGGCCACCACCACCGATCCCGACGGTTCCACCACCACGACCGACCTGGGCAACCTGGGCAACCTCAACGGCAGCCTCGGCGGGGACGGGGTGCTGGACACGCCGACGGGCGGCAGCACGGAGCTGACCAGCGGCGGCGGTCTGACGACGGACTTCCCCGACGGCAGCAGTACGACGTTCGACCCGGACAGCGGGCTGATGACGACGACGCACCCGGACGGTTCGGTCACCACCGCCGACCTGGGCGACGGGGCCACGGTGACGAACGCCGACGGTTCGGTGACGTCCCTGGGCGACGACGGGAAGCTGACGACGACGTTCCCGGACGGCTCCACGCAGACGGTCGACCCCTCGACCGGGCAGGCCACCACCACCGACCCGGACGGCAAGGTCACCACCGAGAGCCTCGGCAACCTGGGCAACCTCAACGGCAGCCTCGGCGGGGACGGGGTGCTGGACACGCCGACCGGCGGCAGCACGGAGCTGACCAGCGGCGGCGGTCTGACGACGGACTTCCCCGACGGCGGCAGCACGACGTTCGACCCGGACAGCGGAGTGATGACGACGACGCACCCGGACGGTTCGGTCACCACCGCCGACCTGGGCGACGGGGCGAAGGTGACCAACCCGGACGGTTCGGTGACGTCCCTGGGCGACGACGGGAAGCTGACCACGACGTTCCCCGACGGCTCCACGCAGACCGTCGACCCCTCGACCGGGCAGGCCACCACCACCGACCCGGACGGCAAGGTCACCACCGAGAACCTGGGCAACCTGGGCAACCTCAACGGCGGTCTCGGCGACCTGGGCGACCTCGGGGGCATCAACGACGACGTGATCACCGAGACCATCGGCGACCTGGGCGACCTCGGCGGCTTCAACGCCGACCGGTCCGGCCTGGAGACACCGACCGGCGCCCGCACGATGCTCGACGACGGCGACTTCTCCACGCTGTTCGAGGACGGCAGCAAGGCGTCGTTCGACCCGGAGAACGGGACGCTGACCACCACCGACGCCAACGGCGAGACCACGACCACCGACCTCACCCACGGGGCGAAGGTCACCAACCCGGACGGCTCCACCACCGTCCTGGACAACGGCATGCTGACCACCACCTTCCCGGACGGCAGCACCCAGGTGATCGACCCGGACACCGGCATCGCCACCGTCACCGACCCGCAGGGCAACACCGAACGGGTGGACCTGAACGACCTCAACACCTCCGGTCCCGACACCTCCGGCCTCGGCTCGCTCGGCAGCCTCGACAGCTCCGGCCTGCTCGACGGCCTCGGCACGGGCGGCGGCGGAGGCGGCGACGGCATCACCTCCCAGCAGGTGTCGGCGTCCGAACTGGGTCTCGGCTCCGGCAGCGTGGGCGGCGGGAGCGGTGCGGGCAGCGCGGGCATCGGCGGCGGACTCACCGGGTCGGGCTCCTCCCCGGACGGCCTGGGAGCCGGCGGGGTCGCCCCGCTCTCCGACAGCGCCTCCACCCCGGGCACGGGCGCGCCGCTCGCCCCGGTGGCCGGCGCCCCCGGCGCGCCCGGCATGCCCGGCTCACCCGGCATGCCCATGGGCGGCATGGGCGGTATGGGGGCCGGCGCGGGCGGCGAGCGGGGCAACGGCGAGCGGGTGCGCGCCGTCCTGGTCGACGCCGCGGAGGAGAGCGAGCGCCGCAACCGCAGGCGGCGCAACCCCTGGCACCGCCAGGAGGACAGCGACACCTTCCTGTCGCCGGCCTCCCGGGTGTCGACGACCGGCGGCGACTCGCAGGAGGAGGAGGCGGAGCCGCGCCGCAACGCCACCACCTCCGCCGACTACCTGGAGGAGGACGCCGACGTGTGGGGCACCGAGGACGGCGGCACCCCGGCCGTCATCGGACGATGACCGGCGCGGGGCGGCGCCTCCCCCGCCGCCCCGCCCGCACCACCCCCGCCCGGCTCACATGCGGGCGGCCCCGGCCCTGATCGCCTCGCGGATGCGGACGTAGGTGCCGCAGCGACAGATGTTGCGCAGGCCGTCGAGGTCGGCGTCGGTGATCTCGCGGCCCTCCTCGGCGACCCGGCGCACCAGGGCCACCGCGGCCATGATCTGGCCGGGCTGGCAGTAGCCGCACTGGGCCACGTCCCGGTCGATCCACGCCTGCTGCATCGGGTGCAGCTCCGCCCCGACGGTGGCCGGCAGCCCCTCGATGGTGGTCACCTCGTCGGTGGGCCGCAGGTCGCCGACCGGGACCGCGCACGGGTTGACGGCCCGGCCGTTGAGGTGGCTGGTGCACGCCTTGCAGACGTTGATGCCGCAGCCGTACTTGGGGCCGGTGACGCCGAGGACGTCGCGCAGCACCCACAGCAGCCGCTCGTCGTCGTCGACGTCGACGGTGACCTGTTCGCCGTTGAGGCGGAAGGTGTGCTCGGGCACGGGTTCTCCAGGAGGGTCAGCGGACGTGGTCCAGGCCGTCGACGGGGGACGCGGGGACGGGCGGGACGGTGGGCTTCGGCTCGAACGACAGCGTGCCGTGGTTGATGGGGAACACCGTCGGCATGGTCCCGGTGGCCCGGCCGTGGGCGCAGGCGACGGCGGCCATCGACGCGGCGACCCCCAGCTCTCCCGCGCCGCCGGGTTTCCCGGTGCTGGGCGGCATGACGACGATGTCCAGCTCGGGCGGTGTGTTCCACTGCCGGGTGTAGAAGTAGTTGTCCCAGCTGGCCTCCAGGAAGTACCCGTCGCGCAGGTGGAGGCTGGAGGTGAGGGCGAGGGCGATGCCGTCCATGACGCAGCCCATCATCTGGGCCTCCAGACCGCGCGGGTTGACCGCGAGCCCGGCGTCGACGGCGAGGACGGCCCGGGTCACGCGCGGCCCGGCCACCCCGTCGCGCACCGGCCGGTTCACGGTCTCGGGGCGGCAGTCGATCTCCACCAGCACCGCGCTGACCGAGTGGTACTCGGAGTGGAACGCGATGCCCTGCGCGGTGCCCTCCGGCATGGTCCGGCCCCACTGCCCGACCTCGGCGACCTTGTCCAGCGCGGCGCGGGCCCGGTCGTCGCGCAGGAAGTCGTGCCGGAACCGGTACGGGTCCCGGCCCATCCGCTCCGCCACCCGGTCGACGAGGAGTTCACGGGCGCAGGTGACGTCGGGGGAGTAGACGTTGCGCATGCTGCCGGTGTTGAAGCTCTTGTCGGTCTCGCTCAGCAGCCGGCTGTGGACGCCGAAGTCGTAGGGCATCGACTGGGACAGCTGGAAGAACGTCTCGGAGAAGCCGATGTCGCCCACCGGGAGTCTCGCGGCCAGGGCGGTGAAGATCTCGCCGAGTCCGTGGCCGAGGTCGGTGGCGACACTGGTGTGCCGCTGCCGGTAGCCGAGGACGGTGTCGCCGAGGTAGGCGATGCGCGCCCGGGAGACGGCCATGGGGTGGGTGCGGCCCTGGCGGGAGTCGTCGGCGCGGTGCCACATCAGCTTGACCGGTTTGCCGGTCCTCCGGGAGACCTCCACGGCCTCCAGGGCGGCGTCGTGGAACAGCTTGCGGCCGAACGAGCCGCCGCCCTCGGTGACATGGACGGTCACCGCGTTCAGCGGCAGGCCGAGCCGGGCGGCGATGGCCTCCTTGGCGACGATCGGCGCCTTCAGGCTCGCCCACACCTCGGCGCGGTCGGGGCGTACGTCGGCGATGGCGCAGTTGGGTTCCAGGGCGCTGTTGCTGCGGAAGTGGAAGGTGAACGAGCCTTCCACGTGGGGTGTCAACGGCGGTGGCCCGAGCGGTATCTCGGCGGCGCG